>NZ_JAFLRG010000001.1:3900000-4069305 GCF_017315725.1 Trinickia acidisoli
CAGATTCTCGATGGCCTGCGTGCTCTCGCACATGAGGCCGACGAGAATTTCGCCTTGCGGCACCAGCGGCCAGACGTCGGCCTTCGCGTAGTACTCGGCCATGCTCAAGCCCCAGTAGCGCGCGGCGTTCGCCGGGCCGTCGCCGCGCACGCCTTTCGGCTCGTACAGCGGAGCGTTCTTCGGGCGAGCGTAACGACAGGACGCAACGGCGTTGTAAGCCTGTTCGACAGTCGCCACGTGCGGCCAAATCACGCCATAGGCGCCGCGATCGAGCACCTGCTTGGCAAAACTCTGATTCATTTCGACGCCGTTGGCCGGAATGCGTGCGAGCGGCGTCACTTTGGGCGCGACCGACCCGGACTCGGCGATCTGCTTGCGGCTCAGCATGTACTGCAGCGCATCGCCGAGCGCGCTCACGTCGTAGGGGTTGTGCTCCATCTCGAAGACGATGCCGTCATAGGGCGAATCGCTCATCTCGATGGCAGTCTGCTTGTCGAGCTTGGAGAAGGCCGCGTGCGCGACCTTCCCCGATTCGAAAGCGCGGATGATGCTGTTCAGGCGGGTATCGCTCATGCGATGTCTCTCTCGTTGGTTGCGCCGGCGCGGCTCGATTCAGTCGGCCGCTTTCCAATACATGAAGCCCATGCCTTCGCCGGTACCCGCGGGCGTGCGCCAGCATGGGACGTAATCGACGAGCGTCATCTCAGCGCCCGTGTCCTGAACGGCCTTCATCACGCTGACGTAGAGCTTGATCTCGGACGTGCCCGACTGATACGAACGCTCGTCCACGGCGGCGAGCGAGTCGTAGTCGTAGCTGGCCAGCATCTTCATGATGCTGCGGTCGAACTCTTCGTCATTGACGAAGTGGGACAACCCGCCCGAAGCGAAGATGCCGACCCGCACGTCTTCGGGCCAGGCGGCAATCGCATCGCGCAACACGCGGCCGAATTCGATGCAACGCGACATCGACGGCTGCGTCGGCGGATAGAAGCAGTTCATGATCACGGGCACGTGCGGCGGCGGATTGTCGTCCATGATCTGGTGATAGACGAAGCTATAGGCATGCGGCACGACCGGATACTCGGGCAGCGGCTTCATCCACACGTTGTCGGGCCAAGCGAAGAGATCCGACAGATCGAAGTCTTCGCGCTGGAAGTACTGGATCAAGTAGTTGGCGAGCTGCGGATGGCAGCGATGGGTCACGTGACGATCGGGCGCATAGACGGGGCGCTGCGGCGGCCCGTTGTGCACTTCCTCGCCCGTGTAGATCGCGATCGACGGAGAGAGATCTGTGAAGATCTCTTTTTGATCTTTGCCGAGAATGATTGCCACGTCGACGCGCGCCTCGCGATAAGCGACCGCCATCTTGTCGAGCGCGGCGCGGCAGCGTGCCGCGCGCGCGGTGCGCTCCTCGAGCGTCAGGTACTTCTCGAACGCCGCGCCCCGATGGGCTTCGAGCTCGGGATAGGTCCAGGTCCGGTTGCGATACCACAGTTCCGAATTATTGCGGTCCCGCTCGCCGTTCTTGAGCCAGTCCTCCGGGGCTTGTCCGAGCATGCCGCTGTGGGGCACCGCCATCCCGAATACGATCTTCGCCATGTATGAGTCTTCCAGTCACTATCTCGTCGGAATTCGAATCGTTCGCCCGCGCATGCCGTCATGCGTCCGGTCGGGCGCGATACAACGTCTACTTGTTGGCCGCGACGCTCGCGGCATGGGACTCATCGAGTTCGCCCACCTTCGGGGCCCACTCGGGTCGATAGAGGATCGCGGTTGCCGCCGCGCCGATCACAAGGAACAGAAAGATCATGTTCATCGGCAGGTCATAGCTCTTGCCGACGTGGAGCAGCCAGCCCGATAGGCTTGCCGCGACGCCGCCCGCCAGGCTCGTGGCGACTTGCTGCACGCCGGTGACGAGACCGATCGCTTGTTTGGGGATCAACGTCAGGCGCGACAGGGCGAGGTTGTTCGCCGTCGTCAAACCGAGCAGCGATAGCGACGTGACGTTCCAGAACAGCGCGACTTCGAGCGAATGCGCATACGCGCCGAGCAATACGGTGCAGCCGCCGACGAAGCCCGCGATGATGAACGCTTTGCGCACGGCGATCGCGTTGTGTCCTCGAGCGATGATGCGGTCCGCCGCCCATCCGGCGACGGCCGCGACGATCGCGATACCCGCAAAGCTGAAGAACGTGTAGATCCCCGACTTGGCGATCGACAGTCCATGCTGCTCGACGAGATACGCGGGCATCCACGTCATGCAGAAAAACGTGAAATAGCCGTAGCAGAAGTTGGTAATCAAGCCGCCCCACACCACCGGGCTCGCGAGGATGCTGGTCAGGCCCACGGAGCGCGCGCGGCGATCGGCTGTTTTCAGTTCGGTGGCCGACGGCAAATCGTTGCGCACCATCAGCAGCCAAGGCACGAGCCAAAGCAGCCCGACGAGGCCGGTCGCGACGAACATCGCCTTCCATGAGTAATTGACGATGAACCACGCGACGAGCGGCGCGCCGAGCGCGGGGCCGAACTTGTTGCCCATCGCCAGCAGGCCGACGGCCAGGCCGTTGTTGCTTTCGTCGAAGTTGTTGCGAATCCAGCGATAGCTAGCGGGAATGACGATCGCTTCACAAACGCCGATGATGAGGCGCATCAGGACGAGCGCTTCGACGGTCGTTACCGTACCCATCAACGCCGTCGCCAAACACCAGAACCCGAAACAGATGGCGTACGGCCACTTCACGCCATAGCGGTCGGCCACCCATCCCATCGGGATCTGGAACGCACCGTACGACCAGAAGAACGCGGCATTGATCCAGCCGCGCTGGATGTTCGTCAGCCCGAAACGCTGAATGAAGTTGGCGTCCGCCAACACGGTGGAAATGCTGGTGCGATCGACGAAAGACGTGAGCACGCCGATCGCAAGAAGGGCCAGAATCACCCATCGGCCCGCATTGCCAAGTCCTGCTGATTTGCTCGTCTCCATCTTCCTGTCTGCTTGGTGCGACTTCATTCAACCTACGAAGCACTCGAATGGAACATTCCCCGTCGAGTGCGTGTGCGCTAACGCGCGCGGAGCGTCAAGCGAGCGCCGGATACAACCGCAATGCCGTCTTGCCGAAAATCCATGCACGGTCTTCCTCGCTCAAGCTTCGCAACCCCGCCTGGGCCGTCGCGAAAATCTCGGCGAGCGTCCCAGGTGAAGTCGGGAAGTTCGAGCCCCAGGCCATCCGCTGCGCGCCGAACGCTTCCACCACACGCGGGAAGAATGTTTCAGCGCTCGCCTTCTCCTTCTTCACATCACCGAAAATGCGCGGCGTGAGCTTGAGATAGACGTTCTCGAGCGGCGCGAGATCGAACAGGCTTTGCGCTTTCGCGTACGGCGCGCCGTCGGCAACCTCAGGACGTCCGAGGTGATCGAGAATGATCGGCACCGTCGGAAACCGTCGCGCGAGTGCGGTCACTTGCGGCAGACCGATCGGCCCCGTCTGGATGCACATCGGCAGGCCGAGTTCCGCACACAGCTCCCAAGCGGGAAACGCGCGCGGATCGTCGAGCTCGCTCGGGTCGAACTCTTTCGTACTGCCGCCGGTGAAGAGCCGCAGGCCGGCGAGGCCACGTTCGACCCAACCGCGAATGCGCGCCGGCGCGTCGGGCTGCAGCACGTCGACCGAACCGACGGCCGCCAGCCGATCCGAATACTTCGCACAACCGTCGACGACGTAGCTGTTGTCGAACCCATAGGTCGTCGACGAATGCACGACCGCCGCCTTGGCGACGCCGGCCGCGTCCATCGACGCGATCAGCGTTTCGACCGTCGTCGGACGCTCCTTCGACCACTCCGAGCGTGTGCCGAACAAAGGTGCCGGCGGATAGCGGCCCTCATCGTCCGAAATGATGTGAGGATGAATATCAACGATTGAAGACGACATGAATGCCTCTGTCCTTGTCAATTGCGCGGGGCGTACCCGGATCTCATTGGCCGCGCGCTTTCAGGCGCGCATCGAGACGCGGATACACGCGCCGGGCGTTGCCCTCGAAGATCTTGAAGCGATCTTCGTCCGTCAGTGCCGGGCAGGCGTCGATGTAGCGCTTCGTGTCGTCGAAGTACTGTCCCGTCGAGGGGTCCTTGCCGCGCACCGCGCCGATCATTTCCGAACCGAACAACACGTTGTCCGCGGGGATGACCTTGGTCAGCAATTCCACGCCGGGCTGGTGATAGACGCAGGAATCGAAGAAGACGTTATCGAGCAAGCCTTCGAGGGGCCGCTCGCGCATCTCGAGCGACATGCCGCGATAGCGTCCCCAGTGATACGGCACCGCGCCGCCGCCGTGGGGAATCACGAGGCGCAGCGTCGGGAAGTCCTTGAACACGTCCGATTGCAGCAGTTGCATGAACACCGACGTATCGGCATTCAGATAATGGGCACCCGTCCCGTGAAAGCACGGATTGCACGATGCGGCCACGTGAATCATCGCCGGCACGTCGAGATCGACCAATGCTTCATAGAGCGGATACCACTCGCGATCGGTCATCGGCTTGCCGCTCCAGTAGCCGCCCGTCGGATCGGGATTCAAATTGCAGCCGACGAAACCCATTTGTTCGACGCAGCGACGCAACTCGGCGATGCTGTTCGCGGGCGCGGCGCCCGGCGATTGCGGCAGTTGGCAAACCGGCGCGAAGTTGTCGGGATAAAGCTCTGTCACGCGATAGACGAGGTCGTTCGACACCTCGGCCCATTCCAGACTCGTCCGCTCGTTGCCCAGGTGATGGCTCATCAACCCCGCGATCGGAGAAAACAGCGTGAGGTCGCTGCCGCGTTCGCGCTGCAGCTTCAACTGACCGTTGCCGATCGCTTCTCGAATCTGGTCGTCGCTCACGTAGGCGCCATCGCGCGACGGCGCATTGGCCGGATCGTTCGCGAACTCGACCTGCTTCGCGCGCCAAGCGCGGAACGACGCGGGAACGGTCGTGAAGTGGCCATGACAATCGATGATCATGCTTGCTCCGTTCGGGTCAGCGAGCCAGGGGCTCGACGAACAATTCGCCGATCGACATCCGACGTGGCGTAAGCGCCTGCTTGAATGCGGTGGCCTCCAGCGCTTCGATCGTCTTCAGATTCTCGGCAAGGCCGTACGGCAGCGGGTCGTGTCCGACGATCTTGCGCAGCTCGAGGTACTTCTTGTCGCTCGCGCTTTGCGCCTCGCCGGCATCCAGACGGGCGAGCCATTCCTTCTTCGCTTGCGCGAACGCATCGAAGATCGATTGGGCGATCCACGGATGCTCGGCGAGAACCGCGTCCTTGACGACGATCGTGCCGTGCATCGGATAGACGCCGGTGCGCCCGTAGTACTCGGCCTCGAGCTCCGCGGCGTTCGGCAGCAGATCGGGGTAATCGGCTTCGACTTCCTTCCAGCCGCCCGTCGGCGCACCGGTCCGCCCGATGCCGGCGGCCGCGGCAAAGCCCGCGGACAACTCACCGTCGGCCATCATGTCCGCCAGCGAGCGGCCTTGCGGCGCGTGGATGACGTTCGCCGGCAGTTTCAGTTGCGTGACGTGTTCCTCGTCGTCGACGACCCAGGTCACCTTGGACGAATCGAGCCCGAACTCGTCGATGAGCACCTGGCGCGTCCATACGCCCGTCGTGACCGAATAGGCGCGCACGCCCACTTTCTTGCCTTCGAGATCCTTAGGACTCCTAATGCCCGCGCCCGGGCGCACGAGCAGGCCGCTGTGATGGAAACGGCGCACCACGAAAATCGGCAGCGCAACGAAGGGGGCACCGTAGGCGCGCGCGATGATGTAAGTCGTCGGGGCCAGTTCGCAAACGTCGAATTCGACGTCGCGCACCATCCGGCGGAACGCGCCGATCTGCGGCTTGACGGTGACGAATTCGGCGTCCACGCCTTCGATCGGAATCGATCCGTCCCGAATAGCCGATGTGTGCGGATGCTCAGCGATTGCGATCTTGAGCGGGACTTTCTTGGTCAACTTCATCTCCTTCGAATCATCGTCTGCCGATACGGCGAGCGCATCGGCGGCGGGCATCGCATCGTGTTGACGTAAAGATAGGGGAGTGCGCAGGACGCGTCCCTATACAAAAACTAGATTCGATGGGACTTTTTGATCGGCCCCGCGCGGCGGCTACAGGCGACTTGGTTGCCTTTCGGTTGCCGTTCGCGTTCTCTTTAAGAGGAAATGCTGATAAAGCAGCCCCAATTGCTGCATGTCATTTCCCCGACCTGCCAGGTTGGCCGCAACGTCGCAGAAAAGCGAAAGCAAATCGAAAGAAATTTAACCCGACATGCTCTCAGGTATGCCGAGGCGACCGCGCTCGGCCATGAATACCGGGTGGCGGCGCATATAGGTGCGGGAAAGCGCGAGACGTCGAGTCGGGCGCTGCGCAGACGGGCCGAGCCGCGCGTCGTGCGGTGCTCGTGATACCTGTGAGCCCTTAGATGAGGTATCGGCCACGCGTTGACCCATTGCGGGTGGCTGTGGTTATCCACCGTCAGATGAGCGCCACCTCGCCGGGCAACGGCCGGCCCTCGAACAACCGCACGCCGTTCTGCGATATGAGAAGAAGTTGCACGAAACTGTTTTCCGGTGCGAAGTACCGCAGGACGCTCTCGATCATGCGAGCAAACGCGCTGATCACACAGTCGACGAGCCGCGCCTCATCGACCGCCAAACGGACACGGATACCGCGCACCAACATCGGCTGCGGCTCCATCTGCACCCATTCGAGGACGGATTCGCGGGCGAGGTACGTCATACTGTCGATATGCCGCATCGCGCCTGATGAGCGCGAAGACACATGAGCCGCCATGAGTTGCTTGAATGCCGGCAAGCCCGCTTGAGTCAAACTCAGCGCTCCCGCCGACAGCATTCCGACGACGCCCCACAACTGACGCTGCGCGTTCGGTCGTGCGACGCTTTCCGTAGGCAAGCGCAACATCGATATGCGCCCGGTCAGGGTCTCGCTCGCGTAGACCAAATCCCCTTTTGAGTCTCCGACTCGCATGCTCGAAGGCAAGTTGCCGTTGGTGCAGGTCAGATCCATGTCGATCTGTTTCCCATGCACGGAAGTCAACTGGCCGTTCCCATCGACGAGCGAAAGCAGCATATCCCGACCCGGCAGGAACTCGGCAAGCCGGTCGTCGCGCTCCGCGAGCCAATAGGCTGTCGATGCATGCTGCGTCACGTGGTGCGCGAAGGAATGGTAGGGCTCTATTTCTCGGGCAACGGTACCTTTGGGCATGTCCTCCGTCAACCGGACCGCATCGACTCGATAAGACGAAACCTCAGATGCGTTCAGTGCGCTCGGCACGATCGGGAACACCGGGAACTCCACCTTCTCGAGCGGAAGCGGCTCCGACGATGAACTGAATAGATTGATGACCGGCGTGCAGAACAGCTTGAAGTGCGTCGCGTCGAGGGCTTGCAGTCGTTGAGCGGGCGCGCTGTCGCGCGATAGGTCTCTGATCGGAAGATGCAGCGTCACACTGCGGCAGGGGCCAGCGGTACGAATTAGCGCCGATAGATCGACGTGGAGGAAATCGAACTTTTCCGGAAAGGAAAAGTATTCGAGCAAGATTCGAAACCGCGATTGATTGTCGTCGCGCCGTTCAATCAATGCCTCGTCGAGGTCAAAGCCGCAAGCCGATACTGGCACAGCATCCAGTGCAATCCATGTTCCGCACCCTTCGGCCTCGACGAATGCATTTGACGTGCGCAGCAAGAGCGTATCGATCGTCGCCGCCACCATGCGACGGTCACCATCGACGAAGACGCGTACGCGATCGGGCACGCCACTACCGAGCACCGCATGCGCCGCGAACGTGATCGAAACGATGGCCGTCGTGTTTTCGTGCAGCCGGACATTGGCGGGCGCAAGGGTAGCCGGCGTGTAGCGCGCGTCGGTTATTCGCAATGGAGCGAACACCACGTCGTAGATCGTTCGAAATAGATACTCGCCTATCCGGGCTTTCAGTTCGACGCCGCGTTTGATAGTTAGGGGATTCGTCAGTTTCGAAATCGCCCCGGTGCCCTCGAAGTGCGCGATGGAACAGGAGGGGAAAGGCCGTAGATACTCGGAATCGAGAATCTCGAGCATCGCGGTTGGCAGTTCGGGGTAATTGTCGGTGAGGCGCGCGCTTACCCTCGCGTTGAGCAATGCGGCCGACTGAATGAGCCGCTCGACATGCGGGTCTTCGGATCGTTCGCCCGCAATGGCGAGCCGGGCGGCCGCCTTCGGATAGCGTTGTGCGAATTCGCCGAGCGAACGGCGCAGCAAGGCGAGCTCACTCTCATAGTCAGGAAGTAGGTCGTCCATCGAGTCATACCCGTCCAGACGACGGCACGCTTGAAATCAGCGTCGCGCCGCAGGATGTCTTGTGGCCGTCGAATGCAACCGCCTGCCCATCGATCATGACGTTCGGATCGCCTTCGACGATCACGCAGTGGTCGTGGCCGTTCATTGGGCACGAGCACTTGTCGCCGATGCACGCGACGGCACGGCCCATGACCGTCGATTTTTCTCGCCCAGTCTGGACTTTTCCGCCGTGCGATGTCGAGTCGCCGATGCGAATTACGCCGCGCATCATGGCCTCAACTGGAATGGGTCGGCGCCGTTTCGCTTTTGCGACCATGCCGCTTTCACCGACGCGTCGGGCGGACTCACCATCACGATGCTTGCCGTTCCGTTCGGACGCCGGTTCACTGTCGCGCTGGCGCCGCCGTCGTCGTAGCTCGCAATCAGGCCGAGACCGATCTGCACCAGTGGAGAACTCACGCCCGTGTTGCCGATCCGCGCGCCAATGTCGTAACCCTCCTTCACGTCATCGAGGTTCGGCGCCGTGCTGCCCATCTGCACCAACGCCTGGTTCAGCGGGATCGCCCATTGACGGGCGCCCGTCGTGTCGTAGAACACGCGCTTCGGTTCCTGACCGCCGGGCAGCGTCGCGACCGCCTCGGCCCATCCGGCCTTCAGTGCGTCGGTCTGCTGCGTGGTCTTCAGCGGTCGTCCGTGATCGTCGGTGAGCTTGACGTCCACCGGGCGGTGCAGGTATCCGAACAATGGGGCGTTGTCGAACTGCTTGAGCTGCCAGGTCGTCCAGCGCACGGGGATATAGGGCGTCGGGGTGAATTGGCCAGGGCCTTGGTTGCTCAGGGTCTTCCAGAGTTCGGGAAGGCGGGCTTGCCACCAACTCGACGACATGACGCCAAGCGACGTCGGGTAAGTCACACCTGCGTCTTTCTCGCTCTTCTCGAATTGCGCGTTGAAACTGTCCGGACCGCGATCATCATTCAGTGACCAGTAGAAATTCCACAGCTTGATGATGTCGTACTCGGTATTCGTTTTGTTGATACCTGCCGACTGCTCGACGGCAAACGGCCGGATCAACCGGTCGACGCGGTCCGAGCGGGTCACCAGCAATGCACTGATGCTGTCGGGCATGGCCGGGATGATGTGCCTCATCACCGGCGGGCCACCGCTGCCGGGAGGACCCAGGAATTTTCGCGTCAATGAACCGTCTTCGCTGTATACCAATGCAGCGGGCACGTCCGGGTGCGCATCGAAGAACTGGAACAGCTCGTCGATCATGGCCGTGCCGTCATTCGTGTTGGCATCGTCCTGCCACAGGAACAGCGTCACACCCAGGCCTGCGTCTTGGCGGCCACCTGCAATAGCCATCGCTGCGCGATCCGCGTTTGCCTTGTCCTTCGGTGGCCCCCAGGCAATTGCTGGCACCGGCCAGCGATCAATCGCGTGGCCAGCTCCGAATAGAAAGGCCGTCGTGGTAGCAACCTGCAAATTGGTGAGCCGCGCATCGTCGTTACCCGGATAGTCCTCGGGATCTTGCGAAAGATACGTTACGTGGTTGTTCGCCTTGGCCTCGATACGCTGCCAGATCTCTCGATTGGTAAAGTCGCCAGTCACGATACCTACCCCCCGCACTTCGAGCACGAAGTCCGCCCCGGTCCCTGACAGCATCGCCGGCGAACCATTGAAGCCCGATGCCGTGGCCAATTGCGCCTTCTGCTGCACCGCCGGGGACAAGCCGGAAGCGCCTGATGCGGCCGCTGATCGGTGCAGCCACGCAAGACTCGCCCCAAAGACCACGACGACCAGCGCCGACACCACCAGCACACCATTCCGAATACTGCTCACCATGCCCGGCATTTCCACTCCTGTGTCCCGCCAGTAACTGTAGTGTTCCGCCATCACGTAGACGGTCCAGATGATCGACAGCAATACCAAGGCTGTCGCGTAAGGCCAGATACGCAGCTTCACCACTTCCCTCCCAACGAGCCCCAGCTCTGCGCCATCTGGTTCTGGTGGAAGCGCTGCTCGTTGGCAATTTGCTCCGAGACGGCTTGCTGGCGCGCAGCGTCGGCCTTCGGCGTCAACTCGCTCGTCACCAGATCGGGCGGCGTACTCGAAACCAATCCTTCGGGAAACGTACCGTTCTGGTAGTAATCCTTGCAGGCTTCGACCAGGGTCGTGGTTTCCGCAGGCAAGCGTCCGTAATTGGCGTTGTCCTTGATTTTTTTCAGCGCGGCCCGGTCCATCTTCCAGTCCGCGATCAACACCAGCAACTCCCGCCACACCGGATCGTCCAGCGTGACCGCCTGCCCTATCGCCACGTCCATCGCCGTAACCCATCGGTGATTTTCCACGCTATGCAGCACCGCCGAATGGTAGTTGTTTACCTCATAGGCGGCCGGGTCACGCGCCATTCGCTTGCGAGCCTCATTCGGCGTTTCCTCGCGTAGGATCGCAAAGCCGCCCACTCCGCCGACCTTCCAGTTCTGTGACTGATCATCGGGTGCCAGGTTCGCATTGAACGCCGCCTTGCGCTGCTCGAGATCCGCCGCTGGATTCATGGAATGCGAGTCCGTGATCCAGTTCAGCTTTGCGTACTGATTCCCGAGAACCACGTCTTTCGTCACGTCGTCGGGCACCATCTGCCCGGCTACGTCCGCATGCCCTGGCCGAGGGCCACCGCGAACGATCTCCCCGCCGTATAGCTGCGGCTCGCACGGCGGCTTCAATTCCTCCGCGTTGATGAACCGGATGTCATTGCGCGTGAAATTCGCCTGCAGCGCGGCATTCGTTCCCATGGTCGCCGCCGTCCCGAGCATGGACGCCCCAGCGTCCGGCCCAGGGCTCAGACGTTCGAACGCATCGCGCACCGGCACCCGGGCTGGCTTAAGGCCAACCAACACCTTCATGAATTTGCCGTCGCCGTTGTGGTCGCGCTCCATGCGCGTCCACATGCGCTGGAAGAAACGTTTTGGCGCCAAGGCCGTCATTGCCTCCATCGTCTTCTTTTTGGACGGGGACGTGAGCGCGGCACCGTCAGCCGGAACCTCGTCCGGCACCCCGAAGGTCCCGATACCGTGCATGCTCTTCAGACCAACCACCGTGTCCTCCGGGCAGAAGTACAGATACACCTTGCCGCGGTTGTCGCGCTCGTCGAACGTGATCCAGTTTTTGCCGCTGACGTCCAGCCGCTTGCCTTGCGTCGGCGTCCATCCCGCGCCAGCCCAGCCGCCGTGCTTCTCCTGTCCGATCAGCAGATCGGCGAGTTGCGGGATGCTGTATGGCTCGCGTGTGACCTCGTTGACGATGTCGATCAGTGTCTTGAGCTTGGCATGTCCGGTCTGGTTGCAGCCGTCCGTCTGGTACAGGCTGTAGGGCGTGTCGACCATGATGATGCAGTCGGCGTAGCGCTGGCTCTTCTGCTTCAGAATCGCCTGGGCCAGCAGCGTCAGGATCGTGCCCTGGCTGTGACCTAGGACCGTGATCGTTTCGTGCTGCGGGGCGAGGCCATGGGCATCGGCCAGTGCCTTTGGTTTGATGGCTCGGATTGTGCTGATCAAGTTAGCCAGGCGCGTCGCCGCAAGGACGAAGTACCGGCGGTCAGGGCCATCGGCCGCATACATGGAGTTGCCGCCCAGTGCATTCTTAGTCACTTGCTGCGTTTTCCAGTCCGCCTTGAAACCCGCGCCATACATGTCGGGAATGTTGTTCGTCGCGTTGGCGAAGAAGCCGCCGCCCTTCGCGAAATGTTGGTCGAGCCGGTTGCCGCGAATGTCCTGATACTGTCCACGCGTCATCAGGTTGCCGTCGGCGTCCGCAGCGCGACTGATCACGTCGCCGGGATTGTTCACGCGTGCGATGTCGTCGCTGCTGGCGCGGTAGCCCCAGTAGAACGGAATGAAGCCGCTGTGGGTAGTGTCTACGGCCTCGCGCAGGTATAAATACAGGTCGGGGTCATTCAGAAGAGTCGCGTCCTTCTCGGTCTTCAGCGATTTGTCCTTACCGGCCGCCGCCTCGTACGCCGCGCCGTAACTGCCCGGCTTCAAGTCATCCCTCGACAAGCGCTCGTTCAGCCCCTTGCATAGGCCCTCCTCCACAAAGGAGTACACGGCGCCCGGATCGTTGACGCCGTGAATGAAGATCACGATGCCCGGCAAATCACGAGGCAGCGCCACCGGACGGTCGCCCGCGCGATTCGCGTGTGTAACGGCGGCTGCCTGGTTCACCACGTGATAGTCGTTGCTGGAATTCGTCATGGTTGCCTTTCTTGTCCGTTAACCGCTTAGAGAGCGGGCTTCAGGATGTCGACCTTCAGGATGCGCATCGCATCGTCCTTCACGATCTCGGTCAGCCCGCTCGCGTCGCTCTTGCCTTCGATCGTGCAGCCATCATCGAGCGTGATCCGATACGCCTGATTGGCGGCGACCGCCGTCTGCCCATCCTCGCCGGGGTAGTGCAATCGAAACCGCTGATCGGTCGGCGCGTTATGGAAAGCAGATTTCGTCGCCTGCTGGGTCGACGGGCCGCCCCACTTGTGCGAGGCCGACAACAAGCTGATATCGCCGTTCGTGCCGAGCGTCACGCCTGCGCCGATCTTGATATAGCTGCCGTCTTCCGCAACGAGCCGAATCGTGGGCGCCGTGACCAATACTTCGTTTTCGTTCGTACTGATCTTCACGCCCTTCTGTGCATTCGCCGTTAGCGCGTCGGCCTGCGCCTGCAGCAATACGGGGCCTTCGCCCGCGACTGCCTGGACGCCCGTACCGCGCGCGAAGAGCTGCATCCCCTGCCCAGCCGTCGCGTTGAAGCGCCGGCCGCTCATGAGTTGAAGGTGTTGCTGCGCGACCTGGTCGATGTTCTCGCCCGCGTAGGTGACGTGCGTCTTCGGCGTCACGTTCACAGACCCAGCCTGTGCGCCGAACGCCATCACCGCTTGGCCACCTGACGCCTGCCAGCCCTTGAAGGCGGACGCCACGGCGCTTTGCCCCGTGGTGTCGGCCGCTTGTCCACCATGCTGCCCGGCGTAATCGCCGAGCGACTTGAACAGCTCCGTGCACTCGCCGAGCAGTTGAACAAGCTCGTCGCGATCGAGATGGCTGCCACTTGCCTGCGCCCGCGCGTAGGTCGTCAGCAAAATGCCCTGCGCGGCCCGCAACGCAGCTGCCGCGTCCGTGCGTAGCTCCGCCCCCTCGCCACGCGCCTCGCCGACCCCGTTGGTTCGTGGATGCGTCAGGTAGCCGAGGTTAACCTCGCTGGCTTGGTGCTGGCTGGCGAGTTGGGCACTGATTTCCGATGGCGTATCGTCAAAACGCAGTTGGTTATATCGCTGCCCTTTCACTTCTCGGGTCTTGTTCCCCGATACATAGCGATTGCCCGGCAGCGAGCCCGTGTTGCTGAACGTCGCCGGCATGTTTGGACCGTTATGGAACACGCCCGCCACGTACATCTTGTCGGGATCACCCCCAAGAAAATCCAACAGAACTTCCATGCCCTTGCGCGGCAACCAGTTCTCGCCGAAGTTGTCGCCCGCCAGCCCCGTCATGACGCGTACCCAAGCACTGTCGCTCTGCGTGCCGCTCGTGCCCATGCCGTTGGCGTGCTCGTGATCCTCGGGATCGAGCCCTTGCAGTTGGACGTTGATACGTCCGTACTCGTCGCAGTAGATTTCTTCGCCGTCAGGCGTGACGACCACGCCGACGATCGGATAGACGCGCGGGAGATCGATATGCGGATCGTACGTGGGGGCAAGCGGCATCCCGCGCGGAACGCCGCTGAACGTGTTCTCGTATCGGCTTTGCGCCGAATCGCCGTAGACCGTCCGACGCGACGGCGTGTCCACCGACACCGGCGGCGAATCGAACGACCAGCGGCTCGCCGTGAACAACGCCTGCGCGCGCTCGTTCAAATCCTTCGGCAAGTTGTTCTCGGCGCGGTGATGCAGGCTCGTGATCGTGAGCCGCTGATCGTCGTTCGATAAACGATCCCGCTTTGAGGATCTCGTGATTTCGACCCATTCGCCGATTGCGAGATCGCGAACACCGCTGGCACCGTCGACACGCGCGGCCCGTGCGTCGTGCGACATCACGCGCGCCAAACCGAGTCGATCGTAGTCGGCCCATGAGTCGGCGATATGCGGCACATCAATGCGCGAATCCATCAGCAGTTCGGCGAGATCGTTGCCCGCCGTACCTTGATCGACGCGCGTCGGCCCTTGGATGCGATCCATTCTGCCGGGCTTGTGATCCCAACTGAAGCGCCGGATCGATCCCGGCATCAACTGTCGAGCCGTGCACAGCGACGTCACCGCGTCGCGTTCGCCGATCGCGGCATCGGGCCGATAGGCGAGCGGGCTGATCGCGGACTGCTTGAGCTTGATCACGTTGTCGTAAAGGACAAGCGTATGGGCAGGATCGCCGGTTTGCGTCGCATCCTTTTGTCCTAGCTTGCCCGCACGCACGAACCACCCGATCCCTTCGCGCCGACACAAGCGCCGAATGAACGCGGCATCGGACTCATCGAACTGAACGGTCTGCTCTCGAGCGGGAAGCTTCGAAGCATCGACCTTCGATAGGTCGAGATAGAACGCACCGCCAAGCACCGTGCTCTTGCTTCGCCATTCCCAAACGAGCGTCTGGATCACATCGAGCACATTCTTGTGGCGGAAGATTCGCGTATTGACGCGACGCTCTAATATAGACAGTGCGTCGCGGATGAATAACTGATAAGCAGCCAACGAGCCATCGCACTCTCCCTCTCGCGCATCGACGATGATGCCCGAGATGGGATGTAGACCGCCTTGATCCGTTACGAGTTGAACGGAGATCGGCAAACCGATAAAGCTGTTCAACGGGATGCCAACGCTCGTCGAAACGCAGGAGATGCTACCCTCGACGCCACCACACAACGTTTCTCGAATATCGACTCTCTGCGGCAACAGCAGTTGTTCGAGTTCGCGCTGTTGTTCGCTCCACTTGAGCCGGATCGCCCGATTTTTTTGCGAGGGCAACGGGCCAAATGACGCGCGCGGCAGATTCGGATAGTTCACGGCTTATTCTCTCTGAAAGCGTGTGCAACGCGCACGTTGACCGCCACCAGATATGCATCGCAATTAATCTGAGGCGGGTAGAACGAACCTTTTTGTTTGAGACCGCGGAAGGTATCAGCAAGGAGAAAATTCGTCAAATCCAATGAAATTGGAATTATTTCCGATCTCACCTCGAATCAAGCAACAACTTCCGATTACTCCGGCACGAAAGTTCGTCTCGCGGGAACTGCGTCAGTACGGCCGACCGACACCCACTGATGCCGGATAGCCTTCCTGGTAGGGAGCTTACGGGCGATGACGGTGATGGCCGCCCCCCCACCTCGCCTGCCAAACTTGTCAGTTCATTATCGGAAGATTCCATGTGACAGTGCGCGATCATCGCAATAGAATCGGCACCCCGCTTCATTGCCGATGCAATCACCGCCTCTTATTGAGAAACACCAATGTGCAGAATGTTTGGTCTGTTCGGCTGCAACAAGCGCGACAAAATCATCGAATGCATTGAATACCTGAATACCGGCGGCCCCGACGAGCAAAACATTCGATTTTTGCGCAGCGGCTTTCTCGGTCATACCCGTCTGTCCATCAACGGCCTATTGAATGGCAGCCAACCCTATACGCTTAACGGCCGACATTGCCTATTCGTCGGCGAGATCTACAATCATAAAGCGTTATCGAAAACGTATGGCATTGCTCGGCATGAGGGTGATTCCGATGGAAGCGTCATCTTGCCGTTGTTCGATCGTCTCGGCCCACGCTTCGTCGAAGAGCTCGACGGCATGTTCGCCATCGCTATCGTCGATACACGAGAAAACGACAAACTCTATCTGTATACCGACAGCGTCGCAGTCAAGCCCGTCTATTACAAGCCTTCACCCGGCTGCTTGAGTTTCGCCTCGGAAATCGAAGCGCTTCCCGATATCGATGTATCGGATAGAACGGTGCCAGCGTCGAGTTTCGACACCTATGGCGCATTCCGGTCGTTTCTCGGTGCGCAAACGATCTTTCCGAACATCAAGCTACTCGAGCCCGCCACGTATCTGACTTTCGACAGCGAGCGCATTTCGATCGAGCGTTATGTGCCGTCGCTCGAGCAATCGTTGCCGGAGCGCTACGACACCACGGGATTTGGAGAAGACCTTCGTCGCGCTATGGCACCGATGACCGACGCCGACGTGCCCGTTTGTTCAACCTTGTCGGGTGGCATTGATTCGAGTCTCGTCTCCGCACTCGCGAGCCGCGACCCGAAGATGTCCCATGCATTCAATGTCTGGTACGAAGGCGACTGGCGCGAAGACGAAACGGCCTACGCGGAGAGAGTAGCCGCACACGTGCAGATCGATTACCACCAAGTGATCGTCGAGAACGCGCGTTTTCCCGATCTCATCGAGCGGATGTGCCGAGCGTTGAGCCAGCCCAACGCGGCCGCGCACTGTCTGAGTACGTTCAGGCTCTATGAAGCCATCGCTGGCGCCGGATTTCGCGTTGCGCTCGTCGGCGAGGGCGCCGACGATTTCTTCGGTGGTTACGATCGGATGGTTCAGGTCGCCACCGCGCCCGTGCAGGAGGAAGCGCTCCTCGCCTATATCGGCGATCTGGCGGCCATACCGAGCAGTCTGCGCACGCGCTTGATCGAGTCCGGCGCGGTCGACATGCAATACGCCATGCGATTGAAGGACTTCATTCGCGGCCTTCCCGGAAACAGTTGGTTCCGCAAGATCCTTCACTTCGAAGCCAAGCATCGGCTGCCGTATTACATACTGCATCGCGTGGATGCGCTGAGCATGACGCATTCGGTCGAGGCACGCGTTCCGTTTTGTCTGCCTTCGGTCTATCGCCATGCGTCCGCTTGCGAAGACGCGCAACTCGTCGATCGGCAAGCGCGCAAGCGGCCCATCTACGATTGCGCGCGCGGCATCTTGCCCGAAGCGATCCTGACGCGGCGCAAGCAGCCGTTTTTGCTGCCCATCGCCGGAATGCTGCGGCCGGGCTTCGCGATATTCGATTACCTCATGGACACGCTGCATTCGTCGTGTCGAACGCTCGGCTTCGTGAAAAAGGAGGTATTGCTCAAATGCATCGAGGAGAATATGAACCGCCCCACAACGGCACTCGGCAATTCGATTTGGGCTTGGTTGATCTTCGAGGTCTGGGCCAATGAGCACGATATCGCGTTCAATTAAACCGGAAATCGTCGCTTCCGTCCTGCTGTGCCCGCTCAGTCTCGCCAGCATGGGGATGTTCATCAAAGCAGCCCAAGGCGTGCCCGAATCGGCGCTGTTGCTCGCGCGCTTCGGCGTGCCTGCTTTGATCTACTGGTGCCTGCTCGCCTATAAGCGCTATCCGTTCAGAAGCATCCGCCCGCACAAGCATGTGTTGCGCGCGACGCTCGGGTTCTTATCGGTGTCTTGTTTGTTCGCCGCGATCGCTCGCATCCCGCTGTCGACGGCGCTATGCCTGTCGTACACGCTGCCGTTCTTCGCCTATGCGATCGCGTTGATTTCCGGGCGCGAGCGGCTCGACGCGCGCGGGTTGTTCATCGTCGGCGCATTGATCGGCGTGGCGTGTATCACGAATCCGAGCGCACACGCCGACGTCGTCGGCATCGCCTTTGCGTTGGCATCGGCGCTGTTCGGCGCAATCGCACTGTATGAAATCAAGCGCATCGCGCGATCGGAGGATTCGGATGCAGTGCTCATCATGTATTTCACGATTTCGACGATCGCGCTGATGCTATACATCCTGTTCTTCGACCAGGGCGTCGTGCAAACGATGAATACCGCGCCTTGGGGGCTGCTCGCGCTCATCGGCGTGTGCGGCCTGCTCTATCAAGTCGGACTCGTCACTTCGCTGAAGGAAGTGTCGGTGTCGCTCGTATCGATGTTCCTGCTGTTTTCGGTCGTGATCAGCTTTGCGGGCGACCGGCTTTGGTTCAAGGCAACCTTCACGACCATCGGTATGCTCGGGCTAATCGTTTTGGCCGCCAGCATTCTGTGCTTTCAATATTTCGAGAGCAGGGCCGGCAGGCGGTGAGGCCGTGCAGCGCGAAATGTAGCGTCAAGCGAAGCGTGGCGAAGCCCGGTACGCGGGAACCGAACCGGGCTCCGTCGCGTCACCTCACCACCACCACTCGACCTGTGCGCCCACCGTCGAACCCGTGCGGGACGTTCCGAACACCCCCGTCGTGGATAACGGATCGCTCGGCGCGGCCGCATCTTGCGCCGCTTTATTCCAGTGCGCGTACGTGTAGAACAGCCGCAGCTCCGGCCTCGACCAGAACGAACGATCCATTGCCAGCGTGAGTGCCACGCTCGCCTTGAGCAGCGTTCGCGTCGGGCCGTTGTCGGGCGTCACGCGATCATTGCCGATATCGCCTTGCAGCTTGATGTGCTTCGTGAACGCATAGACCGGCCGCACCCCCATCGACACCCAAGTCTGCGATCCGCCGGACGGCGCGAGGTCGCGTTCGTACAGTCCGAGCAATTGCCCGCTGAAATCGCGCGTTGCCTGCCAATCGAAGGCGTCCAATACACGCAGGCTCTTGAATTGATTGTTGTTCGTGAGCGTGCCCGTGTAGCTGAGCCCTGTGCCCGGTCCCTGTCCGTATTGGAACGCGAGCTTGTTCTTACCGCCGAGCACGTTCGTCTGAATGTGCTGGACCGTCACCGACCAGCCGCTGTGCGTATCCTGCCCGTCGCTGTCATAGATCGGCCCTCGCGAAGGAATATAGGAGAAGCCGAACTGCAATTCGCCGCCCGGGTTCGGATGCACACCCGACAGTTGCAAGTCGTGCCGCGTCGCGTAGTTGGGCTGATCGATGTAATCTTCGCGGAACATCGCGTAGCTGAGTTTCAGCCCGTGACCGATGGGCATGTTCTCGATCCCGGCCCCGAGGCCGCTCGGATTCCAATAGAAGAAGTCGTTGATATGAACGTCGTTGCGGCGATAGTAGATGCGCCCGGCCCACACGCGCATATCGTCGAGGCCCGGGAAGTTCGTCAATTGCACGTATGACTGCGGCAAGCGAATCGCGCCATGGTCGCCATGAAACGTCGGCGTATAACCCACATCGTTCACGAGACTCGCCATGCCCACGGCCGAAAGCACCAAACCGTTCGAGAACTGAAACAGTTTTTGGTCGATCTCGAGTTCGCTATAGATTTGGCATTCGTTGCCGAGCCGATACTTGCTCTGCGCGCCTGCCAGTTGGAAGCACGCTTGGTCGTGGCCTTCACTCGTTCCCACGCCCGCGCGCAAGTACCCGTGAAACTGCGTCCAAGGCGTCAATTGATTCCATGCCGCGGGTGGCGTGGCAGGCGCGGTGTTCGTTGCGGTCGTATCGGCCGGTACGACGCCCGTCGCCTTGCCGATGCCCGCGGGGGCGTTGCCGGAACCCGCATCCGCCGCCGTGCTGTCGGCAGCAACGGTCGTCGTCGCCTGTGCAAGCTGCACGGTGCCGTCGACCGCGTTCGTCGACGCTGCCGCCGAATCGGGAGTTGCCGCGTATAGCGCAGCCGAAGCGGTCATGCACGCCAGCGCGAACGCCAAGCGGGTCGGGCGGATCAAGCAGGTCAAGCGGGTCAAACGAGTTAAGGGCAACGCAGCAGGATGGCGCGCGCTCACCGCGCGGCCTTGTCGGTCGTTCATCGAATGTCTCCAAATATCGTTATCTCGCCGCGTACGTGCGCGGCAGTTTTTATTGCGTCATCGAGCGCAACGATGGGCCGGCGCATGGCGTGCCGGCCCACACAGCGCGTGGCTCAGGTCGCCAGATCGAGGTCGGCCACCGGCATCGTCGTCTTCTTCGCATCGTCTAGACGAATGGGCGCTCCCGCCGCCGCGCTCGCGTAGATCGCATCGAGAATCTCCATCACGATGAGCCCCTCCTCGCCCGTCGCCGGGTGCGGCCGCTCGGTGAGAATCGCTTCGGCGTAGTCGTACATCGCCGAATGCGCCGTGCTCGCCGGACTCACGCGCATATCGAACTGCGCGCCGTTCTGCTCCATGAATACCTGCGCGTCGAACGTGTAGCCTTCGTTCAGATTTTTTTGAAGCAATCCGGCGCGCGTTCCCAACAGGCGCGTTTCCATCAGTTCGGCCTCCTGAATATTCGTCGCCCACGATGCTTCGAGCACGAGGGTCGCGCCGTTGTCGAAGCGGATCAGCGTCGCGGCCAGGTCTTCGACGTCGAAGGTCTTGCCCGTACGGGCAGCCAGCTCGCGGCCGATCGGATCGTAAGTACTCCCAAGTACCCAGACGGGCTTCGGATAGCCCATCAGCCACAGCGCCAGATCGAGGCGATGCACGCCGAGATCGATGAGCGGCCCACCGCCCGCGAGCGCTTTCGTGCCGAACCATCCGCCGAAGCCCGGCAAGCCGCGGCGGCGGTGCCATACCGTGCGGCCGAAGTAGAACTCACCGAACAAGCCCGCGTCGACCTGCGCTTTCAACGCGCGCGATTGCGCGCTGAAGCGATAAGAAAAATTGATCATCAAGCGCCTGCCCGCGCGATCGGCGGCGCGCAGCATCTCGCGCGCTTCCTCGGCATTCATCGCCATCGGCTTTTCGCACAGCACGTGAGCGCCTGCCTCGAACGCGGCGATCGTCAATTCGCGGTGAAACTTGTTCGGCGTGCAGACGCTGACGACGTCGAGCTTTTCGGCAGCCAGCATCGCCTCCGCACTCGTGTAGCGCGCCGCGATACCGAACGCATCGCCGCGCTCGGCGAGCCGTTTCGTATCGGGATCGGCGATCGCCACCACGTCGACGTCGGGATGTTCGCGCCACCCCTCGATATGCTTGCGCCCGATTCCTAGTCCGATCACGCCGACCCGCAGGCGGCGGCCCCGGATCACCGCGTCGAGCTGGGCGAGTTCGACCTTGTAATCGTCGTTCATCGATTTTCTCCGTTGTGTTGCTCGATGCCGACGCTGACGAAGTTCGTGCTGCGCTCGCTCAGCTTTTCGAGCGGCGGCGAGTTCGGGCAGCGGTCGGCGATGTTCACGCGCGGGGCCGCCCATTGCACGGCGTTCGCGATCACGCGCTGCACGTTGCCGTCGTGGTAGGTCGGATACGCTTCGTGGCCCGGGCGGAAGTAGAAGATGCGGCCATGGCCGCGCTCCCAGCAGCACCCGGAGCGGAACACCTCGCCACCTTCGAACCAGGAGATGAACACCGTGGTGTCGGGCTGCGGGATATCGAAGCGCTCACCGTACATCTCTTCGTGCTGCAGCTCGAAGTACTCGCCGAGCCCCGCGGCGACCGGGTGCGATGGTTCGACCACCCAAAGCCGCTCCTTCTCCGCGGCCTCGCGCCATTTGAGCGAGCAGTGCGTGCCGAGCAGGCGGCGAAAGATCTTCGAGTAATGGCCCGAGTGCAAGACGATGAGTCCCATCCCTTCGAGTACGCGACGTTGCACGCGCTCGACGATCTCGTCGGAGACCTTCTGATGGGCCTTATGGCCCCACCAGATCAGCACATCGCACGAGGCCAAGCGCGCTTCGGTCAGCCCGTGCTCCGGCTGATCGAGCGTGGCGGTGCCGATCTCGAGCGGCAACGCGCCCGGCGTCATAGCCGGCGTTTCGGCCAAGGCGCTCGCAATAACCGCGTGCAGGCCGTGCGGGTAGATGGCTTTAACACCGGGATTTTCGCGCTCGTGTTCGAATTCGTTCCACACGATGACCGATAGCTTTTTATTTAGCATTCCTAACCTTTTTCATAAAATGGAGGCGCTCGATTCATTGGCGGCCATGCGCCTAGGGCCGCGAGAAGTCAGTACCGTTGTGCTTCGTGTCTCCGCGCCCGCCGCTCAGGCCGTGGCGAGCACACGCTCGTCCGGTTCGAGCGCAAGCCGCTTCGCCGCGCGTCCGTCCGCATGAAATAGATGCAATGCCTCCGGCGGCAAGTCGAAGCGCAGTCGTTCGCCGATTCCGATGGCGGTAGGCACGGTCTTCGCGACGATCGGTTGCTTGCAGAGCGTCGTGTCGAGGTAGACATAGGTGTGCTCTCCCATCCGTTCGACGTGCGTCACTTGCCCCGTCTGCGCGCCGGCGCCGATACGGACATGCTCGGGCCGAATCCCGAGCGTGACCGGCGCACCGGGCAACAAACCCTCGCTGGAGACGGCGGCACGTAGCGGCACGTCATTCGCGAGCGCGCGCACCTCCGCGGCGGCGGTCGCCGCCACGGTCGCGCCGATGAAGTTCATGGAGGGCGAACCGATGAAGCCGGCCACGAACAGATTGGCCGGCCGATGGTAGAGCTCGAGCGGCGAGCCGACCTGTGCGATGCTCGCCACGCCGGTGCGGCCTTCGAGCGGGCGTAGCAGTACGATTTTGTCGGCGAGCGTCATCGCTTCGATTTGATCGTGCGTCACGTAGATCATGCTGACTTGACCCAGTTCGCGGTGCAGGCGCGCGATTTCCACCCGTGTCTTCACGCGCAGCGAGGCATCGAGATTCGAAAGCGGTTCGTCGAACAAGAACACTTTCGGCTTGCGCACGATCGCTCGGCCGATCGCGACGCGTTGACGTTGTCCGCCCGAGAGCGCAGCCGGCTTGCGCTCGAGCAGTTCGGTCAAACGCAGCGATGCCGATGCGACTTGCACGCGCCGATCCACCTCGCCTTTGGGCAAGCGCAGATGACGCAAGCCGAAGGCCATGTTCTCGTAGACGGTCATATGCGGATATAGCGCGTAGCTTTGAAACACCATCGCGATGTCGCGCTTGGCCGGCGCGACGTCGTTGACGCGCTTGCCGTCGATCACGATCTTGCCGCCGCTCGGCTCCTCGAGGCCGGCCACGAGCCGCAGCAGCGTCGATTTTCCGCAGCCCGACGGCCCGATGAATACGCAGAATTCACCAGGCCCGATCTCGAGGTCGACGTCGGCGAGTACGGGCGTCGCGCCGAAGTTCTTATGCAAGGCAGTCAGTTCGATACGACTCATTTCTTTTCTCCAGCATGCGATTCCGGCGTCGAGGCGCGCGGGTTCATCCCTTGATCGCACCGGCCGTCAGGCCGGAGACGATGTGTCGTTGAAACACGAGCACGAGTGCAACGAGCGGCACGGTCACGATGACGGAGGCGGCCATGATGGTGCCCCACGGCAATTCGAAGCTGCTGGCGCCGCCGACCATCGTGATCGCGACGGGCACTGTGCGTTCGTTCGACGAGATCGTGAACGTGAGCGCAAACAGGAACTCGTTCCACGCGGCAACGAATGCGAGCAACGCCGTGGCGGCGAGCGCGGGCCGCAGCAACGGCATGAACACGCGAAAGATCATCGTCATCACGCCGACGCCATCGACGAGCGCCGCTTCCTCGAGTTCGCGCGGTAGTTCTCGCATGAACGTGACGAGCACCCAAATCGTGAACGGCAGCGTGAACACGAGATCCGACAGCGCGAGCGCCGATAGGTGGTCGTACAGCCCCAGCGTACGAACGAGTTCGAATAATCCCGACAGGATCGCCACTTGCGGAAACATCGATACGCCGAGGATGCACATCAGCAGCACGCCACGGCCCTTGAACGAGACGCGCCCCAGCGCATAGGCCGCGGGTACGGAGACAGCGATCGACAACGCCACGGTCGCCCCCGCGACGAACGCGGAATTGAGCAAGTAGGTGCCGAACGGCTGGTCGCGAAAAAGCTGCCGATAGTTTTCCAGCGACGGATGGAGTGCGATCAGCGACGTATCGTAGAGCGCATCGCCTTGCTTGAGCGACGTGGCGACCATATAGACGAACGGGAACAATGCGACCACGAGCACGATGGCCGACAACATCGCATACGAGGCCCTCTCGAGCGGATGCTTTCTCATTCACACACCTTGCATGCGGTTGCGGTTCAAGACCATGTAGCCGACCGTGAACAGCACGATCGACAGGAATAGCAGCACGGCGGCGGCGGAACCAAAGCCCACTTGCTGAAAATCGATCAGTTGTTCGCGCACGTAGATGGACATACTCTTGGTCGCGCTGCTGTTCGACGTCATCACGTAGATCAGATCGAAGACGCGCAACGCGTCCAGCGTGCGGAAGATCATCGCGACGAGCACGCCGGGCCAGATAAGCGGCAGCGTGACGCAGCGGAACACGCGGGTGCGCGGCACGCCGTCGATATGCGCCGCTTCGTAGCAATCGCGCGGTACCGTCTGCAAGGCCGCCAGCATCAGGAGGGCCATGAACGGCGTCGTCTTCCAGACGTCGACGAGCACGATCGTCGGAAACACGAGCCGAGCATCGGCCGTGAATGCGAGCGGCGTGTGGATGAGGCCCAACGATTGCAGCATCGCGTTGACGACACCGAATTGGTCGTTGAGCATCCAGCTCCAGATTTTCGCCGAGACGACGGTCGGAATCGCCCACGGCACGAGCACGGCGGCGCGCAACAGCGTTCGCAGGCGCGACGGCGCATCGAGCAGCAGCGCGACGACCAAGCCCGCCGCCGTCTCCAACGCAACCGAGACGAGCGCGAACGCGACGGTGTTCGCGACGGCATTCCACCATTCGGGATCGCGCAAGACGCCGGCCGGCCCGATATAGTTCGCGAGGCCTACGAAATGCCAATGCGAAAGGTCGGAGAGCTGCGCGTCGGTCAAGCTGAACCAGGCGGTGCGAACGAGCGGCCACCCCGCGATCGCCGCGAGCGCGACGATGGCCGGCAGCATCATCAGCCACGCTTGACGGCGCCGTGCACGCGCCAGCGCGGAACCACGTGGGTTCGCTACCGCTTCGTTCTCCGAATAGGTAGGAGTCCTAATCGTTAGGGTGTTGCTTCTCACGTCGACTGTCTCCGCTGTTTCCGCTTTTCCGCTGCTCCGCGCGGCGGCTCGCTATGACGCCGCGAGTCGCCGCTTCTCGCCCGCTCGGTCCGCCTGCGAACCGCAGCTCAATGCCAGTTGCCGCTCGGCGCGATTCGCTGCAGCGAGGCCGCCAGCCGCGTCAGTGCGTCCGATGCGCTAGCCGTTCCGGACAGCACGTCGTGCGCCGCATTCCAAAACTGATTGCTGACCTGGTTGTACTTCGTACCGGCGACGGTCGACGGCCTGGCGACGGCGCTGCTGAAGGTGGGCAGCATGTCGGCCATGAACGGATTGGCCTTGAGCACGTCCTTGTCTTTGTAGAGCGCGGGGATTGTCGGGTTGAACGAGTCTTCGACGGCGCGCTGCTTCTCGACTTCGGCGCTCGACAGATAGAGCACGAGGTCGGCCGCGAGCTTCGGATTGGGCGAGTAGCGCGAGACGGCGAGATGCCATCCGCCGAGCGTCGCGGCGGGGTGGCCGTTGATGCCGCCCTTGGGCAGCGGCGCGACGCCGATCTCGCCTTTGACGGGGCTGCCGTCCTTGTTCGCGATCGACCAGACGTACGGCCAATTGCGCATGAACACCGCGTTGCCGGACTGGAATACGCCGCGCGCTTCCTCTTCGCCGTAATTCAGAACCGCTTTCGGCGTGATCGTGCCGACCCACTTCGAGGCAGTTTCGAGCGCCTTGGCGGCGGCCGGGTTGTCGATCGTCACACGCCCTTGCGCGTCGATGACGTTGCCGCCGTTGTAGCTGCTGACCCATTCGAGCGCGTCGCAGGTCAACCCTTCGTAGGCGCGGCCCTGCCAGACGTAACCCCACATCTTTTCGTTGCCGGCCGCGCGTTCCGCGTCTTGAATCTTGCGCGCGGTGGCGCCGAGTTCTTCCCACGTGGTCGGCACTCTCATGTGGTACTTCGCGAGCAGGTCCTTGCGATAGTAGAGCATGCCCGTGTCGATGTACCAGGGCACGGCAACGAGTTTGCCGTTGACCGTATCGTTGGCGATCGCGCTCGGGAAGTAGTCGGCGATCCTGTCTTTCAGATACGGCTTCAAGTCGACCAGTTGATTGGCCAAGATGCCGGGCCAAACAGTGTCGATCTGCATGACGTCGAGCTTGTCCGAGCCGCTGCTCAGCAATTGCTCGTAGAGCGCAAGCGCCTCGCTCGAATTGTTCGGCATGCTGACGAATTCGACTTGGTTGCCGGTTTTTTGCGCCCACGCCTTCGCGGCCGCCTCGCAACTGCTTTGGTCGATGCCGGCCGAGCCGCAAACGAGCCGCAAGGTCGCCGCACCGGCGCTGCCGGCGGCGAGCATCAAGGCGATGACTGCCACGCCTGCCCTCAACTTGAACATCGAGTGTCTCCTGGTGTGTTTGTGTAGGTATGGGCTGCGGCGCGGTGACAGGTCCGCGCCGCCGGCTGCCGGGCGCTCAACGTTCGCAGCGCCCCTTCGCCGTCATGCGTATGAAACACGAGCCGCGTTAATCGAAGATTGCGGAATTGGGGCGCGCCATTAACAATCGAAACAATCGAAGCAATCGCGCGAAGGCCACGACGCCCGCGCGGCTCAGTGCAGCAGCGCGGCGAGCGTGGCGAGATCGAAGGGCTTGGGAACGAAAGGCAGGTCGGGCTGCCAATCGGGATGGCCTTGATGCGCTTCGGGCGGCAGGCCCGAGGTCAAGGCGATGCGCTGCGCGGGCCAGCGCTGGGTAACTTGCACCGCCAGCTCGATGCCGCTGCCGCTCGCGCCGAGCGAGATGTCGGAGAGCACGAGCGTCACGAGGCCGTTCGCATCGAGCCAAGCGAGTGCATCGGTCACGCTCGCGACCGCATGCGCCTGCGCACCGAGCGCGGCGAACTGAGTCAACGCCGTTTCGCGGACTTCCGGATCGTCTTCGACAACGAGCACGCGCGCGCCTGCGCGCATAGGGAGAGGACCACCGCTCGCTGGCGCATGGGCCTCGATTCGCTCGGCCCGCGCCGGTTGCGCCTCGCTCGCGGGCAGCCATAGCTCGACCGTCGTCCCCCCGCCGACCGCGCTTTGGATGCGCAAGTCACCGCCGCTTTGGCGTACGAAACCGTAGACACTGCTCAACCCGAGTCCGCTGCCCTCGCCGGCGGCTTTGGTCGTGAAGAACGGTTCGACCACCTTGTCGAGCAACATCGGCGCGATGCCGCATCCGGTATCGGCAACGCTTAGGACTACTGAACGTCGTGCCGCCATTGCGGGCAACGGCTCGCCGTGACGCACCGACAGCGTGAGCTTGCCGCCGTCCGGCATCGCCGCCACGCTGTTCAGCGTCAAATTCAAGATCGCGTTCTCGAGTTGGCCACGATCGACCTCGACCCAGCACGCCGCCGCGGACGGCGCGAGCGCAACCTCCGTGCGCAGCCCCGCCGAATATTCGACGAGGTCGAGCATTTCCGCGAGCATGGTATCGACCGCGATCCGTTCCGCCTGTAGTGGCTGGCGACGCGCAAAAGCCAGCAAGCGGCGCGTGAGGCGCGACGCGCGTTCTGCTGCGCGGCTCGCGCGGCCGGCCATCGCATGCTCGTCGTCACGACCGGCTAGCCGCGGCAGCAGCAGTTCGAGATTGCCGAGAATGGCGACGAGAAAGTTGTTGAAGTCGTGCGCAACACCGCCCGTCAGTTGGCCGAGCACGTCCATCTTCTGCGCATGCATCAATTCGGCTTCCACGGCGCGACGGCTCGTCAAATCGCGGCAGACAGCCACCCAGCCACCATCGGGCAACGGCTGGCAATGAAACTCGAGGATGCGCCGATCTCTGATGTGAAGTTCCGCGGAAGCGGCGATGCGCACACCGTCGGCGCTATGCGTCGCCGTCTGACGCGACACTTGACGCCAGCGCGCGGGCGGCGCGATCGCGCGACGCAGTTCCGCCAGCGTCATCCCCCTCGAAAGCGTGGCGGGCGAACATCCGAGCAGCGTCGCGAAGGTCGGATTCCAGGCGATGAGGCAGCCGCGCGCATCGTGAACGGAAACGCCGTCGTTCATCGTGTTGAACACCGACTCCTGCAAGCGGCGCTGTGCCTCGAGGCCTTGTGTCAGCCGCTCGTTCTCGTGCAGATTCGTGCGGAACACTTCGAAGGCGCGCGCGAGTTCGCCGATTTCATCGGGGCGGTGCGTCGACGGGATTTGTCCCGACGCATCGCCCGCCGCGAGCCGCGCCATCACGCGCGTCATCGCCTGCAATTTGCGCAGGATGCGATTGACGTAGGCGACGCCTGCTAGCGCAACGGCCACGCCCGCGAACGCGAGCAACAAGAGGCCCGACTGGCTCGAGAGCGCGACGCGGCGAACCTTCTCGCTGCGCTCATGCGCGATTTGCCGCAAGCGTTCGACGTAGCGCGCCGACTTGCCGCTCAGATGATCGGCGTGTCCACGCAGCAACGTGACGAGGTAGTTGGTCTGCGCCTCGCTCGCAAGAAATTCGCGGCGCACGTCGAAGACGCTGCGTGCGCCGCCGTCGAGCCGTTGCAGCGCGGCGGCGAGCTCGGGCTCCCGCTTGTCTTCGCCGCGCGCATGCACTTGCAGCCAGAGTGCTTCGTTGTCGCTCTCGGCGCTGCCGAGCTCGGCCGCATCGGCCGCTTGCAGCGCGCCGGTCGTACGCGCCCAGACTTCGATCAACGTGGGCGCGCCTTGCGCAACGATCTGCTTGCGGCGCGCGATGCTGTCGCCGATGCGATCCGCGACGGTGCGCAAGTTCGCTAGCTCGTCGGCAAGCTGACGCTGGCGGCCCGACACCACGAGCAAGCGCGGCAGGTCTTCGTCGATCGCATCGAGATCGTCGAGCACCTCGAGATCGGCGCCCGATTTGCCGCGCGGGTCCGGCGCCAACCGCCGAATGTCGGCGAGGAGCCCCCGCAACAAATCGGTGTCGCCGCGCAGCAGGTCGGGCGATGCCGTCATCGTCGTGCTGGGTGCGACCGCCGCGAGTTGCGCTACCTTGTCCGACAATTCGAGCGCGCGCGCGATTTCGGGGACGACGTTGGCCTCGTATTCGTCGAGCGCACGCTGGTTCGCCTGCATGCCGAGCACGCCGACGATGACGACGGCCAACGTGATCGCGAACAGCAGCAGGAACGTGGCGACGAGCTTGGCGCGCACGCTCGGCGGCGCGAGCTGGGCCAGGGGCGGGCGCATTGCCTCAGAGCCTCACGACTTGCGCACTGAAAAGATACCCGGCGCCGCGCTGCGTGCGGATGTACTGCGGCTGCGCGGGATTCGGCTCGATCTTGCGTCGCAGCCGCAGAATCAGGACGTCGATCGTGCGATCGTAGACGTCGATATCGATGCCGCGCGTGTGTTCGAGCAGTTGGTCTCGCGACCAAACGCGCGAGGGCTGCTGGATCATCGCCGAGAGCAGCGCGAACTCGCCCTGCGTCAACGCACATGGGTCGCCGTTGTGCGTGAGCGTGCGCGAGGCGAGGTCGAGCAGCCAGCCGTCGAAGCCGAAGCGCGGCCCGCCGGATGCCCCGTTTGCCATGCGCGGCATCGACAATTCCGTGGTGCGCCGCAATTGCGCGCGCACGCGCGCGAGCAGCTCGCGCCCCGAGAACGGCTTCGTCACGAAATCGTCCGCGGCCGTTTCGAGGCCGAGCACGCGGTCGGTTTCGTCGCCGAGGCCGCTCATCATGATGATCGGCACGCTCGATCGACGGCGCAACTCGCGCGCGACAGTCAAGCCGTCTTCGCCGCGCAGCTTCAGGTCGAGAATCACGAGCGCATGCGGCGCTGCCGCTAAGCAAGCCTGCATGCGCGCCGCCGTGTCGACCGTCGATACGTCGAATCCCGCTTCTTCGAGCACTTTGTGCAACCACTCGCGCACTTGCGGATCATCGTCCAAGACCAAGATTCGATGTTTGTCTGTCATGCCTAGCCTCCTCGATGCCGGGCGCGGCCAGCGCGCGCCGGTTCCGCGGACGGCGCGCTTTGCGCCGCTCCGCGTGTCCCTGCTTATCCCTGCTTATCCCTGCTTATCCCTGCTTATCCCTCTTGCGAGCGCGATTATTAATGCGGGCGCGGCGTCGAGGCAATAGCCGGGCGAGCACGAGTGAACGAGCGACACGGGCGAATGGCCGCTTGGAGGCACGCGGCGCTTGGCTTCACAGGGTTTGTACCAGGCTGCGGTTTGTCTCGATGCCGCGGGACTGGGGGTTGCTTGACGACTTGCGAAGAGATGATCGGCGTGTATCGGTGGGAAAGTTATTGGCGATGGCTTGATTTACGTCAGCCGAAGATGTGTCCACGGCTGCAAAAATGCCAGGATCTCCTTCCCGTCGGTCCGCTCTCACGCAACATGCCTCCCACGCACTGCGGCCAAATAGCGCAAGTGCAGCCCGAATGCCTTTAAACATCGATACTTTATCGATGTTTAACATGATCTAACCGCCTCTTCCCGCATCCTCTCACCTTTACATAGGTCAATGATCGAACTTATGATGCCTATTAATATGCATTCTTAATGAATGTTTAAGCCGCTGTAAGCCGGCTGCCGCGTAGACCTCGACGACCGGCGCGCCCTTCACCCCTCTAGGAGAGAGGATATGCAATCGACACAACGCTTATGGAGATGGCTGGGGCTAGTCTGCCTGCTATCGTTCGCCGCTTTACTGTGGCTCGGCAAAGAAATCTATCTGGCCGCCCCGCCCATTCCGAGCGCTGTCGTCAGCGACAGCGGTCAAGTGCTGTTCACCGGCGCGCAAATCAAGCGCGGCCAGCAAGTATGGCTCGCCGCCGGCGGCCAACAACTCGGTACGGTATGGGGTCACGGCAGCTACGTGGCACCGGACTGGTCGGCCGATTGGCTGCACCGCGAGGCAACGCGGCTGCGCGAAATCTGGGCGCAGCAGCAATTTAGCAAACCCTACGCAGCGCTCACGCCCGATCAACAAGGCATGCTCGACGCCCGCCTCAAGCGCGAAATGCGCGCGAATCGCTACGACGCGTCGACGGGCCGCATCACGATGACGAACGAGCGCACGACCGCCGCGCGCGAGGTGGCCGCGCATTACGAAGCGTTGTTCGGCACCGATCACTCGCTCGATACGTTGCGCGATCAGTACGCGATGAATGCCGGTTCCGTTAGGAGTGCTGACGATCGCACCGCGCTCGCGTCGTTCTTCTTCTGGTCGGCGTGGTCGGCCACGACCGATCGTCCCGGCCAAACGGGCATCACGTATACGAACAACTGGCCGCACGAGCCGCTCGTCGACAACAATCCGACCGTCGCCAACGGCATGTGGTCGATCGTGAGCGTCATCCTGCTGCTGGCCGGTATCGCCGGCATGATCTGGTATCACGCCTCGCACGACGACGGCGGGCATCATGTCGCCGCCCCCGCCGCCGATCCGCTGTTCAACGTGACGCCGACGCCATCGATGAAGGCGACGAAGAAGTACTTCTACGTCGTCATCGGCCTGCTGCTGGTGCAAGTCGGGATGGGCGCGATCACCGCGCACTATGCCGTCGAAGGTCACAGCTTTTTCGGCCTGCCGCTTGCGCAAGTGCTGCCGTGGGTCGTGAGCCGGACGATTCATACGCAGTTCGGCGTGCTCTGGATCGCGACGGCATGGCTCGCCACCGGGCTCTATATCTCGCCGCTTCTATCCGGCTACGAGCCCAAGCTGCAAAAGCTCGGCGTCAACGTGCTCTTCTATGCGCTGCTGTTCATCGTGGTCGGCTCGACCGTCTGCGGCTGGCTCGGCACGCTCCAGCATCGCGGCACGCATTTCGCCTTCTGGATCGGCAATCAAGGCCTCGCCTATACGAGTATGGGCCGCGTCTGGCAGATTCTGCTGTTCATCGGCCTGCTGTTCTGGTTGCTCTTGATGGGCCGCGCGCTGATGCCGGCGCTCAAGAATCGCGAAACGAACGGGCGTGGCCTCATCGGCATGGTGTTCCTGTCCGCCGCCTGCATCGGCGCGTTCTATTCGACCTCGCTCGCGTGGGGCCAGAATACGCACTACTCGATGATCGAGTACTGGAGATGGTGGCTCGTGCACCTGTGGGTCGAAGGCTTCTTCGAAGTGTTCGCCACCGCCGTCATCGCCCTGATCTTCTCGCGCCTCGGCCTGATCCGCATCGAAACGGCAAACCGCGCCATCGTGCTCGAAACGATCGTGTTCCTATTCGGCGGCATTCTCGGCACGCTGCACCATCTTTACTTCACGGGCGCATCGACGGCCGTGATTGCGGTAGGCGCCGTGTTCTCGGCCTTCGAAGTCGTGCCGCTCGCGCTGATCGGGCTCGAAGGCTGGCAAACCTATCGCAAGACGAAGGCCGCCCCGTGGGTTCAAACGTACAAATGGGCAATTCTCTGTTTCGTCGCCGTCGGCGTGTGGAATACCGTCGGTGCCGGCCTGCTCGGCTTCTCGATCAATCCGCCGATCTCGCTCTACTACGTGCAAGGGCTCAACATGACGCCCGCGCACGGCCACGCCGCGCTCTTCGGCGTGTACGGCATGCTCGGCATCGGGCTCATGCTGTTCTGCCTGCGCGGCCTTTCCCCACGTGAAGCCTGGGACGACGATCTGCTCAAGCCCGCGTTCTGGATGCTCAACATCGGCTTGTTCATGATGGTCTTCTTCTCGATCCTGCCGTCGGGCATCTACGAAGCCTGGGCCAGCGTCAGCAAGGGGCTGTGGTATGCGCGCTCGCCCGAGATCGTGCATGCGCCGATCATGCAAGCGCTCGTGTGGGTTCGCGTGCCAGGGGATCTCGTATTTGCGGGCGGCGTGCTCTATCTGGGCTGGTTCGCGTTGCGGCTGTTGCGCCGCGTCGAGCCCGCGCGCCCCGCACATGCGCCCGTCGAATCCCCAGCGCAGCGGAGCGCCGCTCGGATCGCAGCGCCACGCGTCTGACATGACGAACGCACTCGCTTGATGCCATGCGACGGCCCTGCGCTCGTAGCAGGCCGTCGCATCCCACAGCATCGCCACGGAGAATTGCTATGGACTCCTTATCGATCGCTTCCGACTCGCCGGCGACGCGAGAGGACATACGCGCCGCCCTGCAACGCGTCATCGATCCAGAGATCGGCATCAACATCGTCGATCTCGGTCTCGTGTACGACATCGAATCGAAAACCGAAGGCTGGCGTATCGCGCTGACCATGACCTCGCCAGCCTGTCCGATGGGGCAGTCGATTCTCGACGATGTGCAGGCAGTCATCGACGCTTCGCTCGCCATCGGGACGAGCGTCGACATCGACCTCGTTTGGGAACCGCCGTGGGAGCCAGCCATGATGAGCGACGCGGCGCGCGATGCGCTCGGGTGGAGCGACGATTGAATCGCGTCTCGCGCATTGCGTCGTTTTCGCGTAGCGAAGGCGAAAGCCCGCCTTCGCTACGCTCGCGTGATCCGCTTCGCTCAGCAGCGCGGCTAGCACTCGCGGGCTGTATCGTCGCCGCATTCGCGTGCGGCGTGCTCGCAGGTCTCGCTCGTTTCGGCGTATCCGTTCCTCGCCACGCGCTGTCGATGGCGGCTTGGCATGGCGTGCTCGTGCTGCCGGTCTTTTTCGGAGCAGTCGTGAGCTTGGAGCGTGCCGTCGCGCTCGGCGGCGGGCGTCATCTCTGCGCGCCCGTGGCAGCCGCACTAGCGTGCGCCGTCTTATTGGTGGGAGCACCGCCCATTGCAGCGCAAGTGCTGCTGGTGGGCGCGGCGACGCTCGCACTGGCCAGCATACTCGGCCTGCTGCGCCGGCACGCTGCCCTACATCTTTCCGTGCTTGCACTAGGCGTGTTGGGATGGTGGTTCGGCAACGTGTCGTGGCTCGTCACCGGCTCAGCGCTCGCGGCCGTCCCGAGCTGGGTCGCCTTTCTCGTGTTGACGATCGCGGCGGAACGGCTCGAACTCACGAGAATGCGTCCCACGCCTCGCCATGCACGAGTGTGCTTCGTAGCCGTCATCGTCCTCATGCTCGCAGCCGTCTTCGGCGTGCAGCGCGCGCCCGATCTCGCGATGCGCATCTTCTCGGCATGTCTTGTTGCACTGGCCGCGTGGCTCGCACGATACGACATCGCGCGTTCGACCGTGCGCCAGCGTGGGCTCGCGCGTTTCATCGCCGTATGTCTGCTTTCCGGTTACGGATGGCTCGCCATCAGCGGAGCACTTGGGCTCTTCGGCGCGTGGCAAGCCCCGCACCCCTGGCATGACGCGGCACTCCACGCGCTGACACTCGGCTTCGTCATGTCGATGGCGCTCGGTCATGCGCCGATCGTTTTGCCCGCGGTCGCACGGGTGCGCGTGCGTTATCACCCGGTCTTCTATCTGCCGCTCCTGGCCTTGCATGCCGCGCTCGCGGTGCGAGTGAGCGGCTCGCTCGCTCAAGCCTTCTCCCTGCGTCGTGGCGGCGCGATCGGCAATGCTGCTGCGCTCGCACTGTTCGCCTTCGTCATGGCAAGCGCGGCATGGTCCGCACGCGGCGAGTCTCGCGACAATTCGACCAGGAGGTGACGTCGATTATTAGTAGTCCGAACCAATCTCGAACCACCACCGAATCGATTTTCCGATAACCGGCGGGTCGACCCAGATCGACACCGCACTGCCCTTCCACGAAAGGAGTCCGACATGACCCTCAACAACCCCGACACGACTTACCTCCTCGACGCTCGCGGCATTGCCAAGCGCTTTCGTCATGCGGCCATCTTCGCCGCACTCGAGACGCTCGACCATGGCGAAACCATGCGCTTCGTGAACGACCACGATCCGCTTCCGCTGTTGAATCAAATCCAGCAACGCTATGGTGATCAAGTTCGAATTCGGTATGTCGAGCGCAATCCCGAACGCGTGGTCATCGACTTCGGCATTTGGCTCACCACCGATCACGGAGCGAGCACCGCGCACGCCGCGACTGAAAGCTGCGGCGGAGGCGGAAACGGCGGGTGCGGCTGCAGCGGCTGAATCGCGACAAGCGACGAGAATCGGCCCGGCGGCCGCCGAACCTTAAGGTATCCGTCTTTTGCGGTTGATACTGGCATTCTCTGCTGCATCGCCAAAGTCGGGCGCGCCAACTGTCCGCCTCACGGCGGACGCATTTCGACCCGGAGCGGACAATTGGCGCTTCCGTTAACGGACAATCGCAGGCTTAGCTGGCCGCCTGGCCGAGCAGATGCGACCGTCACGTTCATAAGTCGCTTTCCGGAATCGACGGAAGTGGTGTACGTGCTCAATGACTCTGCTTAGCCGTTGTCGATGTGTCGGTTGTCTGCAACCCATGTCGTCGGAGGACAATGGAGACCACCATCCACATCTGACTATTCACCTGTTGCGATAGCTTTGCCATATACGCCGTAGTGCTACTGTCGCGCATCGCAATGCCCCATCTTTGCATGACAGGATCTTGCATTATCGTTATTAGATGCCTGAGTTCATCATCCGAGAATTTCGCGCTTTCAACGAAGTGTCTTGTTAGAAGAGCTTGCTCGCCGTACCTGGGCTTTATTTTGTTTGAAATAATGTCATTGACATCAGCACGGATAGATCCCCATGTGTCTTCCGGAATCCCTGGATTGAACTTCCTTGATGCATCAATCTGATATCCAGCTGTTGTCTTTTCCATGGCGGCTGGATCTCCATGCTCGGTCAACGCAACAACTCTATCGATCAAAGCGTCGGTAGCTGTGTTGGTCTGTGCGGAGGCGTTTACGGGCCCGTAGAGAAAAGCGAGGAGTAGCGAAGCCACAATTACCCCTGCTCGTCGAGAAATAGTAAATTTTTGTATCATATGCTTCAAAATCGCCAACTAGTCAATTGTTGCCGCCGCGCCGATTGTCGACTATCGAGACGACTGACTCGGCGGGCGTGCCACTCATTTGAGGGCTGCCTATTGTCAACACTTGGCTGCGACCATAGCCCCGGTCTTGGTGTCTACGTATTGTTCCAGCCACTGTCGCGCGTCGCCGAGATAGGTGTATTCGAGGTCCGGGTAATCAGCCGCGTATTTCCGTCCCAGCGGCTCCTTCAGCCATACATTCACGTTTGGCATTGGCCAACCACTGCTGATTTCGACCATAGCGTTACCGATGCAAAGCTCGGAGTCGAGTATCTCGCGAAGAGGGCCGCTGAGACGAGGCAAGATAACCGAAAGATCGTAGTTGTGGATCATGGGCGTCCGGAGGCTTGGGCATAGAACCAGGGCACATTGTCGACGATCTATGTTGCTTCGTCGACCGTCCCTTTATGGCCGTTCGGCGACACCTCTTGTGCCACTTGCACCCCATCACTTTCGCTACGCCGCACAACGACAAATCAACTGCCGAATACGAATCCCCAAACTTAATCCACATCAAGCAGACGCAATATCGTCGGCCGGCGACGTTGACCACACTATATGTGGTGCATAGGATGGCAAATATCGCAACATCTTGTGCCAACCGAGAAACCGCATGGAACGCCGACCGACGCCCGCCCCTCTACGCCATGCCGGCCGTCCCGCGCCGGCTTCTGCTCATACCGCCCCCCACGTCGAAGTCGCCTCGGCCATCGACGAATACCTCGACCGCCGCGATTGGCGCGTCAACGCAAATGCGAACCAGGGCTATTCGCTCGGCGGGTTGATCCTCAACATCTCGGGCAAGCTCGTCGCCAACTACTGGCTAAGCCATGTCTATCCGCCCGCGATCGGCGAAGCGCACCGTAACGCCGACCTGCACATCCACGACCTCGACATGCTCTCGGGCTACTGCGCCGGATGGTCGCTGCGCACGTTGCTGACCGAAGGGCTCAACGGCGTACCCGGCAAAGTCGAAGCAAGCCCGCCCAAGCACATGTCGAGTGCGGTCGGACAGATCGTCAATTTCCTCGGGACGCTGCAAAACGAGTGGGCCGGCGCGCAGGCATTCAGCTCGTTCGATACCTACATGGCGCCGTTCGTGCGCAAGGACCAGTTGCGCTACGACGAAGTGCGCCAGTACGTTCAGGAATTGATCTACAACCTGAACGTGCCTTCGCGTTGGGGCACGCAAACGCCATTCACGAATTTGACGTTCGATTGGGTCTGCCCCGAGGATCTGCGCGAGCAGGTGCCGATGATCGGCGGCCAAGAGATGGACTTCCGCTATGGCGACCTGCAAGCCGAGATGGACATGATCAATCAGGCCTATATCGAAGTGATGCAGGCCGGCGATGCGAAAGGCCGCGTCTTTACGTTCCCGATTCCAACCTACAACATCACGGCCGATTTCGATTGGGATAGCCCCAATGCAACACGTCTGTTCGAAATGACGGCCCGCTACGGTTTGCCCTACTTTCAGAACTTCATCAACTCCGAGCTCAAGCCGAACATGATTCGCTCGATGTGCTGTCGGCTGCAGCTCGATCTGCGCGAGTTGCTCAAGCGCGGCAATGGGCTGTTCGGCTCGGCCGAGCAGACGGGCTCGATCGGCGTCGTCACGTTGAACTGCGCGCGCTTGGGCTATCTGCATGCGGGCGACGAAGCGGCGCTGATGGCGCGTGTCGACGCGCTACTCGAACTCGGTAAGGACAGCCTGGAAATCAAGCGTCGCGTCATCCAGAAGCACATCGACAATGGCTTGTTCCCTTACACGAAGCGCTATCTCGGTACGTTGCGCAATCACTTCTCGACGCTCGGCGTAAACGGCATCAACGAGATGATTCGCAACTTCACGCGCGACGAGCACGATATGACGACGCAATGGGGTCATGCGTTGGCGATTCGTCTGCTCGATCGCGTGCGCGCGAAGATGCTCGCGTTTCAGGAGGAGACGGGGCATATGTACAACCTCGAAGCCACGCCGGCCGAAGGCACGACCTATCGCTTCGCGAAGGAAGACTGCAAGCGCTATCCCGACATCCTGCAAGCCGGCACACCCGAGATGCCGTATTACACGAACTCGTCGCAGTTGCCGGTCGGCTTCACCGAAGACCCGTTCGAAGCCCTCGAGCATCAGGACGATCTGCAGCGCAAGTACACGGGCGGCACTGTCCTGCACCTCTATATGACGGAGCCGATCTCGTCGGCCGAGGCTTGCCGCGAACTGCTCAAGCGAACGTTGAGCCGCTTCTCGCTGCCATACGTCACCGTCACGCCGACGTTTTCGATTTGCCCCAAGCACGGGTATCTGCCCGGGAGGCACGAGTTTTGTCCCAAATGCGACGAGGCGCTGCTTCGACGCAAACTTGATCAACCTGAAACTTTGGAGTCCTAACGATGAACGAGATGATCCCTACTGCCGATACCGCATTGGAGTTGCGCGCCGAGGAGCGGCAGCCGTGCGAGATCTGGACGCGCGTGATGGGCTATCACCGGCCGGTTTCTTCGTTCAACACGGGCAAGAAGGGCGAGTTCTACGAGCGCACGTACTTTACGGAAGAGGCGTCGCTTGCTGGTTGACGCGGCGATCGCGCAAGCGCTGGACGGCGCCACCTCACCGAGACAGCTCAAGGTCGGCGGGGTGACGCCGTTTTCGGCTACGGATTATCCCGGCATGCTTGCGGCTGTCGTGTTCGTGCAAGGTTGTCCGTGGCGGTGCGGCTATTGCCACAACACGCATTTGCAACCACGCACGCGAGTGGGTCGCGTACGTTGGCCCGACGTCATGCATTTTTTGGGGCGTCGCGTCGGGCTCATCGATGGGGTCGTTTTCAGTGGCGGCGAGCCGACTTCGGATCCGGCGCTCGCGCATGCGATTGGCGATGTGCGTGCGCTCGGTTTCAAGATTGGACTGCACAGTGCGGGCATGCACGTGCGCCGATTCGAGCGTGTGTTGCCGCTGCTCGATTGGGTGGGATTCGATGTCAAAGCGTCGTTCGAGAATTACGAGCGCGTGACGCGCGTGCGCAATAGCGGTGAACCGGCTCGGCGCAGCCTTGAAACGCTGCTGGCGAGCGGCGTCGATTACGAGTGTCGGACGACGGCGCATCCGAGCTTGCTGTCGGAAATCGAGCTGTTACAGCTCGCCCGCATGCTTTCGCGGATGGGGGTCGAGAAGTACGTGCTGCAAATTTTTCGGAAGCAGGGGTCGGGCGATGAGGCGTTGAATGCCGTGGAGACCATAGGGTATCCGAGCGAGCGGACACTCGGTCGGATGCGGGATCTGTTTTCGGCTTTCGAGGTGCGGCGGCGGTGAGTCGTTTTTGTCGATGTGCACCCGCGGGAAAACAGAAAGGGCGTCAGCAAATTGGAAGCCCTCGTATCGGAGGAAGCCGGGGGTCCGCTTTCCAAACAGGTAGCTGCCGACACTGATCCCGACTTATCGCCGCCAATAGTCTGTCGGTCTCAAAACGAGGTCGATGCCGCAATAAGATGATCACCTGGCGGAAATCACGCACCTACTGTTCGGCGAGCGACTAAGCATATTCCCATCGCTTCGCAGATACATCACGTCGCTCACAACGAGATGCGCTCCCGCTCATTGAGACGTTCCACCACCTCCTGAACCTCCCTCACCACCCGCTCGGCCTGTTCCAAATCGAAGTCCGCATGAAAGCGCTTCCTCACCCCATGCTCCGCCAACTGAACGTATTCGTCGGCAACGATCTCATGCCGCGCGAGCGAATGCTTCACGCAGGCGAGCGGGCATCCGTCGATCGCGATGATCGGCCGCCCCGAGTGCGCGAGCTTCAATAGAGCCGGCACATCACCACCAACGCCAGCGATGCACGACATCTCGGCTGCGCCGCGCCGGTCGAGCTGCACCGCCACGTGGTTAGCCATCTGCGCCGCGCTCGAACACCCCGAACACGAATAGACGAGCGGCAACACACGACGTTCGTTGTTCATCAACGTACCTCCTTCCTCTTTATCCGAACAAACGGCCCAGCCCGCACGCTTGCAAACAAGCCCACGAATCCCCTAATGCGGCGACCGATGCTTACGTCGAAACGCAGGCACAGGTCCAAAGCGATCAACGAAAAGCGTCGACAGATCGATCGCATCGAGCGAATTCTTCACGAGTAGCCCAAGTTCCGTATCGCCTTCCATCGTCAAACGTCGGCTGAAAAACAGCGTGTCCGGGTCTTGCGTGCGGCGCGCGAGCTGCACGAAGTCGTAGGCGCTCGCGCCGATCGTCAGCGCAACGTCCCCTTCATGCCGAGCGGCACGAAAAGCCCCATCGCGATAGATGAAATCGAACGCGATGCCGGCATCGCGCACGTCGATACGCAGCGTGCAGCCTTCTAGTTGCGTCAACGTATCGGCAGGCAGATGCGGCATGACGACGACGTTCAATCCACTCACAAACAAAATCGAGCCCGGATACGCGGGCAACTTGGAGAGCACGCCTCGAATCACCGATGGCACACGATAGTCAGCTTGACTCATTCGGTACTCCTTAACGTTCGCGCCATGTCCGCCCCCTGCTGCGCCAAGCCCGGCATACCGTACCAATAGCCGTCGCAGCGCGACTCCGGCATCAAGTGGCCCATACATTCCAGCGCTTGCGCACCCGTCGCTCGATCGTCGATCACCTCCCGAAAGCGTTCGACGATCTCGCTCATGCCTTGCGATTGCGGGCTCAGGCGCAGTACGTCGACGCCGAGATGCTTCAACGTGTCGATCGAATCGACGAGGTTATAGACGCGCGCCGATTGAATCGAAATGCCGTTGAGCACGAGAAACGGCTTCCCCTCGCGCGTGCGCAGCGTGAGTCCGTCCGGATGATCGAGGCATACGTATTGGCAGTGCTCACGCGGCAGATTTCGATTACGCGCCGTGAAGCAGCGCGCCGAAAACGCAAGCGGCAAACGGCCATAGGCAAAGACTTCGGTCTCCAAACCAGCGGGCCGCTCAGCTTGCATGCGCGCCAGCGCATCGGCACTCATTTCGAGCGGCATGACCCACCGCCTCGCGCCGAGCCCCGCCAAGACGTTCAACGTCGGCTCGTTGTAGACATTGAGCCAAGGGCCGGCAACGAATGCGCCGCCTTCCATGCAATGAACAGCCCCCATGTCGTTCGCCTCGACGAGATAGCGTCCGTTGCTCGCGACCGCCTTCATCGTCGTCACGTCCTTACCGGATTCGAGCAGGATCTGGGTCGACAGCACCACCTCCTTGCCGGCTTGCGCGAGCATGTCCGCGATTTCGATCCAGTCAGCCGGCCGCAACTCGTGTCGGCGTGCGCACACGGTCTCGCCGAGATAGACGACGTCGATGCTCGTCGCGCTCATCGCTTCGTAGAACTGCAGCGTCGCAATACGCGACCAGTAGTAATGAATCGGACCTAATGCAATTTTCACTGAGGGGCTCCGACGGGCGGCCGCAGCAGCCGCGCCATGTTATTTCCAAGGGCGATGGTAAGCGCCAAGCGTGTGCTGCTGGCCTTCGGCAACGTTGTCGAGTTCGCTCATCCAGCCCGGCCTGACGCTGTAACGCTGGGCATTCGCGCGGCATTGATCGATGGCCTCGCGCCAAACGCGCGTCACCTGCGCCACGTAGGCCGGGCTGCGTTGCCGCCCTTCGATCTTGATCGCGCGTATGCCCATCCCCATGAGGCGCGGCAGCAACTCGAGCGTGTTCAAGCTCGTCGGCTCCTCGATCGCGTAGTAGTGCTCGTCGCCCACCTCGAAACGGCCTTTGCACAAGGTCGGATAGCCGGCGTTCTCGTCGTCGGCGTAGCGGTCGATGAGTACGCCGTTCAAGCGCGATTCGAGGCCCTGTGGCGTCCTCTGCCAGCGCACGTGTTTGGCCGGAGAACACACGCCGTGCGTATTCGGCGATTCGCCCGTCACATACGACGACAACGCGCAGCGCCCTTCCACCATCACGCACAAGCTGCCGAAGCCGAACACCTCGAGTTCCACCGTCGTGTTCTCGGTCACGTGCTCGACTTGCGTCAACGACAGCACGCGCGGCAGCACGGCACGCGAGATGCCGAAGTGCGCTTGATAGAAGTTGATCGCTTCGTAATTCGTCGCGGAACCCTGCACCGAGAGATGCAAACGCAAGCCGGGATGGCGTTCGCGTGCGTAGCGCATGAGCCCCGGATCGGCCATGATGACCGCGTCGATGCCTGCCGCCGCCGCGCGATCGACGGCCGCGCGCCATATGGGCCACGCGCTCGCCTGCGGGTAGGTATTGAGCGCGAGAAAGACCTTGCGTCCGCACGCATGGGCATAGTCGATGCCGCTCGCGATTGCGGCTTCGTCGAAATTTAGGCCTGCGAAGTTTCTTGCATTCGTCGCATCGCGGAACCCGAGGTAGACGCAATCGGCGCCGTTATCGATCGCGGCTTTCAGCGCGGGCAAACTGCCGGCCGGACACACCAGCTCCATCTGTTGGGATCGCTCGTTCGTCATAGAGATACCGCTCACATCGCCGCCGGCAATTACGCCGCCTCATGAAATTGCGCCGAAGCCTCATCGGTCGTCGAAACCGATTCGATCATAGGCATCGCGCCCGTCAGCAGATAGTCGATCAGCTCGCGGGACGGACGGATGCGATTGCCGAACGGCAGCGGCTCGGAGCCTCGGAAGAAGAGCCCGCGTTTGACATCGCCGGCAAGCGCGTAGGCAAGCCGCTGGTCGATGCAGAACTGCCCATGTTTCGCGATGCCGTCGCGCAAGCCGCACTGCTGCAGACAATCGAATCCCACTGTGCATCGACGCGCTTTCGCCACGCGCTGCAGCTTCGCCTCCTTCTCCAAGTATTCGGCGAGCCACGGCGTGCGCACGGCACGCGCCGGCAAACCCGCCACGCTCATGAACGTGACGACGTCCTCGGGCGTCGCATCGACGAGCGCCTGTTTGAAGTTCGGATGCGCATCGCCCTCTTCGGTCACCGCGAACGGCGTGCCCAGTTGCACGGCCGTGGCGCCGAGCGAAACGAGTGCGCGCACCTGCTCGTGCGTATGAATGCCGCCCGCGACAATGAGTGGAATCTGTTCTCGTTCGAGGCCGAGGTCTTTGAATAACGCCAGCGTTCCCTCGATCACCTCGGGAAACGCGAAGCTCGGATTCGCAACGCCGTCGAGCGTCGGCGCGCCAAGGTGCCCGGCCGCATAGCGTGGGTTCTCGATGACGATCGCGTCGGGCAGCCGGTGCTTGCGCATCCATTTCTTGATGACGAGGCCGATGCCGCGCGCATCCGACAAGATCGGAATCAAGGCGACTTCGGGATGCTCGGCCGTCAGCTCGGGCAAGTCGAGCGGCAGCCCTGCTCCCACGACGACGGCATGCGCGCCGCTTTCGCACGCGCATCGCACATAGTCGGCATAGGCCGATACCGCCCGCATCACATTGACGGCCACCGCTCCCTTGCCGGCCGATAGCGCCAATGCAGCGCGCACCTCGCGCGCCAAAGCTTCGAGATTGACGGCATCGATCAGTGCGCGATCGCGCGAACGCGCTGTCTTGACCATCAAGTCAGGATGATGCCGACGCAAGTCGACACTCGATATCGTCCCCATCGCGCCGAGCGAGGCGACGGTTCCAGCCAAGCGATGCGCGGAGACGCCCACCCCCATTCCGCCCTGCACGATCGGCAATAACGTCTTGCCTTTGATCCGCAGCGATTCGAATACAACCATCGGCACTGACACGGGACATCCTCACGACGTTCGAAGTATCCGAGAGTGTGCGGCGACGGTCCCCCGCAGACCTTAACTTGGGTCAAGAACGGGTTTCGCTTGCAGCGTATCCTCGACGCGAACGAGGGTAATGGCGGCTCACGCCGCGCCCTTTGCTATCGTGGGCCAGAAGTCTTATTCCGTTATTCGCGCCGCGTCGTGTAGGGCGAGGTGCGACGAAGAACCGCGCATGAAACCGCTTGTTTGTGACACTACGCTCGCGCTATGCGGGCTCGAACCGCCCGAACCGATGGAGCGCGTGCTCGCCGCGTTGCCCACGCTTGTCGACGGCCGCTATCTGCGCATGGTCATCGATCGTGAGCCGTTGCCGCTCTATGCGCTGCTCACACGCGGCGGCTTCGACTACGAAGTGCGCGGTCCGCACACCGGGCGCTACGATATCGACATTTGGCGCCGGCGCTGATGCGGCGTCATCTCGCGCTCGACGCATCACCCACACTCGGCGCACCGTTGCGATTCTTCTTGAACGCGCCCGTGTTCGCGTCGCTTGCCGCGGCATTGCTGCTGTATGCGGGACCGTCCACATGGGCTACACGCTGGTCGCCGTATGCGCTCGCCGCGACCCATCTCATGACGCTCGGGGTATTCGCGAGCGTCATGATGGGTGCGCTGATGCAGATTCTGCCCGTCGTTGCCGGCGTTCACGTTGCCTCGGTTCGAAGAAGCGCCGCGGGCATTCATGCCCTGCTCACGTTCGGCACGCTCGCCCTCGCGCTTGCGTTCATTAGTTCGGAGACCGAACTATTTCCGATCGCCGCACTGGCCTGTGGCGCAGCCGCCCTGTGGTTCGTCGTCGCATGCGCGATCGGCCTTGCGCGTGCATCGTCGGCCGCCGTCCCCGGCGTCGTCGATATCCTGCACGCGGTTCGCCTCGCGCTGGCCGCGCTGATCGTTACCGTGGCACTCGGCGCGACACTGGCCGTCTCGCTTACGTGGCCCATGTCGGTACCGGTCGTCGCATTGACCGATCTTCATTGGACGTGGGGATTGGCAGGATGGATAGGACTCCTAACCGTTGGCATAGCCTATCAAGTCATTCCGATGTTTCAAGTTACCGAGCCCTACCCTCGCCTGCTCGCTCGTGCGTTCGCGCCGCTCGCGTTTCTGACGCTCGTGCTGGCGTCGTTATCGAACTTTGTCTTACAAGCGCTCGAACCCGCCGCCACGCCATGGTTCGTCGCCCAGCCGTTTGCGGGCTACGTCGTCTTTGCCGTCGTCACGCTCGTATTGCTCGGCCGTCGCAAGCGCATCGGCGCCGATACGACAACGCTCTATTGGCGAACGTCGATGGTCAGCATCGTCTGCGGTGCGCTGACGTGGGCGATCGCATCGGCAACGCATCGGCCGTCGCTCGACGTAACGATCGGCGTGCTGTTGCTCGTGGGGGTAGTCGCATCGGCGATCAACGGCATGCTCTACAAGATCGTTCCGTTCCTGCTCTGGTATCACTTGCAGGCATCGATCGACGAGCGTTCGCCGCTCGTGCCGAAAATGAAAACCGTCTTGCCCGACTCGCAGGCTCGCAGGCAATACTGGGCGCATCTGTGCGCGTTGCTGATGCTGCTCGCGGCAAGCGCGTGGCCCGCTGCGCTAGCCCGGCCCGCCGCGTTCGTGTTCGGCGTCTCGAGCGTGTGGCTCGGCGTCGACATGGCACGCGCGATGCGCATCTATCTGCGCGTCAAGCGCGAACTTTCCTTAGTACGCGCAGGCGGCACGCAGCTTTGACGGATCGGGAATGACGATCTCGCGCCCGTTGATGGCCAACAGGCCACGCGTGCCGAGCTCGTGCAAGATCCGCGAAAAATGCTCAGGCGTGAGATTGAGCCTCGAGGCGACCATCTTCTTACCCGCTTCGAGTTGCACACGGATGCCCGCCAGCTCTGGGCCCGGCTCCGGCTCGCCCTGTTGCGCAAGCAGATAGCCGATCACACGATGCGTACCCGAGCGCAACGAGTATGCTTCGACGTCGCGCATCAATGCGTGCAAGCGCGCACTCATGCCCGCGAGCATCTTGCAGGCGAAATCGGGATCGCCGCGCAGCTCGCTTACGATCGCGGCTTTCGTGACATGCAACAGCAGCGAATCGGCCAGCGCTTGGGCCGAGACGAAATACGGCTTGCCGAGAAACATCAGCGCTTCGCCGAAGCTGTCGCCGGGGCCGACGAGCCGCACGACCTTTTCTTCACCAAGCGGCGAGATGACGCTGAGCTTGATCTGGCCGTACACGACGGCGTGCAAGCCCGTGCAGGCATCGCCGCAATGAAACACCATCTCCTTGCGCGCCACCGGTTGCTGCGTGGTGCCTTGCGCGACGCGATCGAGTTCGTCGGCCCCAAGCTCGTTGAACAGCGGCATGCGTGCCAGAAAGTCCTGGACGCGAATCTTCCCTTTTTGCATGTGCGCCCTCCGTCGGCTTGGTCTAGATCAGCTTCGAATACGTGGCCGTGCTCGGTCGCGCAAGGTATTTGTCGAACGTCATCGCGACGGCACGCACGAACAGGCGCCCCTTCGGCAAGATGCGAATCGCGGCGTCACCCACTTCGATGAGTTCCGCTTCAACGAGCGGCCGCAACGCGGTCAGCTCGGATTCGAAATAGCGCGCGAATTCGATCTCGTGCCGCGCTTCGATCGCGCGATAGTCGAGCGGCACGCTGCACATCAACGTCATGACGACTTCGCGGCGCAGCATATCGTCGGCGCTGAGCGTCAGGCCCCGCTCGACGGGCAACCGCCCTTCGTCCAAGCATTCGTAATACGTCTTGATCGAACGCGTCGACTGGCAATAGCTGCGACCGATCTTGCCGATCGCCGAAACGCCGAAGCCGATGAGATCGCATTCGGCCCTCGTCGTATAGCCTTGGAAATTGCGGTGCAAGCTGTTGTCACGCAGCGCTCGGCTCAGTTCGTCATCGGGCTTCGCAAAATGATCGAGGCCGATATAAACGTACCCCGCATCGAGCAGCCGGCGCGTCGCGCGCATGAAGATTCGCAGCCGTTCCTCCGCGAGCGGCAATTCGCGCGCGTCGATCAATCGTTGCGCCTTGAATCGGCTCGGCAAATGCGCGTAGTTGTACAACGCGATGCGATCGGGCGCGAGGCGCACGACCTCGTCTAGCGTGCGGTCGAAGCTCGCGACCGATTGCCGCGGCAGGCCGTAGATGAGATCGACATTGACCGACTCGAAACCGGCGTCGCGACTCGCGCCCAGCGCGCGCTCCACCATGTCGAGCGGCTGAATGCGATTGACGGCCTGCTGCACCGCGGGATCGAAATCCTGCACGCCGAAGCTCGTGCGATTGAACCCCAGCGCGCCGAGCTGCGACAGCGTGTCGGGCGTTACCGTGCGCGGGTCGATCTCCACGCCGAGTTCGGCGTCCGCGGCGAAGTCGAAATGTCGGTGCAGGGCTTCGTTCAGACGACCCAGCTCGGCGATGCTGAAGAACGTGGGCGTGCCGCCGCCCAAATGCAGTTGCTGCACATGTGACGTGCGTCGATCGGCGCCGAGTTCAGGCGCGACCAGCGCCATCTCGCGAAGTAGGTAGTCGAGGTATTGGGCCGCGCGGCTGTGATCGCGCGTGATGATCTTGTTGCAGGCGCAGAAGTAGCAAAGCTGCTCGCAAAACGGCAGGTGCACGTATATCGACAGCGGCGATTGCGTTGCGCCGCTCGCGCGTTCGGCGAGGTGGCCGCGATAGGCCGCTTCGTCGAACTCGGGCACGAAGCGGTCGGCGCTCGGGTAGGACGTATAGCGCGGGCCCGCGTTGTCGAAGCGACGAATCAGCGCTTCCGATAGGTCGATGTCGGCGAAGCGGCCGACATCGGACGACTCGACCTGCGGCGGGGTCTCGCGGCGTGGCGCCAAATGAGCAGACATGTGCTTTCTCGTGGACGTGCATGACCGCACGGCGATGCGGCTCTACGGTCATTATCGAACCGGTCGGCGCCGAAAACTTGATGCATGTCATCCATGTTTCGATCGCGCGTTCGCTACGGGGGCGGCGTTGCATCCATCGTCGCAAGCAGTGGCTCGCCTAAAAGATATATAATTCATCGACTTTATAGGTGCGCTATGCGACTCACTGACTTCACCGATTACAGCCTGCGCGTATTGATGTATGCGGCCGTACGCTCGGACGAACTCGTTACGATCGCCGAAATCTCGGCGTCGCTCGGCATCGCACGAGGTCATCTCGTCAAGATCGTGCATGCGCTCGGGCGTGCCGGTTATCTGAGCACGACGCGCGGCAGGACAGGGGGCTTGAAGCTCGGCCGTCCGGCTTCGCGCATCACCGTCGGGGATGTCGTGCGCACGATGGAGCCGGACTTTCGCATGGTCGAGTGCTTCGACACGGAAGGCAATGCCTGCGTGATCACCGCGGCATGCGGCCTGCGCGGTGTGCTCGGCAGCGCGTTGCGCGCCTACTTCGAGGTGCTCGATAAATTCACGTTGGCCGACATCGCGGCCGAGCAGGGCAAGCTTTTGCGGCTGATCGGATTGACCGCGACCGAGCGGCCGCTCGTGCGCCTCGCGCGCAAGTGAGCGATTGACGGCAGGGCAGCGCGCTCCGCGCTCCCTACGCTCGATCAAAGCGCGTTGAGTGGAATCTTCAGGTAACGGACGCCGTTCGATTCGGCCGGCGGCATATCGCCGGCCCGGATGTTCACCTGGACGGCAGGCAAAATCAGCACCGGCATCGAGAGCGTGCGATCGCGTGCGACCCGCATCTCGACGAACTCGTCTTCGGACACGCCCTCGTGCAGATGCACGTTCGCGCGGCGCTCGTCGTCGACGGTCGTCTCGCAGCTCGCCACGCGCGACGCCGGCGGGTAGTCGTGGCACATGAACAAGCGCGTTCGCGGCGGCAGCGACAACAGCTTGCGCACCGACCGGTACAGCGTATGCGCATCGCCGCCGGGGAAGTCGCAACGCGCCGAGCCCACGTCGGGCATGAACAGCGTATCGCCGACGAAAACCGCATCGCCGATCTGGTAGGCGATATCGGCCGGCGTATGGCCGGGCACGTGCAGCGCGCGCGCGGCCAGCGCACCGATCTCGAACGTTTCGTCGTCCTTGAACAAGTGGTCGAATTGGGTGCCGTCTTCCGACACGTCGGCGCCCAGATTGAACACCCCTTTGAACTTGTGCTGAACGGCGCGGATTTGCTCGCCGATGCCGATCTTGCCGCCGAGCTGCTGCTTCAAATACTGCGCCGCCGACAGATGATCGGCGTGCGCATGCGTTTCGAGCAGCCATTGCACCTGCAAGCGGTGCTCGCGCACGAAGGCGACGACGCGCTCGCTCGACGCCGTCGACGTGCGGCCCGACTTCGGATCGTAATCGAGCACCGAATCGATGACGGCAGCCGGCGTGCCGTCTCCGGCATGCACGACGTAGGTGAACGTGGACGTGGCGGTATCGAAAAACGGCTCTACGTTGGGATGCATCGTCAAGCCTCGTTTTGATGGGTTATGTTGTCAAAACAATATATCGATCAATATAATGTACGTCAACATACTGACAGCCATTGAGATCGAACCCGATGCAAAACCAGCTTAGTGCACAAAGGTTGGAAGACCTACGTGAATCGGCGGCACAGTGTTGCGCATTGCTCAAAGCGATGGCCCACGAAGATCGGCTGCTGCTGCTGTGCCAACTCACGGAAGGCGAGCACAACGTCGGCCAGCTCGAGGAACGCGTCGGGCTTCGCCAGCCAAGCCTGTCGCAGCATTTGGGCGTGCTGCGCGAGGAGGGGCTCGTGGCCGCGCGGCGAGAGGGGAAATACATCTACTACCGCCTCGCCGGCCACGAAGTCGTGCGCGTCATGCAAACGCTCTCGGAACTCTTTTGCGGTAAGACGAAAGGGACTACGCCATGAGCATCGATATGGTGCACTTCACGCCCGTGTCCGCCGTGGCAGGCGGGGTGGCAATCGGCGTCGCCGCGGCGCTCTATATGCTGCTCAACGGCCGCATTGCCGGCATCAGCGGCATGCTGGGGAGCTTGATCGATACTCGAGCGGCGAACCGTGCGGCGCCGTTCGCGTTTCTTGCAGGCTTGGTCGCCGCGCCATGGTTGTGGCGCGTTTTCGCGTCGTTGCCGGGCGTGACCATTTCCGCATCCGATTCGACGCTGATCGTCGCCGGGTTGCTCGTGGGCTTCGGCACCCGCTATGGCTCCGGCTGCACGAGCGGCCACGGCGTATGCGGCATCTCGCGCGGCTCGGCCCGCTCGCTAGCCGCGACGGCTACGTTCATATCATTCGGAGTCCTAACCGTCTTTCTGTTTCATCACGTCTAGCATGTTCGCGCTCACCGCTCTTGCCGCACTTGCCGCCGGCCTCCTGTTCGGATTCGGCCTCATCGTGTCCCACATGGCCAACCCCGAGAAAGTGCTCGGCTTTCTCGATCTCGCCGGCCGCTGGGACCCGTCTCTCGCGTTCGTCATGGCCGGCGCCGTGGCGGTCACCGCCGTGGGATTCGCGATCGCGCGGCGCCGAAGCTCGAGCCTGCTCGGCGCGCCGATGTCATGGCCGAAGGCCATGCGCGTCGATCGACCGCTCATCGTCGGCAGCGCGCTGTTCGGCATCGGCTGGGGGCTCGCCGGCTTCTGTCCCGGTCCGGCCGTCGTGAGCGCCTCGAGCGGCCAGCCTAAAGCATGGCTGTTCATCGTCGCGATGCTGGCCGGCATTGTCCTTCATTCGCTCTTTGCCCGGCGACTCGCCGCGCGCCCCTAAACGGGAGACAATGCCGCGGTCCATGCAAACGCGGGCAGTTCTCCAAGCTGACGATTTGGTCAGCAGTCCTAAATATCATCGACCCGTTCGCGGCGAAGGGGGCCGCGTTTGCGGATCGGCAGCCGCGCTATACGTTTATCAAGGCTGGCTCGCATAGTAGCGGGCAGCCGCTTCGATCTCAGCCGGCGTCATTTGCCGCGCCACGTTGCGCATCTGCTCGCTGATGTCGTTGTGGCGATCGCCCGCCGCGAATGCCTGCAACTGCGCGCGGATATACGCGACGGGCTCGCCTTCGAGCCAAGGCGCGCCGGTCTTGTGATCCGCCGCGCCATGACACGACGCGCACGGCGCGATGTTGCGCATCGGCGAGCCCGTCGCCACGATCGGCGGCACCGTCTGGCTCGACGGGTGATAGCCGGGCAGCTTCGGCAGATAGGCGTAGTAGGCGGCGAGGTCGCGCATGTCTTGATCGGACAGCGTCGCGACCATCGGGCTCATCACGGCATTCGTGCGGGCGCCGCTTTGAAAATCCTTGAGCTGCTTGTAGATCACCGTTTCGTATTGCCCGGCCAGATTCGGCGAGTTCGCTTGGCTGATCCCCTGCGGCCCGTGACACATCGAGCAGCGCAGCGCGAGCGTGGCGCCGCGGCCGATCGCGAGCGCATCGGCATGGGCGAACATCGCCGGCGTGACGACGACCTCGCTCGTTTTTTCGCGCGACGTGACGGGCGTTGAAACGAACCATTGCTGCGGTACGCCGGCCGCGCTGCAGATTGCGTTCCAGATCCCCGTGAACTGCGAATCGGTATGGACCGACGGTAGCCAAATGAAGCCGATCAAAATCGACACGATGGCGATACCGGCCGTCAACCCGACGCTGACGGTAAACCAGCGGTTACGCAGCGAGAACAGGCGTTCTTCGATGCTCATCGCGGGCCTCCCATGTAGATGGCCGGCACCGACGTCTGTTTGAGCACGAGAAGCTGGGCGATCGGGTAGCCATAGTTGACGACGGTCAGCGCGATCATCAGCGCGACCCACAGGCCGAAGCTATTGAGGGCGATCGGCAGCGTGGTGGGCGGATGCACGGCGGTGCTGAACGTAAACTTCTGTTGCGGTACCACCTGGCCGCGATGACCGCGCGCGAGCACGATGAAGAAGAGCACGCCCGAGGCCACGAGAATCAACGCACCGACGACCGACATATCGACGGTAATCGCCTCGGGCGCGATCCCCGGATTGCTGTAATCGAAGTAGGCCATGCGTCGCGGCATACCGAGGATGCCGGCGTAGTGCCACGGGAACGTCGTCACGATCATGCCGATGAACCAGAGCCACAATTGCCAGCGCATGAGCTTGACGCTCGCGAGCGCGCGGCCAGTCAACTGCGGCCACAAATCGTAGGCGATCGCGAAGTACATGATGACGATCGCGCCGCCGAAGATCAGATGGAAGTGGCCCGTGATCCACTGCGTGTTGTGGATGGTCGAGTCGAGCTGATAGCTCATGTTGATGAGCCCGCCGGCGCCGCCGAAACCGAGCATGACGAACGAGAATGCGACGGCCAGCATCATCGGTTCGTGCCAGGGCAGGGCGCGCAGCCAACCGAATGGGCCGCGCCCGCCGCGCAGTCGGCCCGCGATCTCGACCGATGCGCAGATCGTGAACACGGTCAACAGTGTCGGCACCGATACGAACGCCGTAAAGACCGATTGCAGGAACTTGAAGCCCGAACCGACTTGCGGATCGGCGAACAAGTGGTGAATGCCGATCGGCATCGCGACGACGAGAAACAGGATGAACGAGATGCGCGCCATCGCATCGCTGTAGAGGCGCCCGCCCACGGCGCGCGGCACGAGCGTGTAATAGGCGATATAGGCCGGCATCAACCAGAAGTAGACGATCGCGTGCAGCGTCCACGAAAAGAACACGCGTGCGAGCCCGGCATCGATCGTCGACTTGAGTCCGAGCGCAACGGGCAGGATCTGAAACAGAATTTCGATCGCGGCACCGACGGCCGTCCAGGCCCACAGGTACGAGCCCGCGACGTTCGCGAACATGGGCAGCGGCACGGGCTTGCCCGGGTTCGCGCGCTTCCAGGTGCGCAGATTGATCGACATCAGGGCCACCCAGATCCACGACCCGACGACGACGAGCACGATGCCGATGTAGTAGAACGCATTGCCGATCATCGGCGGATAGAACGTATAGAGCACCGAGGCGCGGCCGAGCGCGACGGGAATCACAGCGGTGACCGAGCCGACGACGACGAGCCACCATCCGAGCCACGCCCAGCGCTTGCCGACGAGCGGCTGCTCGAGCGAGATCTCGCTGATCGCGTAGCCGAAGCCCATCGCGATCAAGGTCGGAAACACGTAGCCCATGACCGATCCGTGCGCGGTGACCGAGCGGTAATAGAGTTCGGGATGTCCGAGCCATGCGTGCATCGGGCTGCGCACGTACATCTGCCAGGCGCCGAGCAGCAGCGCGACGCCGAATGTGGCGAAGGCGAACCAGAAGTGCGCGAGGACGAGTCGTTTGTTATTGAGCACAGCTAAGCCTCCGGACGTTGGCCGCGAGCTTGTCGAATGCGGCGCGATCGAGCACCTTCACGTGCGCCCACATGCCTTCGTGGCCGGTGCCGCAGTATTCGTGGCATGGCATCAGGTGTTCGCCGCTCGTGGGAAAGCGCGTCTTGAAGGTCGAGACGTACCCCGGCTCGACCATGGAATTGATGTTCGTATCGGCGATCAAAAAGCCGTGCACGACGTCGGCGCTCGTCACGCGGAAGGTGATCGGCGTATCGGCCGGCACCACGATGCATTGCGGCGTGAACGAGTACTGCTGCGCGACGATGCGCACCGTCACCGAGCCGTCGGTCTCGACCGCGCTGCCGAGGTTGCTTTCGATGAATTCGCCCGATACGTGCAGCGTCGTCGGATCGATCGTCTCGACGCGCGAAGGCGGCATCATCGCCCAGTGCAGGCCCGTGAAGACGACCATCGCAACCAGCAAGACGATGATGGCAACGGCGACCGCGGCCCATTTGCGCTCGACGCTCGCGGCGACTGCTGCGCCGTCGGCGTGGCTGGAAGAAGGAGTGTTCGACATGTCGCTCGCTCAGTGAATGACGCCGCGCGGCAAAAAGACCAGGAAGTAGAACGCGAACCAGAGCGCCACGACGATAGCCGTGGCGATGCCGGCCACCGCGATGGCGCCTGCCGGCCCCGAGCGCACGATTTCGTCCACGCGTGCGTCCTCTTCTTGCATGGCGCCGTCTCGCGTTTCGTTGTTGGGGTTCATGGCGTCCTCGATTCAGTAAAGCGGTGCCGAGCGCAAGGCGTTGGCTTCCTTGGCCGTGACGGGCGTGCCGTGATTGCCCCAGGCCGTGCGAATGAACGTCACGACGGCCGCCACTTCTTCATCGGAGAGCGACTGTGCGAACGGCGGCATGCCGTAGGGCGAGGGGTTCTTCGCCGTGCCCGGCGCATAGCCGCCGTTGAGCACCATTCGAATCGGGTTGACGGCCGACGTCATCTGGATCGACTGATTGTTCGCGAGCGGCGGGAAGTCGGACAGTTTGCCTTCTCCGTGCTTGCCATGACAGGTCGCGCATTGCGCGTCGTAGATCTTCGAGCCGAGCCGCGCGAGCAGGTCGCGCTCTTCGCCCGATACCGGGCTGGCCGCGGTTTGGCTTTCGGCGCCGTGCTGCGGCAGCGACTTCAGGTAGACCGCCATCGCGCGCACGTCGTCGTCGGACAGATACTGCAGGCTGTCGTAGACCACTTCGGCCATCGGGCCATACACCGCGCCTCGGTTGGACGCGCCTTTTTGCAGCAGAGCGGTGATGTCGGCGATGCTCCAATCGCCAAGGCCGGCTTCCTTGTTCGAAGTCAGCGACGGCGCGTACCAATCCTGCATCGGAATCAGGCCGCCCTCGAATGCTTTGGACTCCGAACTACCGCCGAGCGCATTGATCGCGGTGTGGCACATCGAGCAGTGGCCGAGACCTTGGACGAGGTACGCACCGCGATTCCACTCGACCGAGCGCGTGGGATCGGCCTGATACTCGCCTTCGCGGAAATAGAGCGTGCGCCAGCCGAGCAGCAACTCGCGGTTGTTGTAGGGGAAGCGCATCTCGTGCGGCCGGTTCGGCTGATGCACGGGCGGCACCGAGCGCAGATAGGCGAAGATCGCGTCGGAATCGGCGCGCGAGACTTTCGTGTACGCGCCGTAGGGCATCGCGGGATAGAGCAACGAACCGTCGCGCGAGCGGCCCGTATGCATCATTCGATAGAACTCGTCGGCCGTCCATTGGCCGATGCCGGTCTCGTCGTCGGGCGTGATGTTCGGCGAATAGAGCGTGCCGAACGGCGTCGGCATCGCGCGACCGCCGCCAAAGAGCTTGCCGCCGGGCTGCGTATGACAGGCGATGCAGTCGCCGGCTCGAGCCAGATACTCGCCCTGCTTGACGACGTCGGCCGACGCGCTCGCCGGACCTTGCGCGAGCGCAAGCGCGCTCGATGCGGCGAGCACGATACCCGCGCTCACGCGTGCGAGTGAGCGGGAAAGAGAAAGAATGGCTGGCACGAAAGACTCCGTCATTGCGGTTCGCTGCCGCAACGCAGCGGCATCTTCAAGCTCCCCGCCGGGGCGAACGCGGGATTGGCCGGATCCGGCGACGCCGCAAGCCATGCGGCAACCGCCGTGATGTCGTCGTTCGTCAAACGCGAGGCGACTTCATGCATGCAATCGGGTGCGTACGATTTGCGCGTGCCGTAGCGCCATGCGCCCAGTTGCGCGCTGATGTAGTCGGCGTGCAAGCCGAGCAGCCCCGGAATCGCGGGCTCCATACCAGTGAGCGCAGCGCCGTGGCACGCCGCGCACGCGGGGATCTGCTTCGAGGCGTCGCCCGATTTCACGAGCTGCTCGCCACGCGCGAAGAGGGCTGCCGACACCGCTCGCGTCGAGGCCGGCGGGTAGGGCGGACGTTGGCTCGCGAAATAGTCGGCAATCCGATGCAGGTAGGCATCGGGCAGATAGCCGAGCAGATAATTCATCGGCGGGTATTGCCGCCGGCCGTCGCGAAATGCGATGAGCTGGTTGTAGAGATAGCCGGCCGGCTTACCCGCCAAGCGTGGAAAGTAGTCGTTGTCGGTGCCTTGGCCTTGCGCGCCGTGACACGCGGCGCAGGCCAGCACTCGGGCTTGCATCGTGTCGGGCGCGCGCTCGATTTGCTCGGTTTGCGTGCTCTGCGCGCTCTGCGCATGAGCGGCAAGGCCGACGAAGCTTGTGAGGACAACAGCAGCAATTCTTCTTTTCAGCATCACGTCATCGTCTCCGGGGACACGAACGATATGCGGCGCGCCCACGGCTTTCAGCATTTGAGCTTGCAGCGGTGCGGACCGGAACGGCAATGCGTCTTTCGTAGCTGTGCCGTCGATTCTAATCAATGCAGACGAAAACGGAAGCACGGCATGCGGCGAGAGCGCGCATTCGAATCCCGGCTTCAAAGCCGGCGCATCGATTCGATCGCCAAAACTCTTCGATTAGATCAGGCGGGCGCGCAAATCGACTTGACCTGGATCATGCATTCGCACAATCGCGATGTGAGTGGCATGAGCGTGTTGCATGGGCACGATGCGGCCGTTCGCCGCGCCGTCAGCGCGTGACAAAGGTGCGGCAACGCAAGAAGCTAGCTACGACGGGCGTTGTCGCAGGCTCAGGCCGTGTGCAGTAGGAATTTCCCTACAACGAGTGCGAATGCCCCGACACGACTCTCGTCTATCGACGATGGGCGACGACAAAGCGTTGAGGGACACTTCGTTCGAACGGTAAGCGGTGAGCCGCATGCCGACATAGGCCGCGAGCCGGTCGAGATGGGCGAAGCGTCTCGCGTTTATCGATGTACACAGGAGAATACGAATGTTGGGTGCCAGCGAACGGGCCAGCACGCACGATGCGGCCATCAAGGGTCTTGCTTCGGTTTCGGTCCATGCCGAGACGCCGACGCGCCCGCAAACGTCCCGTGGCGTCGCTTCGTCTTCCTGCAAGACTTGCTCGCTGCGCCCAGTCTGCGCGGTCAACCCCGACGAGCTCGCCAGCTCGCAGCAAATGGACGACCTCGTGCTCGGCTACCGTCATGTCAAAAAGGGCGAGGCGCTCTATCGCGTCGGCGACGGCTTCAACAACCTCTATGCTGTGCGCACTGGTTCGTTCAAAAAGGTCACGCTGCTGGCCGACGGGCGCGAGCAGGTGACGGGCTTCTGTGTCTCCGGCGAATCGCTCGGCGCCGACGGTATTGCGACCGATCATTACGCGAGCGACATGATCGCGCTCGAAGACAGCAGTGTCTGCGTGATGCCGTTCGATCTGCTCGAATTGCTGAGCCGCGAAGTCAAGGCCGTGCAGCACCATGTCTTTCGCATGCTGAGTATCGAGCTCGTGCGCGAAAGCCATTCGATGATGCTGCTCGGCACCATGACGGCGGACGAGCGCGTCGCCGCGTTCCTGCTCGATCTATCGCGCCGCTGGCAGGCGCGCTCGTATTCGCCGAGCGCGTTCGTCTTGCGGATGACGCGCGAGGAAACGGGCAGCTTTCTCGGGCTCAAGCTCGAAACCGTGAGCCGCACGCTGTCGCGCTTTCAGAAGCAGGGGCTCATTCAAGTGCATGGAAAGGAAGTGCGCATTCTCGACTTCGACGGCTTGAACGAAGTCGCGCATCGTTCGTCGTAACGAAACGCGTGCCATCCGGCACGCAGCTTGCATGATCGTCGTTTGCTGATAGCAACTTTTCACGGAGCCCGACCGCGCACCGATGCGTTATGCCGGGTCGACGGGAGACGATCATGAATCGATTAGGACGACTAAGGTTCGTGTGCGCTGCTTGCGCGGCAGCGCTCACGCTTCTAACCACCGGATGCACGCTCGGCGGCGCAGCCGTCGGCGGCATAGCCGGTAATAAGCTGACGCACGGCAGCACGCTCGGCACCGTCGGCGGCGCCGTTGCAGGCGGTGTCGTCGGGTACGAACTCGGCAAATAAGGCATTCACGTTGCAAAAAGGGGACGCTCACGCGTCCCCTTTTTTGGTTCGGACGATAGGCGGGATGAACCGCCTATGTCGTTACGTCAGAACTTGTGACGAATGCCCACGCGCGTAGCGAACTGCTGCTGCGAACCCGAGCCCGACGGGCCGAAGAAGCTCGTCGAATCGCCGATTTGCGCTTGCAGCGGCACGTTGCCGTTGTTGCCCGAGGCCTTTTGGTAGATGCCGAGCACATAGACGTCGGTACGCTTGCTGAGCGCGTAGTCGAGGCTCAGGTCGACCTGGTTGAAGTGACCCGTGGCAGCATCGGCCAGATGCATGTACGTGTAGCCGAGGCCGGCCGTGAGAGCCGGCGTGAACGAGTACTTCGCGCCTGCTTCATAGGCACTGAATACCAGCGCCGACGGGCCCGTGCCCGGCATTTGCACGAGACGCGTGTTCGTCCACAACGCCCAGAACGCCGCCGGGCCCATCAGGTAGCGGCCGCCGAGACCGAACGTGCGCAGCTCCTTGATGTTGGCGGGAGCGGACACGTTCGAAATGGCCGTCGTGATCCCCAATTGCTGGCCGGGATAGCGGATGTCCGTGTAGGCCGCGCCCACGCTGACCGGGCCCGCCGCGTAGTTCGCGCCGAAGCTGTACGTACGCGCAGAACCGGCCACGGCCGTGGCGCCGCTGCCCGTCGAGGGCGCACCGGCGAACGCGCCGGCTTGGTTCGAGAAGCCGTACAACGCGCCGAACGTCACGCCGGCGAAATTCGCGCTCGAGAACTTCACCGAGTTGTCGATGCGGCTCGACGTCAGTTGGTCGATGTCGTTGATGTGGAACGCGTAGTTGCCCGCGACCGTGTTGCTACCCGTCGTGAAGCTGCCGAGCACGTCCGTCGACAGTGAGTACTGGCGGCCGAACGTCAGCGAGCCCGCGCCGTCCTTCGAGAGGCCGACGAAAGCTTGACGGCCGAATTCACGGCCGTTTTGGCTCAGCGTACCGTTGCCGCTGTTGAAGCCGTTTTCCAACGTGAAGATTGCCTTCAGGCCGCCGCCCAGATCTTCGCTGCCCTTGATGCCCCAACGGCTGCCTTGCGCGACGCCGTCGTCGTACTTCACGAGGCTGCCCGATTGGCCCGATGCCGTCTTGGCGTTGTTGACGTAGCTCACGCCCGCGTCGATCAAGCCATAGAGGGTGACGCTGCTTTGCGCATGTGCGGCAACGCCGATGCTGCCAAGTACGGCAGCCACGAGAATACGTTTTTTCATCATTTCTCTTTTGAGTGGTCTTTGTTAATTGGAACAGCGGCCCCAATTGCGCCGGGGCGAATTCTTGCCGATTTTCACCGAGTTTTTGTGAACTTTTTGTTTAACGTGGTTATTTGTTAACAGGTATTGTTTCTTTTTCCGCAATAGACTTATTCCGATGCCGTGCGAATCATGCCGGCCGCGACCGTATGGTGCGTGGCCTCGTCGATCAGCACGAACGCGCCCGTGCCCGCATGCGCGTCATACGCATCGCACACGATCGGCTTTTGCAGCGTCAATGCGACGCGCCCGATATCGTTCATCTTCAAGTCGTGTACCGCGCTCGAATGCAACAGCGTATGCACGTCCAGCACTTCCTTGACGGTCCCGATTCGGGCAAATACCGTCGTCGTGGTCTGCTTGAGCAGATATTTGCGCTGCGTCGAGAGCGGCTCCTCATCGAACCAGCACAAATCGGCCTCCAGCTTCTTGGCCGGCTGCGGCGCAGCTTGCGCCGCCACGAACGTATCGCCGCGCGAGACGTCCAGGTCCTGCGTCAGGCGGATCGTCACCGTCTGCCCCGCGAACGCCCGGTCCACTTGCGCCGTGCCGCCCGGCACCGGCGCGATGATCTCGGCCACCGTCGCCTCGCGCTGCGCCGGCAGCACCACGAGCGCATCGCCCACTCGCACCTCGCCCGCCTCCACGCGCCCCATGTAACCGCGGAAATCGTCCGCGCTCGCCCCGTCCTGGCGCGCCACCCACTGCACCGGAAAGCGCAGCGCTTCGCCCATCGCCTGCGCCACCGGCAACTGCTCGAGCACGTCCAAGAGCGGCTCGCCCGCATACCACGGCATCCGCTCGCTCGCCTGCACGATGTTGTCGCCCTTGAGCGCCGACACCGGCACGAACCGCACATCCGACAAACCCAGTTGCCGCGCCAGCTCCACGTACGCGTCGCGGATCTCGTTGAAGCGCGTCTCGCTGTACTCGATCAAGTCCATCTTGTTGATCGCCACGATCACGTGCTGCAAGCCCAAGAGCTTGACGATCGCACTGTGCCGCTTGGTCTGCGGCAGCAAGATTGTGCGCCCGTCGTCGCCCTTTGTGACGCGGGTGGCGTCGACCAGGATGATCGCCGCATGCGCCGTCGAGGCCCCCGTCACCATGTTGCGCGTGTACTGCTCGTGCCCCGGCGTATCGGCGATGATGAACTTGCGCCGCGCCGTGGCGAAATACCGATACGCCACGTCGATCGTGATGCCCTGCTCGCGCTCGGCCTCCAAGCCGTCGGTGAGCAGCGACAGGTCGATCTCATCGCCCACCGTGCGCTTGTTCTTCGCCCGCGAGAGCGCCGAGAGCTGGTCCGACAGCACCGCGCGGCTGTCATAGAGCAGGCGCCCGATCAGCGTGCTCTTGCCGTCGTCGACGCTGCCCGCCGTGATGAATCGCAGCACACCGAGGTCTGCCGGTTGATGAGGAGTACTCATGATCTCAATCCCGTCTTCAATGTTTCGGAGTGCTGACTATTAGAAGTAGCCTTGCTTCTTGCGCTGCTCCATCGCAGCCTCGGACGCCTGATCGTCCATGCGCGTCGCGCCCCGCTCGGTGATGTCGGTCACCGCCGTCTCGGCGATGATCTTCTCCACGTCGTCCGCGTCGCTCTCCACCGGGCACGTGCAGCTAATGTCGCCCACCGTGCGAAAACGCACGAGCACCTTCTCGCTTCGGTCGCCCTCGCGCATCGGCGTGAGCGGCGTCACCGGCACGAGCAAGCCGCCCCGACGCACGATCTCGCGCTCGTGCGCGTAGTAGATCGAGGGCAACTCCAACCCTTCTCGCGCGATGTATTGCCAAATGTCCAGCTCGGTCCAGTTCGAGATCGGAAACACGCGCAGGTGCTCGCCCTTGTGCAGGCGCGCGTTGTACAGGCTCCACAGCTCGGGGCGCTGCGCTTTCGGGTCCCATTGGCCGAATTCGTCGCGGAACGAGAAGATGCGCTCCTTCGCACGCGCCTTCTCCTCGTCGCGGCGCGCCCCGCCGATCATCGCCGTGTAGCCGTGCGCCTCGATCGTCTCGAGCAGCGTCACCGCTTGCACCGCGTTGCGCGAATCGGTCTCGCGCCGTAGCCGCACCGTGCCGCGCTTGATCGAATCCTCCACGTGCCCCACCACCAGTTGCGCGCCGATTTGCTCGGCGCGCCGATCGCGAAAATCGATCACCTCCGGGTAGTTGTGCCCCGTGTCGATGTGCACCAGCGGAAACGGCAGCGACGTCTTGCGGTTCGCACCCAGCCCGAACGCCTTGAGCGCCAGATGCAGCACCACCACCGAATCCTTGCCCCCCGAGAACAGCAGCGCCGGCTTGCTGCACTCGGCCACCAGCTCGCGCAGAATGTGGATCGATTCCGCCTCGAGCCAGTCGAGGTGGTCCATGCGCGTGGCAGTGATCGGTGCGGCCGTCGCATTGGTGGGGTCGAGAAGGGTACACATGATCATCTCTTTGGGTCTCGGTGATGACTTCGGAATGGGCTTCGGAACAAGCGGGGATTGGATCGATCGAAAAATCGTCTCGGCTAGCCGACGCTTCGATAGGTGATGTAAGCGGCAATCGCCAGCAGCATGGCCGCAAAGATGCGCCGCAGCAGGTGGCCCTTGACGGCAACGGCCTTGGCCGCGCCCATCCCGGCGTGGCCGCCCACGATGCCGCCGGCCACGAGCGCGACGGCAAGCGGCACGTCGACCTTGCCGGCCACCGCGTAATTGACGGCTGTCGTCGCGCCGAATACGACGACCGACAGCAGCGACGACGCCACCGCTTCGAGCATCGGCACGCGAGCGATGTAATGCAGCGCAGGCACCGACAAGAATCCGCCGCTGATGCCGAAGAAGCCGGCCACGCCGCCCACGGCTGCGCCGGCCCCCGCGGTGGCGAAACCTCGGGTCGATGCCACGGGCGCGAGCGCGACGTCTTGCACTGCTTGCGTACGCGAAAACATCAGCAGCGCGACGAGCGCGACCATCGCCGCGAGCGGCAGCATGACCGCGCCGCCGTCGACGTGCAGCGACCAGCGCGATCCGGCGAACGCACCGCCCATGCCCGCGGCGGCAAAGACGCCGCTCGTGCGCCAACGCACGAGCCCCGCCCGTGCATACGAGATTAGATTGACGAGCGCCGTCACGGCGATGGCGGCGGCCGTCGTCCCGATCGCGACGTGCGGATCGCCGACCTTCACGAAATAAAGGAGCAGCGGCACCGACAGCGTGCCGGCACCGCCGCCGACGAGCCCAAGCGCGAAGCCGATCGATAAGCCCGATAGCGCGGCGAGCGCGATCTGCGTCTGTAATATCGATGCGATCGACATGGGTGGGGCTCTCTCAGGTTGCAAGGCCATCCGTCATCGGCACTGCGCGTACGGTGCGCGCAGCGTCCGATGCGGTACGTTTCGTTGATTCGTTATATCGGGTGACGCGTTCTCGCGATCGAATGATCGCTCGCTTGAGCGTCAGTCCGTCACTTCGAAGGCTTCGGTCAATTCGTCGAGCTTGATCGGTGCGAAGTCGCCATCGCGCCGCGAGGCGCGCACCGCGGCGCATTGCTCCATGCGGGCGCGCACAGACGTCAAATACTCGGCACGGTGGCGTCGCAGCGCGAAGTCGCGGAAATTGGTCCGCTCGAGCACCTGCCACGCTTGCGTCCGGCCGAGCTCGGAGCTGCGGCGCGCCGTGTCGAACATCGGCGCGTCGATCGCCGCTGCCCCATCGGTCAAGCGCTCGTAGCCGTAGCGCCGCATATGGTCGTGCGTCAGCGTTTCGATCAATGCGATCTCTTCCAGCGACAGCACCTTCTTGTACTTGTCGACGTTGGCCGCGATCGGCGCAAAACAATTCGACGACCACAGCGCCGACATGCGTGAAATCTGCTTGGCTTCGTCCGAATGAGACACGTCGAGCATGCCCGGCAAAAACGCAATGTCGAAGAATGCGCAAATCTGCTTGAGCACCGCCTCTTCGTCGGCGAGGAAATCCTCATAGCGGATCGTGAGCGTGCGATCCGGATACTCCGCGAGCACCATGTCGGCCGCGCGATGCGCCTCGAGCCAAATGTGGGCGTTGAGCAGCGTATCGAAGTCGTGAATGATGGCCTTGTTCATCGACGCGATCTGCGCGCGCGGATCGCGCACGACGTTCAGGAACAGCATGTCCGGGAACAGACGCATCAGTTCGTCCGCGTAATGCACGCTGTCGAGCGACTTGTCCATCACCACGCGGGCGCCGCGCTGCTCGCCGGCCCGCAATAGCAGTTCCCAGACGATGCGATGCACGCTGCGCGGCTCGTGGCGAATGGCTTCGAAGATCTCGACGGGATCGAACACGATACCCGGCCATTTCACCATGCTGGCCGCCTGCAACCCGATGACGTCGCTCACTAGACGAAAATAAGCGCAATCATCCTCGAGGTTGCCGTACAGCGGCACGATCGGCATGAAATCGACGACGTGCAGCGGATACGGCGAATGAAAATCGGGATTGAAATTCAGTCGCAACCGCAATGCATGGCTGCCGCAGCGGCGCAGCGGAATCATCAACACGGGCCGCGGCCGCGCGCCGGCCGGCGCGGGATCTTGTTTGTCGGTCATCTCTCGAGTCCTCGTTTTTTGCTTCTTACTGCTTACGCAGAACCGACGGCATCGTCCGCGTCCGCGCGGCCCGTCGTTGTGAAATAGGTTGAAAACGCGTCGACGAAGGCATCGATGGCCGCGAACGGCAGTGCGTTGACGCCGGCCGCGCCGCGCCGGCCGCCGCCGCCGTCGAAACGTTCGCACAGCACGTTGGCCGGGCGTGCGTCGGGGCTGGCCGAGCGCACGCTGATGCAGCAGGAGCCGTCCGTGCGTTCGCTTAGGACTGCGAACGATTGATCGCGGCGCTCGCCGGCCAAGCGGTTGGCGAAGGTGCCGGAGATGCGCCTCGCCCAAGGTTCGTCGGGCAGCAGGTAGACGGCGCCGCCGCCGCATGCGTGGTAAGGCATGAGCGCGTCGGCATGCGCGAGATCCTCGCGGTAGCCCTGTTCGAGTTGTGCATAGCACGGCGCGGCCGCGACGAATTCGAACGGGTCGGCGAAGGCGTGCAGCGTGCGATAGAGCACGTCGGGCCGGATATGCAGATCGTCGAGCGTCTCGCCGTACGCGTTGTAGTTCAGCAGACGCCCGAGCGTCTCCAGCACCGCGACGTCGCGCTCGCGTATGCCGTGCGCTTGCGCAAGCCTGCGGGCCGTCGTATCGAGGTTGTCGCCGAACGCGCCGACGATCGCCCAGTGCCGATAACGGCCGCCCAGTGCGCGATCGACGATGAGGCTCGTGCAGACATGGGGCGAATCGTCCCATGCAAGCTGCAGCCGCGGATGAGCGAACGCGCGATCGGCACTGTGATGATCGAAATAGGCGACGTGTGCGCCGGCATCGAGCAGGTGCGCGAGCGCATCGACGTTCGCATCGAGCGAGACGTCGAGTACGGTCACATCGATGCCCGCTTCGCACGGCACACGACACAGCAGCGCGACATCGCGCTTGATGCCCGTCACACAGTACGCCTCGCGTGGCTGCGCGAGCCGTAGCTGATGCAGCGCGCACAGCCCGTCCGCGTCTCCGTTGAACACGTCGTAGGCGGTACTCGCCGAGCGCGGCGACACTTCAACTGGCAAGGCCATCTCGGTGCTCCGAATCGCGACGCATCAGGTACGCGTGCAGCAGCGCGGCGCCGCCCCCCGCGCGCAGGTCCGAGGTGTCGACCGCGAGCGCCGGCGCGAGCGGCCGCTCATACGGGGCGCTGATGCCCGTGAACTCCGTCAGCTCGCCGCGCCGGGCCTTGCGATAGAGTCCTTTCGGATCGCGCGACTCGCACACGTGCAGCGCCGTGCTGACGTACACCTCGACGAACCGCGTCTCGCCGATGATCGCGCGCGCCGCGGCTCGATCCTCGCGCAAAGGCGAGACCAGCGAGGTGACGACGATAAGGCCGACGTCGTTCATCATGCGCGCCACTTCGGCGGTGCGGCGAATGTTCTCGCGCCGATCGCGTTCGGAAAAGCCGAGATCGCGGCTCAGGCCGCACCGTAGATTGTCGCCGTCGAGAACGATGCACGGGCGCCGCTCGCGCCGCAGCAGGTGCTCGAGTTCGAAGGCAATCGTCGATTTGCCTGCGCCGCTCAGTCCCGTCAGCCAAAACGTCAGCGGCGGATGCCCGAATTGCTGGGCGCGCGCGTCGTCGGAAAGCGCGCCTGCGTGACGAAAGATGTTGGCGCCCGCTTCGCGCCCGCGCCCGGATCGCGCATCGTCCCTTTGCGCGTCGCACACGCTCGCATGAGACTGCACCTCGTAAGCCGGCTCTTGATCGTCCATCGAAGCCACCATTTTCACTGCGTTACCTTGACCACTTTAGTCGCCGCGCGCCTGCAATCACAGTCTCGCTTCGCCCTCGAGCGCGCGGGGCTTTCCACTGCGTCCGAATCGGGTCGGTCGCGGCGAAGATCGCGTTGAAACGTTTGCGCGATACGCCGATTCGATCGGCTCGAATCAGGCCGGCTCATAAGCGAGCATCGCGCTCGCCGCCCGCTTCGCCAGCCGGCGCGACGGCGGCGGGGCCGCGCGTTCGTGCGTCGCGACATCGTGCTCGCCTTGGCGCAGCTTGAACACGCTGACGGCCGAGACGAGCGTGCTCGCCTGTTCGCGCATCGATTCGGCGGCGGCAGCCGCTTCCTCGACGAGCGCGGCGTTTTGCTGCGTCACTTGGTCCATTTGCGTGAGCGCCTGGTTGATCTGCTCGATGCCGGTCGCCTGCTCTTCGCTGGCACTCATGATCTCGCCCATGATCAGCGTCACGCGTTTGACGCTATCGAGCACCTCCTTCATCGTCACGCCCGCTTCGTCGACGAGACGGTTGCCCACTTCGACCTGTTCGACCGAGCCGCCGATCAGCGCCTTGATCTCTTTGGCTGCCGTAGCCGAACGCTGCGCGAGCGAGCGCACTTCGGATGCCACGACGGCGAAGCCGCGACCTTGCTCGCCGGCGCGCGCCGCTTCGACCGCAGCGTTCAGTGCGAGGATGTTCGTTTGGAATGCGATGCCGTCGATCACGCCGATGATTTCGACGATCTTTTGCGACGCCTGATTGATCGCGCCCATCGTCTGCACGACCTCGGAGACGACGCCCCCGGCGCGCGCCGATACGTGCGAAGCCGATGCGGCGAGTTCGTTCGCTTGCCGTGCGTGCTCGGAATTGCGCTTGACCGTGGCCGTCAGTTCTTCCATCGACGCGGCCGTCTGCTCGAGCGAAGCGGCTTGCTCTTCGGTACGCGAGGACAGATCGAGGTTGCCGCTCGCGATCTGGCCCGCCGCCGACGCAATCGCACCCGTGCTGAGGTGAACCTGACCGACGATGCTAACGAGGCTCTCGCGCATCGTCCTCATCGCGTGCATGAGGCTCGTATGATCGTCGGGCCTGACGACGACGTCGGTCGTCAAATCGCCCGTCGCCACGCGATCGGCGGCGTCGGCCGCGTCGGCGGGTTCGCCGCCGAGCTGCTTGATGATGCCGCGCGTGATCAGCACCGCGGAGGCGACGCCGACGGCGAGCGCCGCCAGCGCAAGCGCGAAGATGCCGATTCGGCTCGATGCGTAGGATGCCTTGGCGTTCGCCGTCAGCTCGTCGTTCTGTTTGTGCTCGAGATCGCGCAACTGGCGCACGTAGGCCCACCACTTCGCCTGGATCGGCCGCAGCTCGGCGCGCAGCACGTGATAGGCGTCGTCGCGCTGCCCCGACAACGCGAGCGTTTTCGCTTTCTGCATGAGTTGCAGCGAGAGTTCGCCTTGTTGATTGATCTGCTGCAGCAGCGACGTTTCCTGGGAAGTCGTACCCGGCAACTCGAACAGCTTGGCGAGCTTCGCCCGGCTGTCGTCATAGGCCTCGGTTTCTTCGTCGAAACGCTGCGTTTCGATCTCGACTTGGCTTTGCTGATCGGCCTGCAGCAGGATCAAATTGCGCAAAGCCAGCGCACGATTGGAGATGCTTTCGTCGAGCCGATTGGCGAGGCTCGCTTCGACGGAGTTCACGTCGGTGATTTCGACCATCGACGTTTCGAGCGCGGACATGCGCAGCAGCGCGAAGGCGGTAACGAGAACGAGCAGAGCCGAAACCAACGCAAACCCGATTCCGAGGCGGCTCGCCACTTTCATGTGGGAAAAGTTCATCTCTTGACTACCTCTAATAAAAGGACGTCTCTCACCGTCCATTGGTACCTGCGGCAACACCTGCCGGTTACAAGCGCCGTGAACGGCATATCCGGGATATGCCTTAAGGGATTAATCGGATGAAAACGTTTCAAATGACGAGATAGTTGGAAACGCAATGGGTGTAGATGCTTTTTAGTATGACAAAACGATGCGCGGAACCGCGCAACATAGACCGGCCAGACGGTCGCGAATTTGATCCCCGTCAACGTCCGCTTTTTCACATCGTTAGGTGTAAACCCCCTTGTCTTAACTCCCGCTCTATGGGAATTCGATTTTTCATTATTGGGAATAGTCAGGCATCCTAAGCATCGTTACGTTCTTGTGCGGACCGATCTGTCATGCAGGATGCCCCCGGGACCGGCGCCGAGCGAATCTTGCTCGTGCTCGCCTCGCTCGCCCATCACGGCAAAGCCATGTCCGTGCGCGAACTCGTCGGCAAGACAGGGCTCGCGCAGAGCACGCTCTATCGCCAAATCGCGCTGCTCAAGCGATGGGGTTTCGTCTCCGAAGACGGCGGCCGGTATGCACCGGGCCCCGTCAGCCTGCAGCTCGCGCTGTCGTTCGATCTCGGCTCGCATCTGGTCGAAGCGAGCCGCGGCGCCATGCAGCGGCTCGCTCAGGCGTCGGGTGAGAGCGTCGGGCTGCTCGTTGCGGTCAAGGAGCAGGTGATCTGTCTTGAAATGATCGAGAGCCTGCACTCGCTTCGCTGTTCGTTCGAAAAGGGCCGGGCCGTGTCGCTCAAAGCCGGCGCGTCGGCCAAGTCGCTGCTCGCGTTCATGAACGAGCGCCGCTGCGCGCAGATTCTCGAAACGATGTTCACCGACGACGAGGCGGCCCGAATGGCGCTAGCGGAGCAGCTCGCGACGATCCGCACCGAAGGCTATGTCGTCAGCGACAGCGAAGTCGACCCCGGCGTGTGGGGCGTGAGCGCTCCGATTTTCGCGCGGACCGCGCGTGGGAGCCCGAGCGTCGCGTCGATCACGCTGATGGTGCCGGTCACGCGCGTGCCGGGCCGTGAAGCCGCGTTGATCGACGCGACCCGCAGCACGGCGCGCGAGATTTCGCGCCGGCTGCAAACCGATTGACCGAACCGCTGCATCTCGCAGCTTTGCATGGGCCCCGATGCGCGCTGAAGCGCCGACCGGCCCCATTAGGAGACCATCGATGAAACCGACCCGTCTGCTTGCCGCGCTCTTCATGTCCGCGGCTCTCGCCTTCGCCGTCGCGCCGCGTGGCGCGCACGCCGCCGACGCCGATGCCGGCACGCTGAAGGTAGCCACCGACGCGACCTTCGCGCCCATGGAATTCACGGAAAACGGCGCACGCACGGGCTTCGACATCGACCTCATGAACGCGCTAGCCAAGGCGATGGGCAAACAGGTGCAATGGACCGACATCGACTTCAAGGGCTTGATTCCGGGCCTCGTCGCGCATCGTTTCGACGTCGCGATCTCGGCCATCTACATCACGCCCGAGCGCGCACAGGTGGTCGACTTTACCGAGCCCTACTACGCGGGCGGCCTCGTCGCGCTCGTGAAGGCCGATTCGCCGATCAAGACGCTCGCCGATCTGAACGGCAAGAAGGTTTCGGTCCAAGTCGGCACGAAGTCGGTGAACTACCTGCAGGAACACTATCCGCAAGTGCAGCGCGTCGAGGTGGAGAAGAACGAGGAGATGTTCGATCTCGTCGGCATCGGACGCGCCGACGCGGCCGTGACGGGCAAGCCCGCGGCCTACCAGTTCGTGCGGACGCGGCCCGGCTTTCGCGTGCTCGACGAACAATTGACGACGGAGAAGTATGGGATCGCCGTGCGCAAGGACGAACCGCAACTGCGCGACGCGCTCAATGCCGCGATCGAGAAGATCAAGGCCGACGGGACGTATGCCGTGATCGTCAAGAAGTGGTTCAGCAACAAGTAACGTTGACGTGACGTCGAACCGACGTCGACTACCGGCCGCGCATGGCCGCGGCCGTGCGTTTCGCTTTTAGGAACCGATTGCTCATGCAACTCGATTTTTCTCCCGTATTCGCCGGCTGGCTCGAGATTTTGCACGGCGCGGCCGTCACGATCGAAGTCACGGCGGCCTCGCTCGTCCTGAGCTGCGCGCTCGGCCTACTGATCGGCATCGGCCGGCTCTCGCGGCGACACAAACTCATCTATGGCTTCTGCACGGCCTACTTGACGTTCTTTCGCGGCACGCCCCTGCTCGTGCAGCTTTTCCTGTTGTTCTTCGGGCTGCCGCAGTTCAACGTCATGCTGCCGGCCTTCTTTTGCGGCGTGATCGGCCTGGGGCTCTATTCGGCGTCCTACGTGTCGGAGATCGTGCGCGGCGCGATTCAATCGATCGACCGGGGGCAGACGGAAGCGGCGCGCTCGATCGGGATGTCGTCGTCGCTCGCGATGCGCACCGTGATCCTGCCGCAAGCCATCGTGCGCATGATTCCGCCGCTCGGCAACGAATTCATCGCCCTGATCAAGAACTCGGCGCTCGTCTCGTTGCTAACGATCGACGATCTCATGCACGAAGGCCAGAAGATCATCAGCGTGTCCTATCGCTCGCTCGAGGTCTATCTGGTCATCGCGCTCGTCTACCTCGTGCTCACGAGCACGACGAACTTTTTGCTGCAACGCGCGGAGCAACGGCTGCGCGCCGGAGGGATGGTGCAATGAACGCCTTGCCACAAGCGATCGCGCCCACGAGCGACGATCCCATCGTCCGCATTCGCGGCCTCAAGAAATCGTTCGGAGTCCATACGGTTTTGAACGGCATCGACTTCGACGTCGCGCCGTCGCAAGTCGTCGTCGTCATCGGGCCGAGCGGGTCCGGCAAGAGTACGTTCTTGCGCTGCTGCAACGGCCTCGAGCAGCCCGAGGGCGGTACGGTCGACATCTGCGGCCATCGGCTCGTCGATCACGGCGTGATGCTCAAGGAGCACGCGCTCAACGCGCTGCGCACCGAGGTCGGCATGGTGTTTCAGTCGTTCAATCTATTTCCGCATCTGTCGGTGCTCGGAAACGTCACGCTCGGGCCGCGCAAGCTGCGCGGCGCCTCGAAAGAGGAAGCCGCCGCCGCCGCGATGGCGCTGCTCGAGAAAGTGGGCCTCGCGCACAAAGCGCACGCGATGCCCGCCAGCCTGTCGGGCGGGCAGAAGCAGCGCGTCGCGATCGCACGCGCGCTCGCGATGCGTCCGCGCGTGATGCTGTTCGACGAGCCGACGTCGGCGCTCGATCCCGAGCTGGTCGGCGAGGTGCTGCAAGTGATGAAGATCCTTGCCGGCGACGGCATGACGATGGTCGTCGTCACGCACGAGATGGGCTTTGCCAAGGAAGTTGCGGACGTGGTCGTCGTCATGGACGGCGGCGTCATCGTCGAGGCGGGGCCGCCGCAAACGATCTTTTCCACGCCCACGCAGCCGCGCACGCGCGCGTTCCTGCAAGCCGTGCTTTCGCGCGCATGAGCGCCGCCTTCGATCCGTCCGTCTGGACCGGCCGCCGCGACCTCGGCGAGCGCGGCGATACGGCGAGGCTATTCGAGCGCATCCGTGCGTACGACGAAGCATCAGCCTCGGCAGCCGGTGCCCCCGTGCTGATCGGATTCGCCTGCGATGAAGGCGTGCGACGCAATCAAGGGCGCGTCGGCGCAGCGCATGCGCCGCGGGCGTTGCGACGCGCGCTCGCCGGATTGCCCGCGCATCGGCTGACCCAATGCTTCGATGCGGGAGACATCGCATGCGCGGGCGAGGATCTCGAGGGGGCGCAAGCCGCGCTTAGCGAACACGTTGAGCGCGTGTTGGCGGCCGGCGGGCGGCCCGTCGTCCTCGGCGGCGGTCACGAAGTGGCGTGGGGCACTTATGGCGGTCTACGCGGCTGGCTCGACGCGCGTGCGCAACCTGCGGGCGACGCCGCAGCGCGCGCACCGCGACTGCTCGTCGTCAACTTCGATGCGCATTTCGATTTGCGTACGACGCGCCCCGGCAACTCGGGCACGCCTTTCGATCAGATCGCTCGCGATTGCGGGGCGCGCGGCGTAGCACTGACCTATGCCTGCTTCGGCATCAGCGAGCTGGCGAATACGACGGCACTGTTTGAACGCGCAAACGAAATCGGTGCGCATTACGCGCTCGATCTGGATATGCAGGAGCGCCACCTGAGCGAGCGGCTCTTGGAACTCGATCGATTGATCGCCGCGGCCGACGACATTTATCTGACGATCGATCTCGACGTGCTGCCTGCCGGCGCTGCGCCGGGCGTGTCCGCGCCGGCTGCGCTGGGCGTGCCGCCGGCCGTGGTCGAAGCGATGGTCATGCGCGTGCGCGCATCGGCCAAGTTGCGCGTGGCGGACATCGCCGAATACAACCCCGAGTACGACCAGGACAGCCGGACCGCTCGCGCGGCCGCCAGGCTCGTTTACCGGTTGCTTTGAGCGCATGGCGAGCGCGGCGTTTGGGCCCGCTCGGCCCGCTCGGCCCGTTGCCGCCTCGCGCCGGCCAAACCCTACTGGCGATGTAAAAGACTGCGCAGCGGATGCCGCCAGTCGACGTGGCGTCGCGCCGCGTCGCGCGTCTGGCGCAGGTGGTCTTGCCACAATTCATCCGAGAAAAGAAACGCGACGATCAACAACGGCAGCACGAGAAACGCGCCCAAAATCACTCGCTCGATCACGATGAGTCTCCCGTGCCAATGCAAGGCAAAAGCAGAAAACGGTGAGGTTCATTCTAGGCGCATGTCGCGCGACGCGTGCAATCGGCTACGCCACTTTCGTGGGCCCGCGCGCATTCGTCGGGTTATTTCAAGAAGCGGCTTTCTTCCACGCGACTGCCAGCACGCCCGCGCACATCAACAGCGATCCGCCGGTGCGATTCACCGCGCGCTGCACCGATGCATTGCGAATAGCACGGCGCGCGCCTGACGCGAGCATCGCGTAGCCGAACGCGTTCAGGGTCGCCAGCACGACGAACGTCGCTTCGAGTACGGCTGCCTGCGGCCATGCCGGCGCGTGCAAGTCCATGAACTGCGGCACGAACGCGACGAAGAACACGATGCTCTTGGGGTTGAGCGCCGTGACGGCATAGGCGTGCGCCACGACCCGGCTCGTCCGGGTTTCGGAGACGTCGAGGGTTTCGCCGCCCGCGGCGACGGGCGTGCGCCACAGCTTCACGCCGAGGTACACGAGATAAATGGCGCCGATCCACTTGAGGACCATGAACCACTCGGCCGATGCGGCCAACAGGGCGCCGAGACCGAACATCGAAGCCGTCATCGACGTCAGATCGCCGAGCGCCACGCCGGCCGTCGTAGCGAGCGCATAACGCCTGCCGTGCCCGAGCGCGTAGGAGACGACGAGCAATACCGTCGGCCCCGGGATGACGATGACGATGGCCGACGCGAGCGCGAACGGCAGCCAGTGAATGAAACTCATAGCGGGCTCCTGGGTGTTGTCCGTCGATTTATTCACGACGCCGACGGCAATGCAAGCCGGACCGCATCGACGGCCTCGTTTCTCCGCAGCTTCGTAGTTCCGGGTAGCTCTTACTAGCCGACGCAGAGGGTGCATGGATCCAGGCATCATTCTTGTCCTGTAGCTAAACCGTTATTCCGCATTTTCAGCATTCACTTTAAAGTGACTTTATGTGCGGCGCGGCAAAACGCATTTGCGATTTATTAAGCGACTTAATTCTTTTTCGATGCGAACCGGGCGATCGCCGCAAAGCCTTACAGGATGCCGTCATCGAGCCCATCGCATTGTCCGTCGACTCGCCTCGAGCCCGCTATGGGTGAGCCAAAGCGCATCTTTCTGGCACCTTTCAGGTGGTGCGACAATCCGCCGCTTTTGCAAGTGCACACAAGATGTGCTTGAGCTTTTTCATGCATGCTCTAGGCTAAAACTTGCGGGTTTTGGATTGCCTTTAAATACATAGCTAACCTAAGTGAAAACCCGCATGGAGGCATATATGAAAAAGCAAGCCGGCATGCTTTTGGTGCTCGTGGGATTGACTGCCGCGGCCACGCTAGCACAAGCCCAGGACAACGTCCTCAAGCCTCAACAGACTTTCCAATTCAAGCCGAACGCCTACGGCTGCTTATCGAAGGATAAACTCGATTCCGCCTATCAGCATGCGCAAGCGGGCGAACAGCAACAGATGCAGGAATACTTTTCCGGCTTCCAATGCTTGTCGGCGCCGGAGCATGCGGATTTCCGCGTCGTGCGCGTCGTCGGGCGAGATGTCGAATTCGTGAATGCCGGCAACGACGATACCGAGGGCCTTTGGACCCACGCCGAATTCATCAAGCAATAGCAAGTCGCGAAAGCAGGCGATAAGCTTCGCCCTTCGCTTCGTCGTTTGTTCCATCGATTCGTCGGACGATGGCCCGGTACGCCCGGGCCGTTTGCCGTTGGTCCGCCCATTTTTCGCTACCGCCGGTTTTTCGCTATCATCACGCGCCGACGGTAGCTGCGCGTATCGAACGCGGGCCGCGACCGACACGCAACCCATTCGCGACCGATTCACGCAAACGAGCCTTTCCGACGCCGCATGGCCCTCAAATCGACGATCTATAAAGCCGAACTCCAAATCGCAGACATGGATCGGCATTACTACGGCGATCACGCGCTGACCGTCGCGCGCCATCCTTCCGAAACCGACGAGCGAATGATGGTGCGCCTCGCCGCCTTCGCGTTCTTCGCGAACGAGCGGCTGGAACTTGCCAAGGGGTTGTCCGACACGGACGAGCCCGACCTCTGGGAAAAGGACCTGACGGGCGCGATTCAGACGTGGATCGAAGTCGGGCAGCCCGACGAGCGGCGGCTGGCCAAGGCGAGCGGACGCGCTGAGCAGGTGAACGTGATCGCTTACGGCGGCCGCACGTCGCAAATCTGGTGGGACGGCTTGCGCGGCAAGGTAGAGCGGCTGCGCAACGTCGAAGTCTGGTCGCTCGCCGAGGGTGTCGGTGAAGCGATTTCCCGGCTCGCCGAGCGCACGATGCGGCTGCAGTTCACCGTGCAGGACGGTTCGGCGTGGCTCAGCAGCGCGAACGCGGACCCCGTCGAGCTGCAGTGGACCGTGCTGAAGGCGCGCAGCGCCGCTTAAAGCGTGGTCACGCGTGCCGACTCGGGCGGCCCCTTGAGTTCGATCATGTTGCCTTCGGGGTCGAATAAGTAAAGCGACTGGCCGTACCCGTCGGCGCCGTACCTTCGCCCCTCGGGACCGAGCCGTGCGCCGTGCGCGATCAAATGTTCGGTCAGTTGCGCTGCATCGTAATGCTCGACACGCAGACACAGGTGATCCATGTTGCGGCCGACGCCCGGCGTCCCGCTGTCGGCGCGATCGATCGATGCACCGACGGCGAGCAGATCGATCATCGAGTGCCCCGCGCGCAATTGCGTGAGCCCGATGTCGGGCTGCGCTTTTTCGACCGCGCATCCGAGCGCTTCGCAGTAGAAGCGCGTCATCGCCGCGGGGTCGGTCGTGCGGATGACGACATGGTCGATTTCGCGAATCGTCGGCTTCATCGAGGCTTCTCCCATTTTCGAGCAGGCCATAGGGCAAACGTGTCGGCGACTGCGTCCGTGGATAGGATCAGTGTACGGCAGCCGGCGGATAGAACCGTGCCCTGCCATCGCCAGACCCAAAAGACAAACCCGAAAGACAAAAAAAACCCGCTCACGCGGAGCGGGTGAATCCATATCAGGAGGAGACATGGAGGAGACAGTTCCAACTATACACACGGCGATGGTGCAATGCAATATCTTTTTTATGACGGAAAATGACGAAGGATTTCATAAGGCCCGGCAGCGCGGCCAAGACTTGCGCCGTGCGCCGCCGGCTCTGCCGTGAATGAGCTACGACTTTTCGTGGGGTCGAATCAAATATCGCGCCACGCCGTGACGCATTGGGAATGACAGCGCAACATTCGGCGCGCGGTCGCGAGCGAGGACGCATAGAGTTGGCATCGTCCACCGAGCCAATGTCGAGGAAGATCATGAATACCGCCTATCACACGGATGCCGAACGCTGGGATGCCGTCGTCGAGCGCGACGCGCAGGCGGACGGCGCGTTCTTCTATGCCGTCGCGACAACCGGCGTCTTCTGCCGCCCCTCGTGCGCTTCGCGCCTGCCGCGCCGCGAAAACGTCGCCTTCTACGCCACGACCGACGACGCGTGCGCGGCAGGCTTTCGGCCGTGCAAACGCTGTCGCCCGGACGGGCTGCCGCGCGACATGGCCATCGTCGAGCGCGCTTGCGCGGCCCTCGACGCCGATCCGCAAGCGCGCCTGACGCTCGCACAACTCAGCGAAGCCGTGCACGTGAGCCCGTTTCATCTGCAGCGGCTGTTCAAACGCATCGTCGGCGTGTCGCCGCGCGAATATCAGGCCGCCCGGCGAGGCGCCGCGCTGCGCGAAGCGCTTCAGCGCGGCGAAGGGGTCACGCGGGCCGCGCTCGACGCGGGCTTCAACTCGCCTTCGCGGCTCTATGACAGCGTCGCCGGCGAACTCGGCATGGCGCCGTCCGCGTATCGGAAAAAGGGCGAAGGGCTGCGCGTGCATTACGCGAGCGCCGCCACGGCGCTCGGCCAAGTGCTCGTTGCGGCAACCGACAAGGGCATTTGCCGCATCGCCTTCGGCGATGACGCCGTCGAACTCGCTCAATCGCTTCGGCACGCCTTCGCCAACGCCGAACTGGTGGAGGATCAAGCCCGCATCGCGCCTTTCATCGACCAAATCGACGCCTACCTGCGCGGCCGGCGCGAGACATTCGACCTGCCGCTCGATGTCAGCACGACGGCCTTTCGCCAGCGGGTATGGGACGCGCTGCGCCACATCCCTTACGGCGAAACGCGCAGCTACACGCAGATCGCCGAATTGCTGGGTGTCCCGCGCGCGGTGCGGGCCGTGGCGAGCGCGTGCGCGTCGAATCAGGTCGCCCTCGCCATTCCCTGTCACCGCGTCCTGCAAAAGGGCGGATCGCTCGCCGGCTATCGCTGGGGCCTTGCGCGCAAGGCGGCGTTGCTCGACGCCGAAGCGCGGCACGGCGGCGTCGAACAGGCGCCGGGCGAGCGCGGCGAGAATGGCGAAAACGGCGAAAACGCCCGGGTTCGCCGCAATCGCAACATCAACGACATGGACGACGCAGCTTGAGCACCGTACTCGCCGTCAGTTTCGAATTGCCGTTCAAGGCACCCTACGACTGGACGCGCGTGCTGCGCTTCTTTGCCGGGCGCGCGACGCCCGGCGTCGAAGCGATCGAGGACGGTACCTACCGGCGCGCGATCGAGTGGGACGGCGCGAGCGGCACGCTCTGCGTGGCGCGCCATGCGCGCAAGCACCGTCTCGTCGTGACGATCGAAGGCGACGCAAGCGGCTATGCCGAAGCGCTCGCACCGCACGTCGCCACGATGTTCGACGTCGACGCAGACCCGGCCGCCATCGGCCGTCACCTCGCGCGCGATGCGTGGCTCGCGCCGCTCGTCGAGGCGGCGCCGGGCCTGCGCCTGCCCGGCGCCTGGTCGGCATTCGAACTCGTCGTGCGAGCGATCGTCGGCCAGCAGGTCAGCGTCAAAGCCGCGACGACGCTGATCGGCCGCCTCGTCGTCCGCGCGGGCCGGCGCATCGACGATCATCCGCATCCGGGCACGGCCTGGCGCTTCCCGAGCCCGGCCGCGCTCGCCAACGCCGATCTCGCGCAAATCGGCATGCCGGGTAAGCGCGTCGCCGCCCTGCAAGGGCTCGCCCGCGCCGTGGCCTCGGGCGCCGTGCCGATCGACGACATCCATGCCGCCCGCCTGCCGGCCGCCGCTTTGGCCGACGCGCGTGCTGCGCTGCTCGCGCTGCCGGGCATCGGCCCGTGGACGGTCGAATACATCGCGATGCGCGCATGGCGCGACGTCGACGCTTTTCCGTCCACCGACCTCGTCCTGATGCAGTCGATCGCCGCACGCGATCCCTCGCTCACGCGCGCCCCCGCTCAGCGGGTGCGCACGCGGACATGGCGCCCCTATCGCGCGTATGCGGCCATGCATCTCTGGAATGAAATCGCCGATCGAGCAGGCGGTGTCCGCGGCGGGTAGCCGCGGAGTAACCGCTGAGTCGCCGCGCGCCTCGCGATCGCTTGTGCCGCAAGCGTCGCATGGGTCGATCGAGAACCCCGCACACGCACGATCCGCCGCCGTCCGAGCGGCCGCTTTCCCTTGCCCGCATTGGCCGCAAGCGAGGTTCTCGGCGCGGTGTTAAAGTGCCCGCTACCCAAAAATAATTGCATCGAGGCGCCTTGCGCAGCACGGCCCGGTGCCTCGATCGGCTTCGATGTCAGATATCCAAACACCATCCAGGTTGGAAGCATTCGCGCAGCGCTTGTCGGTGTTGACGTCACCGGCGGCGCAGGGCGTGCTCGCCCGTGGCTTGCGCGGAATCGAGAAGGAAAGCCTGCGCATCGAGCGCGACGGCGCGCTTGCGATGACCGCGCATCCGCGCGCGTTCGGCTCGGCGCTCACGCATCCGCTGCTCACGACCGACTATTCCGAGGCCCTGCTCGAGATCATCACGCCGGCCGAGGCGAGCGTCGAACACCTGATCGCGCAGCTCGACGAACTGCACCGCTTCGTTTATTCGCAACTCGGCGACGAATTGCTCTGGACCGACTCGATGCCAGGCCGCCTGCCGGCAGACGACGACATCCCCATCGCCGAATACGGCACGTCGAATATCGGCAGGCTCAAGCACGTCTACCGGCATGGGCTTGCGCTCCGGTACGGGCGCACGATGCAGTGCATTGCCGGCATTCACTACAACTTCTCGCTCAGCGAGGAGGCGTGGCGTCTGCTGCATGCGCGACGCCCGACGTCCGCCACCGCCGTCGACTTCCAATCGGCGTGCTACCTGGCTTTGATCCGCAATTTCCGCCGCACGAACTGGCTGCTGATGTATCTGTTCGGCGCATCGCCCGTGCTCGACAGAGCGTTCCTGCGAGGCCGCCCGCACACGCTCGAAACGTTCGACGAAAGCACGCTCTACCGCCCCTACGCGACGAGCCTGCGCATGAGCGATCTCGGCTACTCGAACACGACGGCGCAGGCGGCGTTGCAGCCCAATTACGACACGTTGCCCGGCTATCTGGAAGCGCTCGCGCGCGCCGTCAGCGAGCCGTATCCGCCCTACGAGTCGATCGGCACGCATCGCGACGGCGACTGGGTGCAGCTCAATACGAACGTGCTGCAGATCGAGAACGAGTTCTATTCGACGATTCGGCCCAAACGCGTCACGCATTCGGGCGAGCGCCCCTTGCATGCGCTCGCGTCGCGCGGTGTGCAGTATGTCGAGGTGCGCTGTCTCGACATCGATCCGTTCGAACCGTGCGGCATCTCGGTCGAAACGGCGCGCTTTCTCGATGCGTATCTGCTGGTTTGCGCGCTCGAGGACAGCCCGACGCTGCCGCCTGCGGCCTATGCCGAGGCGAATGCGAATTTCGGCCGCGTCACGCTCGAAGGCCGCAAACCCGGCCTGACGCTGATGCGCGAGGGCCGCGCCGTATCGATGCGCGACTGGGCCGACGAACTGTTCGAGCGCATCGAGACCGCCGCGCGTGCGCTCGATGCGCTTGGCGGCAACGGCGCGCACGTGCGCGCCGTTGCCGCGCAGCGCGCCAAGCTTGCCGATCCCGACACGACGCCTTCCGCTCATGTGCTGCGCACGATGCGCGAGCGCGGCCAGTCTTTCCTCGATTTCGGCTTGGCGCAAAGCGAGGCGCATGCCGCGTATTTCCGCGCTCGGCCGCTCGAGGCGGATGCTTTGCAGGCGGCGCGCCTACTGGTCGAGCGCTCGCTCGTCGAGCACACCGAACTCGAACGGCGCGACGCGCCGGGCTCGTTCGACGATTTCGTCAACGACTACCGCGCCTATACGCTCGAACGCTTCAGCGTATAGGCGAGGCCCTGGCCACCCGCCGCGCTTCGCTCCGTGCGAACGCCGGCGCGCGGGGCCTGTCTGAAGCTAGAGGCACGCTAATTGCAGCGCCCGAGAACGAGGAGGGCGTTCGCATGAAAAAGCTAGGATCGGTGATCGCCTGTGCACTCATCGCGGGATGCGCTGCGACCAATCAGGTCGATCCGGAAACGATGCAAATCGCGACGAAGCCGCTCGTGTGCCGCGGCGGCGAATGCGACCTCTGGTGGCAACGCGCGCACCAATGGGTCACGCAACACGCGCAATACCCATTGCGGACGGACACCCACGAAGCGATCGAGACGGCCGGCCCCGCGGGCGGCGGCAGCGCCCCCGCGTTCCAAGTCACGCTTGCACACAATCCCGACGGTTCGTCGACGATCGGGTTTTCCGCACACTGCGATCGCCCGCTTGCCGGCTGCCGGCCGAACCCTTGGCGGGCAACGGCCGATTTCAAGCAATTCGTCCGATCGGGAACCGAGACCGCGCAACCCGCGCAACCCGCGCAAGCACAGCCGCCGCAGTAAGCCGCTTCGCGCCTGGCCGCGCGTCAGTGCCCCATCGAGGCGCCGGCGCCGCGCTTCGGTTTCGTGATCCAGACGAGCACGGCCAGCAGCACGAACGCTGCGCAGGAAATCCGGAAGAAGTCGTTCGTCGCCATCATGAAGCCCTGCTGGGTGACGAGCGCGTTCAACTGCGCGCCGATACCGTCGCCGGTGACGCCGAGGTTGCCGAGCGCGTTCTGATAGGCGACGGTGTTCGACGAATACGCATTGACGGATTCGGCGAGGACTGCGTGGTGGTAGATCGCGTCGTTCTCCCAATAGGTCGTGCTGATCGCCGTGCCGATTGCGCCCGCAAGCGTGCGCAAAAAGTTCGAGAGGCCCGACGCGCTGGCGAGCCGCTCATCGGGAATGCTCGACAGCGTGATCGTGGTCATCGGCACGAAGAAGCAGGCAACGCCGATGCCCTGCACGATCCGCGGCAGGATGACGTGATTGAACGGCACGTCGAGCGTGAAGGTGCCGTTCCAGACCGAGACGATCGCGAACACCGTGAACGCGAAGCTGGCGACCATGCGCAGGTCGAGCCGATGCAGATTGCGCCCGATAATCGGCGAGAGCACCAGCGCGAGCAGGCCGACCGGCGCCGTCGCGAGCCCGGCGAGACCGGCCGTGTAGCCCATCACCGTCTGCAGCCACAGCGGAAAGATGACGACCGATCCGAAGAACGTCATATAGCCGAGAAAGATGATCAGCGCGCCGAGGGCGAAGTTGCGGTCTTTGAACAGCGTCAAATCGATGACGGGCGTCTTCTCGGTGATTTCCCAGGCAAGCAGGAAGGCGAGGGCGACGGCGGCAATCAGCGCGAGCGAGACGATGAACGGCGAATTGAACCAATCGCGGTCTTTGCCGAGATCGAGCATCATCTGCAGGCAAGATATGCCGATGACGAGCAGGCCGAGGCCGACTGCGTCGATCCGCTGCTTGCTCGTCTTCGTTTCGCGCCCGCGCAGCAGAAAGAACGCCGATGCAGCCGAGATGAGGCCGATCGGCAAATTGATGTAGAAGATCCAGGGCCACGTGTAGTTATCGGTGATCCAGCCCCCCATGACGGGCCCAAAGATCGGCGCGACGATCACCGTCATCGCCCACAGCCCCAACGCCAAACCACGCTTTTGCGGCGGATAGCTGCGCATGAGAATCGTCTGCGAAAGCGGAACCATCGGTCCCGATACGAGCCCTTGCAGCAAACGGCACGCGATCAGCGACGGGAAATTCACGGCCAAGCCGCATAGGGCCGACGCGAGCGTGAAGGCCAATACCGAGATCGTGAACAGCCGCACTTCGCCGACGCGGCGCGCGAGCCAGCCGGTCAGCGGCACTGCGATCGCCGCGGCCACGGAGTACGACGAAATGACCCAGGTGCCGTCGCTCGTGGCCACGCCCAGGCTGCCTGAAATCGTCGGCACCGCGACGTTCGCGATCGAGGTGTCGAGCACCTCCATGAACGTGCCGAAAGCGAGACCGACCGTCAGCAGTGCCAGCGTGCCGCCCGCAAGCGGGGCGGGACCCGCCTGCGGCCGTGCCGCCGCGGAAGCCGCATTTGCCATGCGTATTCTCCTTTTTTGATCACGCGAGCCCCTCGGACAACTCGCTCGAGCATTCCATTGCGCGCCAATATCGCGATATTTGATTGCCCTGTCAATATTTTTCTATGCAATGATGGTTCAGTCCTGTAACTAGCCGTCGGCCGGGATTCGGGGTAGCAGCGGTAACGACCGTAACGTGCGGTAACGCAGGCCGCGCGCCGCCTGCGTTACCATCGGGCGAATCTCCATCGCACTCCATCGAAACTCTCGCCGGCATGCCGCGTCATCGCACACCTTTCCTCGCCGCTCCTCGGACGGCTCGCCTCACCACCGCGCTTGCCTGCGCGGTAGCCGCCGCGCTCGCCGGATGCGCCGTCGGCCCCAACTATCACCGTCCGAGCACGCCGGCAGCTGCGGCATACAAGGAAACGCCGGCCGGATGGAAAGTGGCCGAGCCGGCCGACCGAACCGACCGTGGCCCGTGGTGGTCGATCTATCACGACGACCGGCTCTCCGCGCTCATGGGCGAACTCGATACGTCCAACCAAACGATCGCACAGTACGCGGCAGCTTACCGGCAAGCGCGCGCGCTCGTCGGCGAAGCCCGCGCGGCGTATTTCCCGACGCTCGGGCTCTCGGCCAGCGCGACGCGCTCGGGGCAGCAGGTGTCGCGCAACAGCACGCTCGCCTCGACGGGCGCAACGTCGAGCATCGGCAATGCGTTCAGCGCATCGCTCGATGCGTCGTGGGAGCCCGATCTCTGGGGCAAGGTGAGCCGCACCGTCTCGGCTCAGGAGGCTGGGCGGCAGGGCGCGGCGGCCGATCTCGCGAACGCGCGGTTGTCGGCCCAGGCCACGCTCGCGCAAACCTACTTTCAACTCCGCGCGCTCGATGCGATGCAAAAGCTACTGGACGACACCGTCGCGGCTTACGCGAAGGCGCTCAAGCTGACGCAAAACCAATATGCGCAGGGCGTCGCCGCACGCTCGGACGTGATTCAGGCACAAACGCAACTACAGTCGGCTCAGGCCTCCGCGATCGACAATGGCGTGGCGCGCGCGCAGGACGAACATGCGATCGCCGTGCTCGTTGGGCAAAGCGCGTCGAGCTTCTCGATTCCCTCGATCCCGCTCGAGGCCGAACCGCCGACGGTACCCGTCGACGTACCCTCTGCGCTGCTCGAGCGCCGGCCCGACATCGCGGGCGCCGAGCGCCGCACCGCCGAGGCCAACGAGCAAATCGGCGTCGCCATCTCCGCCTACTTCCCCTCGCTGACGCTGTCGGCGCAAGGCGGATTCCAAAACTCGGTGCTGTCGCAACTCTTCACGCTGCCGTCGCGGTTCTGGACCGTCGGCCCCGAGCTCGCGGCGACGCTGTTCGACGGCGGTCTGCGGCACGCGCAGACCGAAGCGGCGCGCGCCGCTTACGACCAGCAGGCGGCCGTGTACCGGCAAACGGTGCTCGCCGCGTTCCAGGACGTCGAAGACAATCTCGCCTCGCAACGCATCCTCGCGCGGGAGGTCGTCATCCAGCGGCAGGCCGTCGATTCCGCCAAACAAGCGCTCGCCATCGTCACCAACGAGTACAAGGCCGGCACCGTCGACTACGTCAGCGTGCTGACCGCGCAAACGACCGCCTTTGCCGCCGAGCAAAAGCTCGAGAATCTGGCGAGCGAGCGGATGGTTTCGTCGGTCGGCCTCGTGAAGGCGCTCGGAGGCGGATGGAACGTCGCGCAGATGAATCGCGAAAACGGCGACATGGCGGCACCGGCACCTTCGGCCTGCGCACCGGCGGCGGCCGCTGCGGCACCGGCCGCGGCTGCGTCCGCCGGCACGTCGACACGAAGCGAATGACACGCCGACGTCGCTCGGCCTCGCGCGTGGGGCTGAGCGGCTGCGCCGACCACCTCGCCCGCTACCGCGTGTAGTCGAGCGCGATCGCCCCATCGCCGGTCGGACGCCCAAGCAAGTTGAGCAGCCCCGCCAGATTGTCGCTGGCCGCGCCCACCGCGCTCGCTTTCCCGTGGAACGAGGTCGTGGTTGCCGTGATGGCGCCATGCCCGCTCAGCATCAACGGCCCATTGAGGGTCGACAGATCGATCGTCGACGTATCGCCTTGCGCTTGCAGCGCGACACGGTAAGAACCCAGCGGTTTGACGGGCGATACGCGCGAACTCATGTCGGTCAACGTGACGACGAGTTGCCCGTACGTCCGCGCGCCGAGCAGCCGCCACGGCGTCCATGAAAGCTGCACGGCGCCATGCAAGTCGAGCGTGTTGAACGGCGCCCCCAACCCCGCGAGCAGCGCCGCCGGTACGGCGATTTGCCCCGCCGAGATCATGGCACCTCGCGGCGCGGCGGCGACTTGGATCGGATCGGGCATCGCCGGCGTCTGCCGCATGCTCATGCTCAAGTGGCCCGTCAGCAGCGGCCAGAACGCCGTCTGCCATTGCACGCGCCCAGGCAACAGGGTGCCCGCGCCGGCGTCCGGGCCCGCCGCCAGTACGAGTGCGGCGGAGCCGTGCCACAACGAGCCCGCCGGCTCGATCAGATTGACGTGGCCCTGCGTGGCCTTGGCGAACTGCGGCGTGATCCAGGCGGCCGGCATCATGGCGACGAGCGTCACGCCGCACGACACGACGGCAATGACGAGCCACGGCAGCACGGCGAGCAAGCGCCGCCATCCCGAGTTCATGCGCAACCTCTTGCTCGGCATGGCAGCGGCGCGCCGCCCGCCCAACTCATGCGCACCGCGGTCATTGCTCGGATCTCGCGGGAGTCGTAGCCGGCTGCAGCGCCACCGTGAGGTCGACTTGCCCGTCGGCCGCCAGCGCCGTCGCGTGCAGCTCGGTGACGCGTACTTTGAATTGCTTGCGCGCATCGTCGAGCCACATCGTCCAAGCCGGAAACGAAGCGTTCTTCGCATCGATCTGCACCGCATCGCCTGTCAAGCGCACCTGCGTCGTCGCGAGGCCCGCCTGCGTCAGAGAGGCGGACAGCGCATCGCGCAGCGCACCGCCCGTGGGCGTGGCGCCTTGCGCGGCCGGCGCGAGCGCGCGCGCTTCGTCGGCCTGTGCGGTCATCTGCGCGATCTCGCGCTGCATCGCCGGCAGCGTGTCCCGCAAGTGCGCGCGGCCTTGCTGTGCCGGCGCCCACAGCACTGAATAGGCGACGACGACGCCGATGGCCGCGGCACCCCAAGTCAGCAACAATTTTTCTCGTCCGGTGCGCGGCTCCCAGAAGCCGGCCCAGACATCACCGAATGCGCCTAGATTCATTGACCGCCCCCGTTTCGAATGACCCAATTACCGGTGTTCGTATCGATGTCGCCGACGAGCCCGTTCTGTGCGAGCCGCTGCGCGAATCCCGCGTCAGGCTTGACGCCAGGCTTGAATGTCACGTCGAGACGTCGATCGTGGTAATCGAGCGCCGCAATGCCGTTGACGGGGATGCCCCCGAGCGAACGATCGAGACGCGCCGCGACCGAGAGGTAATCATCGGGCGACAATTCGCCGGCGGCGACACGCAGATGCTCGAGCTGCGTCGTCATTTGCGACGCCGGATCGAGCACGACGGTCGTCCTCGGGAAGGCGTTCAACAACAGCTCCGTCATTTGCGCATTGAGCGCATCGCGCTCGCGCGCGAGGGTCATCCACTGAATGTTGGCGCCTACCACGGCAACCAGCAACGCCACGACGCCAAGCGCGATCGGTACCCGCAACCGGCGCAGCGTCGCGCGATCGAGCCGCCACGGCCGCGATTCGAACTCGAACTGGCACAGGTCGAAGCGGCTGGCGAGCGCGTTGCGCGCAAGCGTCTCGAACGGCAGCGGAGCGACACCCACGTGCACGCCGTGCGCGGGTACAGCCTCGCCGGCCAGCGTCGGTTCGCCGCCCGGCAGCCCCGTCAGCTCGTACACCGTGACGCTCGCTTCGCCGGCCAGTGCCGCAAGCGTCGTGCCGAGCGCCGAAAGCGGTACCGCGAGCCCCTCGCCGTGATCGCCCCGGGCGAGGGCGAGTTCGACGCGCGGCTCCGTGGTGTCGAGCAGCGTCGGCTCCGGCGTGGCCGAGAGCGCGGCATCCGCCAAGATCGCGGGCGCCGTCTGCGCCACCGTCCCGAGGACGGCCGCGACGAGCGGCGTGGGCCCGGCCAGTGTCGGCGCCGGCATGCCATTGAGCGCACCGACGGCAGCCACCCCTTCGGCTGGAGCCGGCTGCGCGGCGGCCGCTTCGGTCATCGGCGTCGGTAAGCACCGCGTGACCGGCACGGCACGCAGGCTCCGGTGGCCCGCCGCATTGAAGGCCTCGACGATGAAGCGAAACCAGCCTCGATCGACGATGGCCATCATGCGCTTGCCGCCTGGGATCGGCTGTGGGTCGAGCGCGATGTGGCAGGTTTGCGCATCCTGGATGAGGTAATCCTCCACGACGTTCGGCAACGCCTGCTTGAGCCGCTGCCCCTTGACCGGCGGCAGCACGGCGGCAAGCATCAGCATGTCGCGCGCCGCGACGATCAGCACCGTGGTGGACGCGCGCGGCAAGAAGGCGAGCGCCGCACGGCCCGCGCGCTCCTTGCGCCCGCTCTTGTCGAGCAGCACGAACGGCATCTCGGGGAGCTGCCACTCTTGCGACGGCACCGCCGGATCTCGCGGCGGCAGTAAGACGATCAACGTGCTCAAGGCCCGCTCTCTCCTGGTTTAAATCGGGTTCAAAGCTGATCGCGCACGCGCACCACGCGCGTCGTGTGCGTCAGCGGATCGCGATAAATGAGCGTCGTGCGATCGACCTCCGCCCGCTCGTACTGTACGCGTCCATGCACGAAAAAATAGCTCGTCGTCACGTCCATGGGAATCTGGCTGAGGTCGGTCCCCGGGGGCAGCGCCGCGCCCGAGCCCTGTAAAGCGAGTTGTACGCTGGCCGTATTGATGTAGAACGCACTCTCGCGCCGGGATACCATGGCCTGCGCACTCGATAGCGACATACCCGGCACGATGGCGGCGATGACTTCGGCCGGCGCCGTGTTCATGTTGACCGGTGTACGCGTGGGCAGCACGGTAACGAACGGGCGCAGCCGCGCCACGATCTCGGGTGTGAAGCCGGGCACGTTCAGCAGCGAATCGACGCTCGTGAACTGCAGCGGCCGCGCATCGGCGCTTTCGTCGTCGCCGCCTTCGAGGCCCGGTTGGTCCGTGACGTTGCCCGCGCCCACCGCGCCGCCTGGCTGCGGTTGCGGGGCTGCCGCCGAACCGAGCGTGGTGCTGAGCGGATTCTGAAAACGCGTGGCCGACTGCATCAACGAGGCGCGCATTTGCACCGCGACCGTTTTCGCGAGACCGCCGTCCAGGCCGAGCAGCGAGAGCAGCCTGGCGAACGCGGCCGTCTCCGTTTGATCCACCTGAAGCAGGCCGGGTGCCGGGATCGCCACGAGGTTGTGCAGGTTGAACTTCGCTTGCGCGTCCTCGATCGAGCCCGACAGATACGTTTGCGCGCTCTCGCCAGCGTCGGCCCCGCCCGACTTGCCGATGAAATCAGAGAGTCGTGTCTTGGCGATCGGTACGGCCCAGATGCCGCCCAGATAGGTGACGGTCGGCGCCGTATCCGCTTGCGAGCGCAGGATCAAGCGCGTCCAATCGACCGCGCCGCGCGCCACCCATTGCGCTTGCGTGAGCAGCCGCTGATTCTGGATACGGCGAATTTGCACTTGCTGCCGCCAGAGCACGCCGGCGACGAGGATCGCCGAAAGCGTCACGACGAGCAACGCGGTGATGATGGCCGCGCCGCGCTGACGGCGCAGCGCCAGGCGCGGCCGAGAAACCGGGTGACTGAACGAGGGCCGTCGCGCACGCATCGTCATTCTCCGACGAGAAACATGCGCCGGATCGGCACGTGCAAAGACGGCGCGCCGATCGACACCTCGAGGCCCGTTACCGCTCGCGGCAACGGCGCGTTGCCGAACTGCGGCACCTTCACGTTGTTGTTGTTGCGCGCGATCTCGGCGCTGACGTCGCTCATCTGCGTCGTCCAGCCGACGCGCGGCACGTAAAGACGCGCGGTGATCTTGCCGACTCCAGAGATGAGCGGCACGGCAGTCCAATTTTCACCGCTGCTCGACGCCGCCAGCGTTCGCCGCAACTGACCGACGGTTGCGACGGGCGGCGATGCGAAACGCGTAACGATCCCGTTCGTCACTTGATAGCGCACCACTTGCAGACGCGGTGCCTCCCCCGAAAGCCCGAACGCACGCACGATCTGCAGCGCATCGCCGGAAACGGAGATGGCGGGTTGCCCGACTTCGTCGTCGGTCGCCGCCTGCTGCGCGTCCACGCGTAGCTGATCGAATAGCTGAACGAACACGCGTTCGTCTTCCATCGCGCTCGAGATCGCCTGCCGGCCGCGCATGATCTGGTCGAGCCCGCGCCACGCAAGAATCGCGATGACGGCGAGGATCGTGATCGCGACCATCAACTCGATCAGCGTGAATCCACGCTCGCGCCGCGCGGCGCGTCGACGTTCAGAGCGCACGATTCGACTCATTGGCGACCACCGTGACGAGTTGGGCGAGATTGCCCGCGTGCCCCGGCGTCGTGACCGACACCTCGACGCGGCGGAAAATCGGGTTCGGCGTCGCGCTCACGCGCTCGGTGCAGGTCAGCGGCAAATTGCCTTGCGGGCAATCGAACGATTGCGTCCCGAGATCGGGCCATTCGCGTGACAGATGCAATTGAGTCAACGCATTGTCGGCGCTCCACCCGGCCAAGAGGCGCCGATGCAGATCGGCCTCGTCGTTCGCGAGCATGCCGACGGCGCGCAACGACGCGGCCAGCGCGACGGCGATGATCGCCAGCGCGACGAGCACCTCGATCATCGTGAAGCCGCCGGCGCGCGACGCGATATGAGCCGGACGAGTGGAACGAACGGTGCGCATGTCAACGCACCTCGTAGCGGCCGTTGCCGGTGCCGACGATCGTCGTGCGCCCGATGGACGAGTAGAGCGTGACGGTCACGGCCTGGCCGATGCTTTCCACGCCGAACACGAGGCGATTCGGATGGAGGTCGGAGCCTGGGTAGTCGATCGTCACATCGGTCACACCACCCTCCCAGTCGCGCTGGCGCAGCAGATCGTCGCGCAGCAGCGGGCGCCAGCCGTCCGCGGTGCGAATGTCGAACCGGTATCCACCCGTCACAGGCTGCCAAGCGATCGGACGCGAGCGCACCTGCGCTTCGTCGGAAGCCGACTCGAACAGCAACGCGAGGCGCTGTGCCTGCTCGTTCAGATCGGTGCGTGGATTGCGCTTGAGCGAAATCGACGCGAGCGACACGAGCAGCCCCGCAATGACGAGCACGACCATCATTTCGAGCAGCGTGAAGCCGCGCGCGACGCGCGGCATGCGCTGCGCTACTGCCATGAGCCGATGTCGGCATCGTTGCCTTCGCCGCCGGGCTTGCCGTCCGCACCGTAGCTGAACACGTCGACCTCGCCGTGCACACCGGGATTCAAGTACTGATAGGCGTTACCCCACGGATCGTTCGGCAGGCGCTCGAGATAACCGCCGTCTTTCCAGTTGTTCGGGATCGGATCGGTGGAGGGCTTTTCGATCAGTGCGCGCAGCCCTTGCTCCTGGGTGGGATAGCGCCCGTTATCGAGCCGATACAGCTTGAGTGCCTGCATGATCGTGCCGATGTCCTGCTTGGCCGCGACGCGGCGTGCCTCGTCGGGACGGCTCATGATCTTGGGCACGATGAGCGCGGCGAGAATGCCGAGAATCGCGATCACGACCATGATCTCGATCAGCGTAAAGCCTCGCTGACGTCGCGCGCGCAGCGTCGCGATATCGGTACGGCGTTGGTTCCACAGTTGCATCATTCGCTACCTCGTTCGATAAATTGTCGGCCAAGCACATCGAGCGCGCTTCGCATCGCGCCGCCGATTGTAATGGGGCTGCTCGCCAGAAATCGTCAACCGCGCAAAGCCCAGAATAGCTCGTACAATGGCGCGCATGAATACTCTCCAAATCCGCCTACTGTCGTTCGCGCTGTTCGCGGTTTTCTGCGCGACGCTCACCTATTGGATCGTCCTGCTCACCGCGCATCCCGCGCCGCCGCCGCAGGCGGCCGCCGTCGCGCCGAGCGTGTCCGTCGAAGACGCCGCCGCGCTGTTCGGCGGCAAACTCACGCACGAAGTCAATCGCAACATCAAGCTCATCGGCATTCTGTCGCTGCGCGAAGGCGCCGCGGCGATCGTGGGCGTCGGCGATGCGCCGGCTCGCGCCATCGCGCTCGGCAGCAAGATCACCGACGGTACGACGCTCGCCGAAGTGCGCGCTCGCTCGATCATCATCGATCACAACGGCGTGCGCTCGGAAGTCCCTCTGGCGCCGAACGCGGGCGGCCCGACCATCTACGTGCGCTGAGCTGCACGTCCCGCATGGGTCGCGCGTTTTTCTGAAGCGCGCCCACCGGCGTCGAACATGGCCGCTATCGCACCCGCTACTGCACCATGTTGTTCAAATCGATGATCGGCAGCATGACGGCAAGCACGATCACGAGCACGACCCCGCCCATCGCCAGAATCAACAGCGGCTCGAGCAAACTCGTCAGAAACATCGTGCGGCGTTCGAGTTCGCTTGCCTCGCCTTCCGATGCGCGATCGAGCATCGTCGTCACGTCGCCCGTCGCCTCGCCCGAGCGAATCAAGTGCACGAGCACGGGCGGAAACGTTTTCGTATTACCGAGCGCGCGAGACAGCGATGTCCCCTCGCGCACGCGCACGATCGCATCGTCGACGTTGCCGCGCATCGCTCGATTGTTGAGCGTCTCGCCCGCCGCTTGCAGCGCGCGCAGAATCGGCACGCCCGCCGCGGTGAGAATCGCGAGCGTACTCGCAAAGCGCACGGTGTTGTAGCCGCGCACGAGCTTGCCCGCCAGCGGTGCCGTCAGCAGCCATCGGTCGAACGCGAAACGCGGCCCCGCTTGCGACAAAATCGCGCGTGTCACATAAACGACGAATAGGACGCCGAGCAGGATCGCCCACCACCAATGCCGCACGAATCCCGACAGCGCCATCATCATCACCGTCAGCACCGGTAGCTGTTGCTTCGTGCTCACGAACACGTTGACGACCTGCGGCACCACGTAGCTGAGCAGGAACGTGACGATACCGAATGCGATCAGCGTGACGATGGCCGGGTAGGTAAACGCCAATACGATCTTCTGCTTGAGCGCATTGCGCTGTTCGATGTAATCGGCGAGCCGCGAGAGCACGAGGCCGAGCTTACCCGTATGCTCGCCGGCCGCGACGAGCGCGCGGTAGATGTCGGGAAAATCGCGCGGGTGCTGCGTGAGCGCATTGGCGAGCGAGTGGCCGCCGAGCACCTCCGCGCGAATCGCCGCGACGAGCTCGCGAATGTAGTCGCGCTCGGCTTGGTCGGTCAGGACCGCGAGCGCCTCGTCGAGCGGCAACCCGGCCGTCAAGAGGCTCGCGAGCTGGCGCGTCAGGATCGCCTGCTCGCGCGCCGACAGCTTGCGCCCGAGCGCCAGGCGCCGGCTGCGCTCGCCACGCGCCGCGCTGCCTGCCGGCTCGACCACGAGCGGCGTCAGCCCTTGCGTGCGTAGCTGCGCGCGCGCCGACCGCGCGCTGTCCGCATCGAGCACGCCCTTTTGCGCGTGCCCCGCCGTATCGATCGCTTCGAAGCGAAAGGCCGGCATGCGCTAAACCCCGCCCGTCACGCGGATCACCTCTTCGAGCGACGTCAAACCCGACGACAGCCAGCGCTCGGCATCCTCGCGCAACGTGCGCATGCCTTGCGCGCGACCCGCCGTAAGGATTTCGGCATCGGCCGCGTTGTGGTGGATCATCGCGCGGATCGCGTCGTCGATGAGGAGCAGTTCGTATACCCCACGCCGTCCCGAATAGCCCGATCTCGCGCATTTGTCGCAACCGACCGGATGCCACTGCGCACGGCCCTCTTCGACGCGCTCTTCCTTGCATACCGGGCACAACCGGCGCACGAGCCGCTGCGCGAGCACGCCGAGCAGCGAGGACGCGAGCAAGTAAGGTTCGACGCCCATGTCGGTCAAACGCGTGACGGCCGAGGCCGCATCGTTCGTATGCAGCGTCGCCAGCACCAAGTGGCCCGTCAACGACGCTTGCACCGCGATCTGCGCCGTTTCCAAGTCACGGATTTCGCCGATCATGATGATGTCGGGATCTTGCCGCAGGATCGAGCGCAATGCGCGCGCGAAATTCATCCCGATGCGCTCGTTGACCTGTGTTTGGCCGATGCCGGGCAGGTCGTACTCGATCGGGTCCTCGACGGTCATGATGTTCGTCGTTGCCGTTTCGAGCCGTGACAGCGACGCATAGAGCGTCGTCGTCTTGCCCGAGCCTGTCGGCCCCGTCACGAGGACGATGCCGTGCGGCCGCGAAATCAATTTGTCGAAGCGACCGAGCGTATCGGGCCCCATGCCCAACGCTTCGAGATTCAGATGCTGCGCGTCCTTTTCGAGCAGGCGCAGCACCGCGCGCTCGCCGTGCCCCGTCGGCAGCGTCGACACCCGCACGTCGACGGCGCGGCCGCCCACGCGCAGCGTGATGCGGCCGTCTTGAGGCAAGCGTTTCTCGGCGATGTCGAGTTGCGCCATGATCTTGATACGCGAGATCAGCGCGCCGTGAAGCGCCTTCTTCGGCCGCACGACGTCGCGCAGCGTACCGTCGACGCGAAAACGCACGACCGACGCGTTCTCGAACGGCTCGATGTGGATATCGGACGCATGTTCGCGCGCCGCTTGCGTGAGCAGGGCATTGATCATGCGGATGATCGGCGCGTCGTCCTCCGATTCGAGCAAGTCCTCGACTTCGGGAATGTCTTGCATCAGCCGTGACAGATCGACTTCGCCCTCGACTTCGCCGACAACCTGAGCGGCACTGCCGTCGTGGCGTTCGTAAGCGCGGTTGATCGCTTGCGCGAGTTCGTCGGCGGGTAGGCGAACGGCCGTCAGCGCACCGAAATTGCGCGCAACTTCCGCCAGCGCCGCACCGCTCGTGCGGTCGCTGATCCATACCTCGATGCCCTCGGCCCGCTGGTGCGCGACGAGGATTTGGCCGTTGCGCGCGAACACGTACGGCACGAGCCGCGCCGCGAACGGCGAGGGCGCCTGGCGTTCGCCCGGCGCGCCTTCTTGGGAAGAACCAAGCGGGTCGCTCACTGCGACGCTCCCGGCGTGGCCGTCTGCGGCTGTTGCGGCACGGCCTGTGGCTGCAGCGGCACGGCCTGCGGCTGCACGGCCGGGAGCTGCGCGGGCGCCGGCTGCTGAGACGCGGGCGTCGTCGGGTGAGTCATCTGCCTGAGGTCGAACAAATTCGCTGCCGGCGCAACGCCCTGGCTCGGGCCGAGCGGCATCGGCGGAACGACCGGGAAGTCCTTGTCGCGCATGACGTTATTGTCCGAGCGATAGTCGTCCGTCACGCCGCGTACGTAGTCATAGCGGTTCTGGGTGATCTGTTGCGCGGTGTCGCTGTCGCTGATGATCACCGGGCGCAAGAACACCATCAAATTGGTTTTCTGGCGCTGCTTGGTTTCCGAGCGGAATAGCTGGCCGATCCACGGAATGTCGCCGAGCAGCGGCACTTTGCTGTTCGACACCTGATAGTTGTCCTGCATCAAGCCGCCGAGCACGATGATCTCGCCGTTGTCCGCGAGAACCGTCGACTGGATCGAGCGGATGTTGAATATCGGGCCCGACGGATTCGTCGCCGTGCTCGTCGTGCCGCTGACGATCGACGAATCTTCGGTATAGAGCTGGAGCTTGAGGATCCCACCGGCGGTGATCTGCGGCTTGACGTGAAGCGTCAGGCCCACATCGCGGCGGTCATACGTGTTGAACGCGTTGCTCGTCGTGGAACTGGTCAGGTTCGAGTACTGGCCCGTCAGGTACGGCACGTTTTGGCCGACGACGATCTTCGCTTCCTGGTTGTCGAGCGTGATCAGGTTCGGTGTGGACAGCACGTTCGCGTCGCTCGTGCCGGCGAAGTACTGGAGCAGCCCGCCGAGGCCCTGCACGCCGAACATGTTGTGCAGCCAGCCGACGTTCAGCCCCTGGGTAAGGTTGGTTGCCAGCGAGGCCGCCCCGGTCGCTCCGCCCGCGGCCAGTCCGCCCGCCACCGTGAGGATGTTGGAGCCGCCCACGTTGCCGGCCGTGCTCGCGAGGTTGGTGCCGGCCAGAAGGTTGCCGCTCGCGACCTGCCACTGGATGCCGAGATTGCCGGCCGTCGCCGAGTTCAGCTCGACGACCAGCGCTTCGATATAGACCTGCGCACGACGCGCGTCGAGCTGGTCGATCACGGCGCGCAGATTGCGGTAAACCGGATCGGATGCGGTAATGACGAGCGAGTTGGTCGCCGCATCGGCCTGGATCATGCCGCCCGGTTGATTGTCGTCACTGCTCTGGCCTTGCTTCTGGCCGAGGAAGTCGCTATTGCTGCCGCCAAGCCCGCCGCTGCTCGAGCCCGACGTCGAGGTACTGCCAAGCGAGCTGCTGCCGTATGACGAAGAAGGCAAAGGCGGGGTGCCGGACGTACCCGTGGAAGAGGAGCTGCCCCCCGAATTGCCTTGGCTGAACGAGTTCGCGCTGCTCGACTCCGCACTATTGCCCGAGGTGCCGCCGCCCTTGCCGAGCATCCCGCGCAGCGTTTTCGCGAGCGCCACCGCATCCGCATTGCGCAAGTGAACGACGTGGATGTTGCCGGGCTCGGAGCTCGGCGCGTCGAGTTCTTCGACGAGCCGTTTCGCCGCATCGAGACGCGCCTTGTTCGATGCGCGCAGCATCAGCGAATTCGTGCGCGGATCGGCCATGACCGAGACTTTCAGCGTGGCGTCGGTGCTGCCGATCGAGCCCGGATCGAGCAGTTTGGATAGCTGCGGCTCGAGATCGAGCGCGTTCGCGTTCCTGAGCGGCACGACGACGATCTGCTGCCCGGCCGCGTTGTCGACGCCCGCGATGATGGCCGCGATGCGCCGCACGTTGTCGGCGTAGTCGGTCACGACGAGCGTATTGTTCGCGGGATAAGCCGCGATCGTGTTGTTCGGCGAGATGAGGGGCCGCAGCACCGGCAGCAGGTTGTTGGCCGATTCGTTATGCAGTTCGAATACCTGCGTGATGATCTGATCGCCGTGCGCCTGCGGGACGTTGCCGACGTAGGTCGGCGCGCCTTGCAGCTTCGCGTCGGCTTCCGGCACCACCTTGAGCACGCCGTGATCCTGGACGATCGCGAACCCCTGCATGCGCAGCGCGGCTTCGAGCGTCTTCAGCGCCTGCGCCTCGGGGACGGGATTCTCCGAGACGAGGTTTAGTTGGCCCTTCACGCGCGGGTCGACGATGATCGTTTTGTTCGTCGCGGCGCCGATCGCTTTGGCCACTTGATCGATGTCCGCGTTCACGAAGTTCAGCGTCACGTCGGCGTACGCGGCCTGTGCGGTCATGAGCCCGGCCATCAGGAGCGCGGTAGCGATGCGACGCAGTGCCATACGATTTCTTGTCATGGAAGATGTGTTCAATGCGAAAGTGCCTGCCCTCGGCGGCGATGCCTCGCGAACGCCGCTCGGCCCTCGCGGTATTGGTGTCGGATGCTCGGCCGCCGTTCAGAAAACGAACATTAGCAGTTTTTTGTGTCCGATTATTCACGAGGCGCCGAGTAACGCTTCGCTTTTGCGTCTGAAAATTCCGGATCGCCAGCCCTCGCGACAGCCGCATCGGCGACAATCCGCATCGTCGCCGGCTCGGCGATGTCCGCCAACGGCTCGGTTATGTCGGCCGACATGCTGTGGCGCTCGAGCGGCTCCCGGTATCATACGGGCGAATATTTCGACTGAATCGAGCGGCAAGCTCGGGTTTTCCCCAGCCTGCCCGCGTGGCGCCTGCCCTGGCCGGGGCGGGCTAGCGCGTTGCACGCAAAAACGTAAGCTGTCGAAGGCACTCGAATCATGAAACGGACAGTTCTGATCTTGGCGGTCTCGCTCGCGTCGCTCGCGGCGGCGAACGCACGCGCGGACTGCTTCGACGAGGCGGCGCGCTATCAGAAGGTCAATCCGCTGATTCTGCGCGCGATCGCTTGGCAAGAGTCGCACAATCATCCCGACGCTATGCACAAGAATGCGAACGGGTCGACCGACTATGGGCTCATGCAGATCAACTCGATCCATCTGCGGACGCTAGCCCATTACGGTATTTCATCGGAAACGCTGATGGAGCCGTGCAAGGCCGTATACATCGCGGCTTGGCATCTGCGGCAACAGATGAACAAGTACGGCAACACCTGGGCGGCCGTCGGCGCCTATCATTCGGAAACGCCATCGCTGCGCGATCATTACGCGCATCAGATCATCGGCATCCTCTCGCAATGGAAGCTGCTGCAAGCGCAGCGCTGAGGATAGGGCGGGTAAGGTAAGGCACGGTAAGGAACCACGGCGCGCACGCGCGTCCAAAGGCGAACGGTTGCCGGCGTGGCGGTGTCCTGGGGTGGGGCACCGGCGTTTGGTGCACAATGCTCCCTACGCCCCCTAAGCTCCTTAAGCCCTTCACGCGGCGGCGCTTTGCGCCTTCGCCCCATCCGATGTCGACTGCAATGAACCATCCGCCTCTGCCCGTTACCGTGCTCTCGGGTTTTCTCGGCGCGGGCAAGACCACGCTGCTCAACCACATTCTCGCGAACCGCGCCGGCCTGCGCGTGGCCGTCATCGTCAACGACCTTGCGGCGGTCAATATCGACGCATCGCTCGTCAGGGACGCCGCTTCGCTCTCGCACGTCGAAGAACGGCTCGTCGAACTCTCGAACGGCTGCATCTGCTGTACCTTGCGCGACGACCTGTTCGCCGAAATTCACCGGCTCGCGGGCGAAGATCGCTTCGATGCGATCCTGATCGAATCGACCGGCATCGCCGAACCGATGCCGATCGCGGAAACCTTCGCATTCACCGACGACGAGGGCCGTACGCTGGCCGACGTCGCGCGGCTCGATACGATGGTGACCGTCGTCGACGCGTTCAATTTTCTGCGCGATTATGCGTCGGCCGAAGCGCTCGCCGAGCGCGGCCTCGCGGCCAGTGAAGACGACGATCGGACGATCGTCGAACTCTTGATCGAGCAAATCGAGTTTTGCGACGTGCTCGTCGTCAACAAAGCCGATCTCATCGATGCGGACGCGCTCGAGCGGCTCAAGCGGATACTCGCGCGGTTCAATCCGCGCGCGGTGCAGATCGTCAGCCGCTTCGGCGCGGTGCCGCTTCGCGAAGTCATCGATACGAAGCGCTTCGATTTCGAGGCTGCGGCAAGCGCACCGGGCTGGCTCGCGTCGCTCGAGCCTGAACATGGCCACGAGCATCACGATCATGGGCATGCCGGGCATTCGCACGTCAGCGAAGCCGATCAATACGGCATCGGCCATTTCGTCTACCGCGCGCGCCGGCCGTTTCATCCCGAGCGGCTGTGGGCGCTACTGCACGAGGAATGGCAGGGCGTGCTGCGCAGCAAGGGCTTTTTCTGGCTGGCCACGCGCAACGACGCGGCGGGCTCGCTATCGCAAGCGGGCGGAGTGTGCCGTCATGGCCCGGCCGGGATGTGGTGGGCCGCGCAGCCGCGCGACGAATGGCCCGAGGACGACGAACTCGCGGCGGAAATCGCGGCCGACTGGCACGGCAGCGCCAATGACGCGACGATCGGCGACCGCCGCCAGGAACTCGTGTTGATTGGCGTTGCGCTCGACGCCGAACGTTGGCGCGCCAAGCTCGACGCATGCCTCTTGACCGACGACGAATATGCGCTTGGTCCGCAAGGCTGGGAGCGATGGCCTGATCCTTTCCCGGCATGGGATATCGACGCCGATGATCACGAAGGCGACGACGAAGGACAAGTCGTCCATTGAATCGCGGGGACTCGGTCCTCGAGGCCCCCGAACCGCCCGTGCCGCCACGGCATGGGCGAAAAAAACCCGCCGTAGGCGGGTGTCGACAAAGTGCTAAGCCGAAGCGGGCTCAACGCTTATTGACGGCATCCTTGAACGCCTTGCCTGCCGTGAACTTGACGGTCTTGGCTGCGGGAATCTTGATGGTCTCGCCCGTCTTGGGGTTGCGGCCCGTGCGCGCCGCGCGCTTGCCCGAGCCGAAGCTGCCAAAGCCGATGAGCTGCACCGCGTCACCCTTGGACACTGCCTTCTTGATCACTTCGAGCAGCGTGTCGAGCGTTTCGCCGGTTTGAGCTTTGCTAGCGCCAGTCTGTCCTGCGACGGCGTCGATCAGTTCCTGTTTGTTCATTAACGTTCCTCTTTATCAGATTGAAATGACACGGACAGCGCAAAACGCGCCGAATTATACGTACGCAAGCTGTGCCGTCGAGTAGCTGTGGCGAAGCGTGCGCCGCTCGGTCGCGCTGAGCCCCTGGCGCTACGGCCTTGCGGCGCTTGCTATGATAGCTCAGCGCAAACCCAATAACGGCAAGGCTTCCAAAGAATTTAGCGCTGCTAAGCCTTGTCGGCGCTGGGTTTGAGCATTGTCTTACTCGCGAATGCCTGCTGCCAAGGGGCTCGCGACATTGCACCGTTATGTCGTTGGATTTTGCCAACGCTCGCAAAGCCCTGCCCCGCGGGCGTTTGCGGCCGATCGACGCTGCCCCGAACGCGCCGGTTAGGGTTGCCCCTTACATGCGCGTAACGCTTTTCCCACAGTTTTGGCTTTGCCGATGAGCTCCAAGTTAATTCCCGCCACCTTGGCTTTTCGCGACGACGGCACACCGTTTTCCCCCGCCTACGACGACGTTTATCACAGCGCCGCAGGCGCTTTCGCCCAAGCCGGGCACGTCTTTCTGGGTGGAAACGGCCTGCCGGAACGCTGGCGTGCCCGCCGCATCTTTACCGTCCTCGAGACGGGCTTCGGCATCGGCGGTAACTTCCTCGCGACCTGGGCAGCCTGGCGCGCGGACCCGAACCGCTGCGAACGGCTCGCGTTCGTCTCGATCGAAAAGCACCCGTTCGGCGCCGGCGACTTACGCACGCTACATACAGGCATGGTTGCGGACACAACGGCCGCCCTCGCCGAGCAGTTGACCGACGCATGGCCGATGTTGACGCCGGGGTTGCATCGACTCGAATTCGAAGGCGGCCGGGTGACGCTGACCATCGCTTTCGGCGATGCGCTCGATCTGTTGCCCAAGCTTTGGCTGCGCGCCGACGCGTTTTATCTCGACGGCTTTTCGCCGGCCAAGAACCCCGATTTGTGGTCGCCTTCCGTCTTCAAATCGCTGGCTCGGCTGGCCGGCGACGGCGCCACGCTCGCCACGTATACCTGCGCCGGACACGTGCGGCGCGGGCTCGGCGAAGCCGGATTCGACTGCGCGAAGGCGGAAGGTTTCGCAGGCAAGCGCGCCATGCTCGTCGGGCGGTTCGCGCCGCGCTGGCGCGTGCGTCGCCATGAACCCCCGCTGCCGTTCGCAACGCGCGAACGCCACGCGATCGTCGTCGGCGCCGGGCTGGCCGGCTGCGCCTTGGCCGACAGGCTGGCTGCGCGCGGCTGGCGAGTCACCATCATCGAACGCCACGCCCGCGCGGGATGCGAAGCCTCGGGCAATCCGGCGGCGGTGTTTCATCCACTGCTTTCGCGCGACGACAGCGTGGCTTCGAAAATCGCGCGCGCGGGTTTTCTCTATGCGCTCGCGCGATGGCGAGCGCTCGAGCAGGCCGGTCACGCATTCGCGCGTAGCAGCCATGGCTTGCTGCAGATTGCCGACGACGAAAACGAAGCGCGGACGCTCACCGAGGCGATCGAATCGCTCGGCTACCCGCGCGAGCTCGCACAACCAGTGTCGCGCGCGCAAGCACAAGCGGCGGCCGGCGTGCCCGTTGCACGCGGCGGATGGTTCTATCCATCGGGAGGCTCGCTCGACCCGGCTGCGTTATGTGCGGCGCAACGCGCGCTCGCCGGTGACGCGATCGCTTGGCGCGGCACCGAAGCCAAGCGCATCGAACGAGAAGGCGACGCTTGGGTTGTCTTCGACGCGAATAATGTGCCTATCGCGCGCTCATCTGTCGTCATCTTCTCAAATGCGCGCGACGCAGCACGACTATCGGGCACAAAACATGCGCCGACGCGCATCGTGCGCGGCCAATTGACGCGCTTGCCGGCGAGCGCCGCACTTGCCTTGCGACTACCGCTCATCGGCGACGGTTACGCCGTCCCGCTCGCGGATGGGTTGTTGACCGGCGCGACTTACGACGTCGACGACGCGGGCGACGATCTGCGTGCGCAAAGCCACGTCGAGAATCTCGTCCGGCTCGCGCGCTTGCTTCCCGGTTTCGATCCTGCCAAAGCCGACGGCGGCCTCGACCCCGCCACGCTGCCGGGCCGCGTAGCCTTTCGCTGCGTCACGAGCGATCGCTTGCCGATGATCGGCGCGCTGGCCGACGAAGCCGCATGCGCGCATCAAGCAGCAGCGCTGCGCGGCGCCTGGCCGCTCGATCTGCCGCGCTCACCCGGTCTTTACAGCAGCTTCGCGTTCGGCTCGCGCGGACTCGTCTGGGCGTCGCTCGGCGCCGAACTCATCGCCTCCCAGCTCGAAGGTGAGCCTTGGCCGCTCGAGCGCGATCTGGCCGAGGCGCTCGACCCGAGTCGCTTCTTGCTGCGCACGTTACGTCAGGGCGCGCTCGATCCAGATTAGCCGACTGCCAAATCGAATCGCATCATGCCACCCAACGAGGTTATCCACTGCAACGTGTGGATAAGCGAGCGAAAGACGCGTGAAATTCGTGTGGGGTCGATGTGGACGTAAACGGGACAAGTCGCGCACATGCGAGATCGGCCAAAAGTTATGCTTGGAAACCGATTCGCCCCACACATCCTGCACAAGCGGTTATGCGTTCGCCAAAGCATTGATCCAGTTGAGTAAACAACGGTTGTGCACAGATTTTGGCCCCCTTTGTTAACTGCTACTACGTATACATACGTAAACGGTAAACCCTAGCTAACGACTCACGCCTCGCTGTTCGAATTGCCTAAGCACGGCGAACCCCAACGCGCTATTTTTCGTCTACATGAATGCAGTCGGTTGAGCCAAACGCAAGCAGAAATCGGACATTTTTCCTCCGCAATACGAAATTGCGCGTCGTTTATACCGAGATGAATGCAAATCGATGATGAATCGCGCGACTTGGAGGCAAGCTATGGCACAATCCGTGTTCCTCTTGCACAAGTTGCACGGCGGCGCATCGCGAATGCGCTGCGCCAATGGGGGCGATGCCCGTAGCCGGGTCGGCGCAAGCCGCCAGGGGGCGGCCGCCGCATCTAATTTCGTCGTGCCGGGCACGCGCCGCGCTCTGTCCAAGCGCTCGGGGCCGCGTATCGAACCCGGTGCGTTTCGTCGTCGCCACGTCCGGCCGCAGCCGGCTCGTCGGCAATCACCCTTTCCGTCCGCGTCGCGGCCCTACCGCCGATGGACCGGACAAGCAAGCCACGAGAACGAGCCATCGCGGGCGGGAAGCCTTGCACGGCCTATCCGTAAAGGAGCAGCTATCAGATGAAATCGGCGTTTTCCTTTCTTCCGCACTGGCCTCTCGTGCCGGACGCGGTCTTCTGGGCCGGGCTCGCGCTGCTCGTCGCTGGCCTCTTGGGCGAGCTTTGCTATCGTGCCTGGCGCCTGCCGCGGGTCTCGGGCTATGCCGTGATCGGGCTGATTGCGGGATCGGCCGGCCTCGGGGCGATCGACGCGGGCTCAGGCGGTACGCTGCGGCTGCTCCTCGACGTCGCGCTGGGCCTCTTGCTGTTCGAGCTCGGCGGCCGGCTCGACCTGCGCTGGATTCGCCGCAATCCCTGGCTCGTGGCATCGAGCCTGGCCGAAGCGACGCTGACGTTCGTACTCGTGCTGGTCGCGTTGCTGTTCGCGCACATTAGCGCGGCGGTAGCGACCGTCATCGCCGCGATCGCGATGTCGACCTCGCCGGCGATGGTCATCCAGCTCAAGACGGAGTTACGCGCGGAAGGGCAAGTCACGCAGCGCCTGCTCACGCTCACGGCGCTCAACAGCATGTACGCGGTCGTCATCGAGAAGATCGCCTCCGGCTGGCTGCACCAGGAGGTCTACGGCAACGTCTTCGCGACGATCGTGCAGCCGCTGTACCTACTCGTCGGCTCGCTCGTGCTCGCCTACTTGCTCGCCAAAGCCTGCACGCTGTTCTATCGCTCGATGCAGATCCAGGACGAGCATTCGTTCGTCGCGCTGTTCGGCCTCGTGCTGCTCGCGATCGCGATCGCCCACCTGTTCAATCTGTCGACGATCCTGAGCCTGTTGGCGGCCGGCATCATCGTGAAGAACGTCGAGGCGAAGCCTCAGCTATGGCCCGAGCACTTCGGCACGGCCGGCTGGCTGCTCACGGTCATCTTGTTCGTGCTGACGCTGACGGCGTTCGAATGGCGCGATATCGCACTTGGCGGCGTTGCGGCGCTCTTGCTGATCGTGGCGCGCTTCGTCGCCAAGCTCGTCGGTGTGCTCGCGTTCGCGAAGCCGAGCGGTATCGGATGGAAGCAAGGGGTGGCGCTCGGCTTATCGCTTTCGCCGATGTCGGCGCTCGCTTATTTGCTCGTCGACGACACCTATACGCTGTATCCGAATTTCGATCCGACGCTGCGCGCCGTCGTGATGTGCTCGATCGTCGTGTTGCAGCTCGTCGGCCCCTGGTTGGTCTACCGCTCGCTCGCGCTCGTCGGCGAACGGCGCGCTTGAAAGCTGCTCGCAAGTCAGAGGGAAAACATCATGGCACTTGAACCGTTCATCAATTCCAAGCCGTTCACATTTGGCGTCGAGCTCGAGATCCAGGTCGTCAACACGCACGATTACGACCTGACGAAGGCCGCATCCGACCTCATGCGGCTCGTGAAAGATCAGAAGATTCCCGGCAACATCACGCCCGAAATCACCGAGAGCATGATCGAGTTGTCAACGGGCATCTGCAACTCGCACGAGGAAGCGCTCGCGCAATTGCGCACGCTGCGCGACACGCTCGTGGCGGCGGCCGATCATCTCAACGTCGGGCTGGCCGGCGGCGGCACCCACGCGTTCCAGCAATGGAGCGAGCGGCAGATCTTCGATACGCCGCGCTTTCAGTACTTGTCCGAGCTCTACGGCTACTTGGCCAAGCAGTTCACCGTCTTCGGGCAGCACGTTCACATTGGCTGTCCCGACCCGGATAGCGCGCTGTTCCTGCTGCATGCCATGTCGCGCTTCATCCCGCATTTCATTGCGCTATCCGCCTCTTCGCCCTACGTGCAGGGCGTCGACACGGGTTTTCACTCGGCTCGACTGAACTCGGTGTTCGCGTTTCCGCTCTCGGGGCGCGCGCCGTTCGTGCTGACTTGGGCGGGATTCGAGGAATATTTTTCGAAGATGGTGGCGACGGGTGTCGTCAACAGCATGAAAGATTTCTACTGGGATATCCGTCCCAAGCCCGGCTTCGGCACGATCGAAGTGCGCGTGATGGACACGCCGCTGTCCGTCGACCGCGCCGCGGCGATCGCCAGCTACATTCAAACGCTCGCGCGTCACTTGCTCGTCGACAGGCCGTTCGTACCGAAGGAGGACGACTATCTCGTCTACACGTTCAATCGATTCGAGGCTTGCCGTTTCGGGCTCGGCGGCACCTGCATCAATCCTCAGACCGGCCAGCGCCGGACGATCTTCGAAGACATTCTCGAGACGCTCCGCGTGATCGAGCCGCATGGCGAGGCGCTTCATTCGTCGGCGGCATTGCGCGAAATCGCAGGCATCGCTCAAGGGCAAGTCAATGATGCGACGTGGCTGCGCAGCGTGGTCGCAAAAGAGAAGTCGCAGCACGAAGCCGTTCGTCAGCAGTGCTTACGATGGCGCGGTGTTTAGGTTTTATGAGGTTTACACGTATACATTCGTAGTAGTAGTTAACAATGGGCTGAGGTGTCTGTGGAAAACGCCCAATTCCGCTGTCGCTTCAACCACATGCGTAAACGATAACCAGATGGTTCTCGCGTGCGGAACTGACATGAGGTCAGGACAACTCAAGAGGCATTCGTATTCGGTCCGACGTTATCCAAAAATCGCGCACAATCGGTTTGTATCGTTATACAGAACTTGTCCACAGCGGCATCGGAATAACTTAGCTGTACTATTTTCCTTCGTCGCTTAAAATGGCGCGTCTGCCGGGCCGAGTGTCGTACGTTCGAGGCAGCGTCGGCTGCTGTTGCCAAGCCCGTGACGGCCCTCGCGCGGAGAGGGTTCCACGGTCCAGCGGGCGGTGCGCTTTCGAAATAGTAAAATCGGCACGCTCGACGACAAGGCGAGCCGTCCCACGGGGCTGCCGGGGCGCCGCAAGATAAGGCGCGAGCAGGCAACCGAATCAGCAGCGGCATGCTGTCAATTGCGAAATAGCGAACGAAGACTATGAGCGAAGGTGTATACGGAGAGCAGGCGACTGGGCGCGTGACCCACAGCTTGCTGCGCTTGAGTACGGCGATGCGCAGCCAAGCGTGGGAGTGGGCCGAAAGCGCAGGGCTCACGCCCACGCAGGGCGAGATCCTCGTGCTGCTGATGCAGCGCAAGGTTCCGCTGCGGCTTGGGGAGATTGCTCGCGAGACCGCCCTGACGGCAGCCACGACCAGCGATGCGGTCAGCACGCTCGAAGCGAAAGGGCTCATCGAAAAGCGCCGCGCAACGGAAGACGGCCGGGCGCTGGCCGTCAAGCTGACCTCGCGCGGGCGCACGGCCGCCAAGCGTGCTCAGCAGTGGCCCGATTTCCTGATCGATGCGATCGGTACGCTACGCGACGAGGAGCAGGCCGTCTTCTACCGCACGATGATCAAGATGATTCGCCAGCTCGAAGTTCAGGGCGACATCCCCCCGCATCGCATGTGCGTCACCTGCAAGCATTTCGACGTGAGCAAGAGCCCGAAGAAGGCGGCCCATCGCTGCATGGCGCTCAATCAGCCGATCGGCGACGTCGAGCTGCGGCTCGACTGCCCGATTCACGAAGGGGCCGACTCGCTGACGCAAAAAAAGATCTGGAAGATCTTCACGCAAAGCGCCGCGTAATCGGCCCACGAGGCTCGGTTCGCTCTGCCCGCTTGCGTGCTGCGATGTTGTGCGCTGCCATATGCCGGGCATCGAGTCGCCCGCGCCTGTCCCGCTTCTTCCCGTGCCGAGCGAGTACGAGGCTCGTGCGCGTCAGGGGTTCGCCCGTTCGCCGTGAGGAATCGATGAATCGTGAAGCGCTCGCCATCCGCCATGTGCATTTCGAAGACCTTGGCAGTCTCGAGCAGACGCTAGGGGAGCGCGCGTGGTCGGTACGCTATCTCGACGTCGGTTCGGCGCGGCTCGAGGCCCCCAAGCCCGAGGCGCCGGCGTTGACCGTCGTGCTGGGCGGCCCCATCAGCGCTTTCGACGATGCGTCGTATCCGACGCTCAAGCCGCTTCTGACACTGCTCGAAAAAAGAATTGCCGCGGGCCGGCCGACGCTCGGTATTTGCCTCGGCGCGCAACTGATCGCGCGTGTGCTCGGCGCGCGCGTGTATGCGTCGGGGCACAAGGAAATCGGCTGGTCGCCGCTTACGTTGACCGAAGCAGGACGCAACTCACCGGTTCGGCATCTCGACGGTTCGCGCACCTCGATGCTGCATTGGCATGGCGATACGTTCGATTTGCCGGTCGACGCGGTGCGCCTTGCCTCGACACCTGTCTGCGAGAATCAAGCGTTCACCTGGAGTACGAACGTCCTCGCGCTTCAGTGCCATCCCGAAATTCGCGGCGATCGTTTCGAGCGTTGGCTGATCGGCCATGCGCACGAAATCGAGACGACGCCGGGCATCGATACGACGCGGCTTCGCGCGGATACCCAGCGATTCGGGCCTGCGTTGGAGCGCGCTGCGAACGAGGCGTTCGGGGAGTGGCTCGACGCGTTCGCGCCGGCCCAAGCATAAACGTTGCGTAAATTCGCACGGACGACGTTGAACGAACTCGGCGTCCGCGTGTACGATTTCGATTTGTGACGTCGACGAAGACGACGTTCGCCTGCGCGGCGCCCAATCGGCGCCGCGTTTTCCATCCCGCGATCGAAAACGCAATGCCGGCGGCAAGCGGCACCATGGTTTTTCTGAGGATTTATCGATGAGTTCACGCAAGTTGGTCGTGCGCCAGTCCGGCGTGCATGGCAAGGGCGTATTTGCCGCCGTGTCGCTAAAGGCGGGCGAGCGTCTGCTGGAATACAAGGGTGAGCGCATCTCGTGGAAGGAAGCATTGCGGCGGCATCCGCACGATCCTTCCGAACCGAATCACACGTTCTACTTCGCGCTCGAGGACGGCCGCGTCATCGACGGCAAGGTGAACGGCAACAGTGCACGATGGATCAACCATTCGTGCGCGCCCAATTGCGAAGCGGAAGAGGTCGATGGCCGCGTGTTCATCCATGCGCTGCACGATATCGCGGCCGAGGAAGAGCTGTTTTACGACTATGGCCTCGTGATCGACGCACGCCAGACGAAAAAGCTCAAAGACGAATACGCGTGCCGTTGCGGCGCGCGCAAGTGCCGCGGCACGATGCTCGCGCCGAAGCGTAGCGCGAAGAACGGCAAGGCCTAATCGGGAATATTCGCGGGGTCTGCGGGCTGGCGAGAAGGCGTTACCGGCTGTGCGGAAATGACGAGCGGCACGCGCAATACGAAGCGTGCTCCGCCACCCGTCGCGTCTTCGTAACGCACGTCGCCGCCGTGCAAATTCATGATGTCGTGAACGATCGCCAAGCCGAGGCCGGCGCCCGCTTCGACGCTCGGATCGGCTGTGTCTTGACGGTCGCCGCGAAAAAACCGTTTGAACAAATCGACCTGCAAGGTGGGCGGGACCCCAGAGCCGTTATCTTCGACGGCAATTTCCGCGAAGCGCACGCCGTTTTCGTCGGCTGCCTCCGAGACGGTTACCGTGACGTTCGCACCCTGGAGTGTCGCCGACGGTAAATACTTGAGCGCGTTGTCGAGCAAATTGGCGATGACCTCGCGCAACAGCACGGCACTGCCGCGGACCATGAGCGGTTTGTCGTTCGACGGACTGTCCAGGCGCTGGAAGCCGAGGTCGACATGGGCGGCCAGCGCGCGCGGAACCCATTCGGCGCCGGTCTCGAACGCGAGCGCCGCGACGTCGAGCTCGACGAAGCGCGCCGTTTGTGCACCCGGTTCGGCGCGTGCCAGCGACAGCAATTGGTTCGAAAGGCGCACCGCGCGGTCGGCCGCGGCGCGCAATTCGCGCACGGCGACGAGCGTCTGGTTCGCATCGCGCGCATTCGCCGCTTGCTCGGCATGGAGCTTGACGGCAGTGAGCGGCGTGCGCAATTGATGGGCCGCATCTGCGATGAATTTTCGCTGAGCGTCGAGGGCCGTCTTCAAGCGGACGAGCAGCGCGTTCATCGCGCTCGTCAGCGGTTTGATCTCCATCGGGACGTAGCTCTCGTCCACCTGCTCGAGCGACATGTGGGTTTGCCGGTTCAGCGAATCGGCCAGTACGGTCAACGGATTGAGCTGCTGATTGACGACGCGCCAGACGATGCCCCAACCCGCAAACAGCAGCAGCAGCAGCGGCATCATGATCGCGACGAGGAACTCGGCCGCGATGCGATAGCGGTGCCGCAGCGGCTGCGCGACCTCGACGATGATCGGATTGCCTGAAGCCTGTAGCACGCGCACCTGGGCGACGCGCACGTGCATGCCCTCGTATTGCGCCTCGAATACGTTCGCTGAGCGTTGCTCGCGCACACGCGTGCCGAATAGCGGCAGCGCCGATTCTCCGGCGATTTCGTGCACGCCGTCGCTGATGCGGTAGATCAACTGATCGCTCGGATCGGAGAACATCGCGTGCGCGAGCGGCGGCACCGTCGAGCGCGCATTGGGCCCGGCGATTTGGATTTGCTTGGAGATGGCGGTTGCGAGATCGGCCAAGGATCGGTCGATGACGTGCTGCGTGTATTGCCACGCGAGCCAATAGGCGATGAGGCCGCTCATCAGTGCGAGCAGGGATAGCGGCCCGGCGAGCCGCCGCAGAAGCGAGCGGCGCAAGCTGGTCGCGGCGACGGGCGGCATGGCGATCAATCGTGCGGAACGGGAAAAAGAAGGCGCGAGCGGCGCCCGTGCAGTGTGCGGCATCGCGCGAGCATGGCCGACGTCGTGCCGGCGGCCCGCGCTTGGGCTCCGCTCACGACGCCTGGCGGATTTCCTGCAGCAGATAGCCGAAACCGCGTACCGTGACGATCTCGACTCGGCAATTTTCGAGCTTCTTGCGCACGCGATGCACATAGACTTCGATGGCGGTATCGCCGAGATCGCCGCCGAAGTGCGTCAGATGATCCTGCAATTGTGCTTTGCTGACGACTCTTCCGTGGCGCAGCAGCAGCATTTCGAGCACCGCGAATTCGCGCGGAGACAGTTCGAGCGCTTTGTCGTCGTTGAAGATGCGGCGATCGACGCCCGACAGGCGAACCCCGCCGAGCGAGACCTCGGGCCGCGGAATGTCGCTGTGCGGACCGCTGCGGCGCATGACGGCGCGAATGCGCGCTTCGAGTTCGGCGGGCTCGAACGGCTTGAGCATGTAGTCGTCGGCGCCGGCGTTCAGCCCTTGCACCCGATCGTTCAACTCGTCGCGCGCCGTGAGCACGATCACGGGCGTGTGACGGTTCGACTGCCGAAAGCGCGAGAGCAGCGTCATGCCGTCGATGCCGGGCAGGCCGAGGTCGAGAATGACGAGTTCGTGGCGGTTTTGCGTGAGGGCCTGTTCCGCAAAGATGCCGTCATGAACCATGTCGACGGTAAACCCGGCTTGTTCGAGGCTGCTTTGGATGCCGCGCGCGATAGGGCGGTCGTCTTCGATCAGAAGGAGTCGCATGGGATTCGCTCAAGTACAATGGGTAACGCATTTCTAGCATGCCGACCGGCAATGCCTTCTTCGCCACAGCCAAGCGTGCCACCGCAAGAAAAGCTCCGGCGGGCGACCAAACGATCATGAACCATGTCCGAGATCACGATCAGCGAACTTGAAGCCGCGATCAATTTTTGGCGCGCCCGCTCGCCTTCGAGCGGCGACGAGCTCAGCTTGTGCAAGGAGGCTAGCGCACTCTCCAAGCCGTATGCGTTGATGATTGTACAGCGTCGGGCCGCCGTACCGGCAGACGCACTAGAACGAACGGCGCGCGATGCATGGGAAGCCTACGTGCGCGCCGTGCACGGCTAGCGCCTATTTCGCCTTCGCAACGTCTTCGATGAAGCGCGCCAGCGCGATGTCGCGCTCGGTCACGCCGTTCGCTTCATGTGTGGTCAGCGTGATGTCCACGGTGTGATAGACGTTGAACCACTCGGGATGGTGGTTCATTTCCTGCGCCTTGATCGCCACGCGCGTCATGAAGCCGAACGCTTCGTTGAAATCGGCGAATTTGAATTGACGATGGATCGCGTCGCGTCCCGCGACGGCTTGCCAGCCGCTTAGTTGGGAAAGCTGAGTTGCGCGTTCCTCCGAAGTCAGCTTGTGAATCATTGCGTCACCTCCTTTCCTTTCATTTGGGCCCAGGATAGAGGGATCGACCCAATCCCCGCGCGGCCCATATCGACCCGGCCATTTTTTCACAACTGACGCGGCGGCGGGCATGGCGAGTGATCCGCGTCGGTGATTCGTTCGATGCAACCGTAGTGCGAGTATTATGCGTAAATGGCGCGATTGACGCGAGAAAAATCTATATTATGCATTAATCACGCATTAATGCGGCTATAAACGCGGGGAAATTTCATGCTGGATCTCGACCATTTCGATTTGGCCTTGCTCGAGGTGCTGCAGCGCTTCGGCCGCGCGACCCATCAGCAACTCGGCGAGCGCGTGCCGTTGTCGCCATCTCAAATCGGCCGGCGTTTGCAGCGGCTCGAATCGCTCGGCATTATCGACGGCTACCGCGTCGTGCTGCGACCGGAAAAGCTCGGGCTCGGCGTGACCGCGTTCACGAGCCTGAAGCTCAAGCATCACGGCGATTCGATCGTCGAGCAGTTTCAGCAGCAAATCGACGTGCTGCCCGAGGTGCTCGAATGCCACGCCGTGGTGGGCGATGCCGACTATCTGCTGCGGATCGTCGCGCCGGATCTGAGCGCGTTCTCGTCGTTCGTCATGAAAAAGCTCATGCGCGTGCCGGGTGTCGATAGCGTGCGCTCGAACATCGTGCTGACGACGTTCAAGCGCAACGGGCCGCTGCCGCTCGACCATCTTTCGCCCGGCGCCGGGCCTGCTTGAACGGCCGGCGGCGCGAGCGTCAGGCGCTGGGCGTCAGGCGGGAACGCCTTCGTTGAGTAGATCGACGTAAGCGACCGCGACGAGATCGGCCGGCGACACGCCGAGCTTCGAGAATAGCGCGTGCGCTTCGGCTGCGCCGTCTTCTTCATCGTCGTCGGGCGCGAGCACGACTTCCAGCTCGACGAAGTCGCCGAGCCCGTCGACGCGATCGAGATGAATGCGCGTGCGCCCCGCCAGGTAGACGTGGCGCTCCTTCGTGACGATGCCGCGTGTCGTGAGCGCCGTTGCGAGCAGCGCGTGCATCGCATCGGGGTTCGTCACGGGACTGCGCGTGTAGTACGACGCCTTCGGCCCATCGCGATCGTCGCGCTGGTAGAAGATCAGCTCGGGCGGCGTGCCGTCGTCGAATTGGCGCAGCTTGAGGCGGCCGCGCGGCACGTCGTAGAAGAAATCTTGTTGGCGGAAGATGAGCGGGGCGTCGTCCGAGAGCGCGGCTGCGCGTTCGCACAGCTCGTCGAATGCGCGGGCGCGCGCTTTGAGTTCAATGTTGCGTGCCATGTCGAGCTCCTGTCGAAACGTAAAGTGAGACGGGGGCGGGCGGCCAACCGAGTACTGCCGATCCGCTGCGACCGAACCGATCGCGTCGATGGGCCGTATCGGCAGCGTGCCGTAAAGGGCAGCGGGAAACGCAAAACTAGAAAAAAACGCGCACGACGAGAAGCGGGCGGCGCGCAGGGCGCCTGCTTGCAGATGGAACGTAAGGAACGGAACGCAAATGCAAACCGACTCCGTAATCTAACAAAAAGTGTCGGCGCGCGTTTGCGAAAACGGCACGGTCAAATGGCCCATTGCGCTTCGATCAACTTGAACGCGGCGGCGATCGCGGGCTCGTCCATGCGCGCCGCTAATGCGACGAAGGTCAGCTCGGTCGGCACCGTCACGCCCTCGACGATCGTCAGCGCATGCGTGTGCGCTTCGTCGATCGCGATCGCGTCGCGCGCGAGCGAAAGCCCGACGCCCGACTTGACGAGGTCGAGCATCGACGTCTCTTGATCCACTTCAGCCACCTTCACCGGGTCCGCCCCGGCTTGCCCGAACAGCCGCGACAGCAACCGGTGATGGGCGGAGGCCGGCGGCGTCCAGATCCACGGGAGCGCGGCGAGTGTGCGCCAATCGGGCGAGCGGCCCACGCGTTCCTTCCAGCCGGCCGGCGCGAGCACGCGGTATTGGAAACGCGTTAGCGTCGCTGAATAAAAGAGGCCGCTCGGCATGCCGTCTTCGACGGGTTGGCCGATGTAGTAACCGACGTCGAGCTCTTTCGCCCGCACTTGCTCGGCCACCCAGCCCGACATGCCGTGGCGCAAGGCCGTTTCGATCTGAGGATAGGTTTCGACGAGTTGTCTGAGGAATCCGCCTAGACGCAGGAATTGCGGGTCGAGGATGGTGCCGATGCGCAGCCGGCCGCGCACTTCCTGACGCAGCGCGGCTGCCGCCCGTTCGACGTCGCCTGCCGCGGTAAGCGTGCGCTCGGCATGCGGCAGTAGCGCCTGGCCGTCGCGCGTCAGCACGAGCCCGTGCGACGTACGCGTGAACAGCGCCACGCCGAGCGTCTCCTGCAGATTCTTGATCTGCAGGCTGACGGCCGGCTGCGTCAGATGAAGCTGGGCGGCCGCGCGCGTGAGATTACCCACGCGCGCCACCGTCACGAAGGCGCGAAGGAGGGTGAGGTCCATAACGGTGATATTAGCTCGCCTTATATTGCAGTTGAGGAGAACTCATTGGATTTCGAGTTGCATTGGCGGGTACGCTTCTTTGCAAATGAGCCGGGGCCAGGGCTGCCCGGACGAGCGTTTCACTGATTGAGCGAGGATCGACATGAGCGAAGCAGATCGGAGCGGCGTGCGCGAGGTGACGCATTTCATCGGCGGTCGCACCGTGGCCGGCACGAGCGGCCGATTCGGCGACGTCTTCAATCCGGCTGAAGGCCGTGTCGCGGCGCACGTGCCGCTGGCCGGCACGGATGAAGTCGCTGCCGCCGTGGCTGCGGCCAAGGCCGCGTTCCCGGCATGGGCCGAGACGGCCCCGCTCAAGCGGGCTCGGGTCATGTTCAAGTTCAAGCAGTTGCTCGATACGCATCATGACGAACTCGCCGAACTCATTACGCGCGAGCACGGCAAGGTGTTCTCGGATGCGAAAGGCGAGGTGATGCGCGGCATCGAAGTCGTCGAATTCGCTTGCGGCATTCCGAACCTGCTCAAGACCGACTACACGGATCAAATCGGCGGCGGCATCGACAACTGGAACTTGCGTCAGCCGCTCGGCGTTGTCGCCGGCATCACGCCGTTCAATTTTCCGATGATGGTGCCGTGCTGGATGTTCCCGATCGCGATCGCCTGCGGCAACACGTTCGTGCTCAAGCCTTCGGAGCGCGATCCGTCCGTCACCGTGCGCCTGGCCGAGTTGCTCGAGGAAGCGGGGTTGCCCGACGGCGTTTTCAACGTCGTGCACGGCGACAAGCAGGCCGTGGATGCGCTCATCGAGCATCATGACGTCGCGGCGCTCTCGTTCGTCGGTTCGACGCCGATCGCCGAGTACATCCATAGCGAGGCATCCAAGCGCGGCAAGCGCGTGCAGGCACTCGGCGGCGCCAAGAATCACCTCGTCGTCATGCCCGACGCCGATCTCGACCAAGCCGTCGATGCATTGATCGGGGCGGCCTATGGGTCGGCCGGCGAGCGCTGCATGGCGATCTCGGTCGCGGTGGCCGTCGGCCATATCGCCGATGAACTCGTCGAGCGGCTCGTGCCGCGCGTGAAGGCCTTGAAGATCAAGGACGGCATGCAAGCCGATGCCGAGATGGGTCCGCTCGTGACGGGGGTGCATCGCGACAAGGTGATCGGCTATATCGGAGCCGGCGTGGACGAAGGCGCCACGCTCGTCGTCGATGGCCGCGCTCATGAGGTGTCCGGTCAGGACGCGGGCTTCTTCCTCGGCGGCACGCTGTTCGATCACGTGAAGACGAACATGCGGATCTATCGCGAGGAGATTTTCGGTCCGGTGCTCGCCATCGTGCGCGTGCCCGACTTCGCAAGCGCGGTCGCGCTGATCAACGCGCACGAGTTTGCCAACGGTGTGTCGTGCTACACGACCGACGGCGGCGTGGCGCGCGCGTTCGCGCGTCAGATCCAGGTGGGCATGGTCGGCATCAACGTGCCGATCCCGGTGCCGATGGCATGGCATTCGTTCGGCGGCTGGAAGCGCTCGCTGTTCGGCGATCATCACGCCTACGGCGAGGAGGGCGTGCGCTTTTACACGCGCTACAAGAGCGTGATGCAGCGCTGGCCCGACAGCATCGCGAAGGGTGCCGAATTCACGATGCCGGTCGCGAAGTAAGGTCGAGCCGACGAGAAGCCCGGGCCCGCGCGCGGATTCGCGGATTCGTGTGGGCCTTCCCCATTTCATTCGATGCCGGATGGTGCGCGCGATGATGAGCGAAACGATTCCCGAAGGCGAGTTCGATTATGTAATCGTCGGAGCGGGCACGGCCGGCTGTGTGCTCGCGAACCGGCTCAGCGAAGACGCCGACGTCAGCGTCCTCCTGATCGAGGCGGGCGGCAAGGACGACTACCGCTGGATTCACGTGCCCGTCGGCTATCTCTATTGCATCGGCAACCCGCGCACCGATTGGCTCTATCGCACGTGCTCGGAAGCTGGGCTGGGCGGCCGTTCGTTGGCCTATCCGCGCGGGCGCGTGCTCGGCGGCAGTTCGTCGATCAACGGCATGATCTATATGCGCGGTCAGCGCGAGGATTATGACGAATGGGCACGCGCGACGGGCGATTCGTCGTGGTCGTGGGACGCCGTGCTGCCCATCTTCAAGCGCAGCGAGGATCACCACGGCGGGGCCGATGCCTGGCACGGCGCGGGCGGTCCGTGGCGTGTCGAAAAGCAGCGTCTCAAATGGCAAGTGCTCGACGCGTTTCGAGAGGCTGCGCAGCAGGCCGGGATTGCCGCTACCGACGATTTCAATCGCGGCGACAACAGCGGTGTCGGCTACTTCGAGGTCAATCAAAAGCGCGGAGTTCGTTGGAATGCGTCGAAGGCATTTTTGCGCCCGGCGCTCGACCGCCCGAATCTGACCGTCGTCACGGGCGCGCAAGTGCGGCGGCTGACGTTCGACGCAAAGCGCTGCACGGGCGTGGCTTGTCGCGGCGGCGCGACGGGCACGCGCGAGTTCGTCGCACGCGCGCGCGTTGAAGTCGTGCTGGCCGCCGGCGCGGTCAATTCGCCGCAACTGCTCGAACTATCCGGCATCGGCAACGGGACGCGGTTGCAACGGCTCGGGATCGACGTCGTGCACGACCTGCGTGGGGTCGGCGAGAACTTGCAGGATCATCTGCAGCTGCGCATGGCTTATCGCGTGCGCGGCGTGCGCACGCTCAACACGATGTCGGCGCATTGGTGGGGCAAGCTGCTGATCGGGATGCAGTACGCGTTGTGGCGCAGCGGGCCGATGTCGATGTCGCCGTCGCAGCTTGGCGCTTTCGCGAAGTCGTCGCAGGACGACGCGTCGATTACGCGCCCCGACATCGAGTATCACGTGCAGCCGCTCTCGCTCGATCGCTTCGGCGAACCGCTACACCGTTTCAATGCGTTCACGGCATCGGCCTGTCATTTGCGGCCGACTTCGCGCGGCAGCATTCACATCGAATCGCCCGATCCGCTCGCGCCGCCGCTCATCGCGCCCAACTATCTATCGACCGACTACGATCGCCACGTCGCGGCCAATGCATTGCGGCTCACGCGCCGCATCGTGCAGGCGCCGGCGCTCACGCGCTATGCGCCCGATGAGATCTTGCCGGGGTCGCAATATCAGACCGAAGAAGAACTCGTCCGCGCGGCGGGAGCAGTCGGCACGACGATTTTTCATCCGGTCGGTACATGCCGCATGGGTACATCCAACGACCCTGGTGCGGTTGTCGATGCACGCCTGCGTGTGCTCGGCGTGAGCGGGCTGCGCGTCGTCGATGCATCGGTCATGCCGACGATCACGTCGGGCAACACGAACTCGCCGACGCTGATGATCGCCGAGCGCGCGAGCGACATGATTCGCGCCGATCGGCGCGCGCGAACGGGGGCTGTTCAAAATGTGGGCGGAGCGTCGAGCGTGACCGTTGCGTGACGCGATCGTAAGAAGCGAGCGCATACACACGAGGCATGCGAGACAGCATGCGGCATGTTTGTTGACGACACAATTAAGCACTAGTGCAAATCCCAATGATTGCGCTGCATCATTGGCGAGACAATGCGCGATGCCGCATGGTGCTGGACCGAGCGCTTGAGCGTTGATGCACCATGCCAAAAACGACGGATCTCCCGATAACCGCGGGGTGTGCCGTCAAACGATGCAACGTGCTCGACAAGCGCGTGCCACATGCAGTGTTTCGCGTGACTTCGCATGGAAGGGGACATGATTCTCGGCGACACGATTCTTGAAACGCGCGGGCTGACCAAAGAGTTCAAGGGCTTCACCGCCGTGAACGGCGTGAACCTGCGCGTGCGCCGCGGCTCGATCCATGCGTTGATCGGCCCGAACGGCGCGGGCAAGACCACTTGCTTCAATCTGCTGACGAAGTTCCTCGAGCCCAGCGCGGGGCAAATCGTCTTCAACAACGTCGATATCACGCGCGAGCGCCCCGCACAGATCGCGCGGCGCGGCATCATCCGCTCGTTTCAGATCTCGGCCGTCTTTCCTCATCTGACCGTTTTGCAGAACGTGCGCATCGGCTTGCAGCGCACGCTCGGCACGGCTTACCACTTTTGGCGCAGCGAACGCACGCTGCATCGTCTCGACGATCGCGCGCACGAGCTGCTCGCGCAGGTCGGGTTGACCGATTTCGCCGATACGCTCACGGTCGAGCTTTCCTACGGCCGCAAACGCGCACTCGAGATCGCGACGACGCTCGCGATGGAGCCCGAGCTCATGCTGCTCGACGAGCCGACGCAGGGGATGGGCCACGAGGACGTCGATCGCGTGACCGCCTTGATCAAGAAGGTATCGGCGGGCCGCACGATTCTGATGGTCGAGCACAACATGAACGTGATCGCGGGTATCTCCGACACGATCACCGTCTTGCAGCGCGGCGAAGTGCTCGCGGAAGGCAGCTATGCCGAGGTATCGAAGAACGCGCTCGTGATGCAGGCCTACATGGGCAGCGCCGACGCGGCGTTGACGGGGACGCACTGATGAACCATACGGAGCGGGAAAGCATCGCGGTGAGCGGCACCGAGCAAGCGCTGGCCGACGCGCCGGCCGCATTGACGCTCTCGGGCCTGCAAGCGTGGTACGGCGAATCGCACATCCTGCATGGTGTCGATCTGACCGTCAAACGCGGCGAGGTCGTCACCTTGCTCGGCCGCAACGGTGCGGGACGCACGACGACGCTGCGCGCGATCATGGGGCTCACGGGCCGGCGCACCGGCTCGGTTCGCATCGGCGAGCGCGAGACGATCCAGATGTCGACGCACAAGATCGCGCACTGCGGCGTCGGCTATTGCCCTGAAGAGCGCGCGATCTTCTCGAGTCTGTCGTGCGAGGAGAACCTGCTGCTGCCGCCGATGGTCGGTGCGAGCGACAACGCCATGTCGCTCGACGAAATCTACGAGATGTTCCCGAATTTGAAAGAGCGCCGCATGAGCCAGGGCACGCGGCTCTCGGGCGGCGAGCAGCAGATGCTGGCCGTGGCGCGCATCTTGCGCACGGGGGCGAACCTGCTCTTGCTCGACGAAATTTCCGAAGGGCTCGCGCCCGTTATCGTGCAAACGCTTGCACGCATGATCCTCGCGCTCAAATCGCGCGGCTACACGATCGTGATGGTCGAGCAGAACTTCCGCTTCGCGGCGCCGCTGGCCGATCGCTTCTACGTGATGGAGCACGGCCGCATCGTCGAGCATTTCGTCGCGAGCGAACTCGAAGGCAAGATGCCGGTGCTGCACGAGCTGCTCGGCGTTTGATGCCGGACGCCGTTGTCTTGGAGCGTGCCCGGCGCTCCGTATCCGATGCATGATCAAACAGTTGCACGCACAACCATAAGCGAAGAAGGAGATACCAATGAGAACCAAGTTGCTCGCAAGCGCTGTTCGCACTCTCGCAGTAACCGGCACCGCGCTCGCGGCCGCATTCGCGGCGCAGCACGCGGTGGCGGCGGAAACGCAAGTCACGATCGGCTTCATCACCGACTTGTCGGGCCTGTATGCCGACATCGACGGCCAGGGCGGCGTGACGGCCATCCAAATGGCCATCGCCGATTTCGGCGGTAAGGTCAATGGGCTGCCGATCAAGCTGCTCACTCAGGATCACCAGAACAAGGCCGACATCGCCGCATCGACCGCGCGCAAGTGGATCGATACGGAAGGCCTCGACCTGCTGATCGGCGGGACGAACTCGGCGACGGGACTCGCGATGAACGACGTGATCAAGGAGAAGAAGCGTCCGTACATCTCGATCGGCGCGGGTACCGACGCGCTGACGAACAAGCAATGCACGCCGTACACGATCCACTACGCCTATGACACGACGGCGCTGGCGAAAGGCACCGGTTCCGCGATCGTGAAGCAGGGCTTGAAGACGTGGTACTTCCTGACGGCCGACTATGCGTTCGGCAAGTCGCTCGACGCGAATACGACGAAGGTCGTCGAAGAGAACGGCGGCAAGGTGCTGGGCCGCTCGCTGCATCCGCTGTCGGCGTCGGATTTCTCATCGTTCTTGCTGCAGGCTCAAGCGTCGAAGGCCCAGGTGCTCGGTCTTGCGAACGCAGGCGGCGATACCGTGAATTCGCTGAAGGCGGCCAAGGAGTTCGGCATCGGCAAGACGATGAAGATCGCCGCGCTGCTGATGTTCATCGACGACGTGCATAGCGTGGGCTTGCCGACGGCGCAGGGTCTGCTGCTCACGGATAGCTGGTACTGGGATCAGAACGACAAGGCGCGCGCCTGGGCGCAGAAGTATTTCAAGAAGACGGGCAAGATGCCGTCGAGCCTGCAAGCGGCGGACTACTCGGCCACGATGGATTACTTGAACGCCGTGAAGGCCGTCGGTTCGACCGATGCCGACAAGGTGATGGCCCAGCTTCACAAGCAGAAGATCGACGACTTCTACGCGAAGGGCTACGTGCGTGAAGACGGCAGCATGATTCACGACATGTATCTGTACCAAGTGAAGACGCCGGCCGAATCGAAGAAGCCGTGGGATTACTACACGCTGAAGGCGACGATTCCGGGCGAGCAAGCGTTCACGACGAAGAAGGATACGCAGTGCGATCTTTGGAAGTGAAGTAGCGCTTAAACGGTATGCGGCAATGACGCGCGCGGCGAGATCGCGCGCGTATCTCTCTCTCTGACGGCAGGTTCGATGAATATCTTCGGCATTCCGTTGCAGGCCATGGCGGGCCAGCTTTTGCTCGGGCTCGTCAACGGATCGTTCTATGCGATCCTGAGTCTCGGGCTAGCCGTGATCTTCGGCATGCTCAACGTCATCAACTTCGCGCATGGCGCATTGTTCATGCTCGGCGCGATGCTCGCCTGGATGGGCCTTGCCTATTTCGGCGTGCCGTACTGGGCGATGCTCGTGCTTGCGCCGCTCATCGTCGGGCTGTTCGGCGTCGTCATCGAGCGCTCGATGCTGCGCTGGCTCTATCGGCTCGATCACCTCTACGGCTTGCTGCTGACGTTCGGGCTCACGCTCGTCATCGAAGGCGTGTTCCGCTCGATCTACGGCTCGTCGGGACAGCCGTACGACGTGCCCGATTCGCTCGCGGGCGCGACGAACGTCGGGTTCATGTATCTGCCGAACTATCGGGCGTGGGTCGTCGTCGCCTCGCTGACCGTGTGCTTCGCCACCTGGTTCGTCATCGAAAAGACGCGGCTCGGCGCGTATCTGCGCGCGGGCACCGAGAACCCGAAAATCGTCGAAGCGTTCGGCGTGAACGTCCCGCTGATGATCACGCTGACGTATGGTTTCGGCGTCGCGCTGGCCGCGTTCGCCGGGGTGCTTGCCGCCCCCGTCATTCAAGTCTCGCCGCTGATGGGGCAGCCGATGATCATCACGGTGTTCGCGGTGGTCGTGATCGGCGGCATGGGCTCGATCATGGGCTCGATCCTGACCGGTTTGATGCTCGGCGTGGTGGAGGGTTTCACGCGCGTGTTCTATCCGCAGGCTTCGGCCACGGTCGTCTTCGTCATCATGGCGCTCGTTTTGCTCGTGCGCCCCGCGGGTCTCTTCGGCAAGGAACGGTGATGCAAAGAAAAGCGCTATACGCCCTCTTGCTCGTCGGGCTGCTCGTTGCGCCGTGGTTCGGCGCCTATCCCGTGTTCGTGATGAAGGTGCTCTGCTTCGCGCTGTTCGCGGCCGCGTTCAATTTGTTGATCGGCTATACGGGGCTGCTCTCGTTCGGCCATGCGATGTTTCTCGCCACGGCCGGCTACACCACGGGCTATACGATCGCAACGCTTGGCCTCACGCCCGAATTGGGCGTCATCGCCGGCACGGCGGCCGCGACGCTGCTCGGGCTCGTCGCCGGCTTCTTCGCGATCCGTCGCCAAGGCATCTACTTCGCGATGGTCACGCTCGCGCTTGCGCAACTCGTCTACTTCGTCTATCTGCAAGCGCCGTTCACGGGCGGCGAAGACGGCTTGCAAGGCGTGGCTCGCGGTAAATTGTTCGGACTCCTCAGCTTATCGTCGGACTTGACGCTCTACTACGTTCTGCTCGTCGCTGTCGTGTTGGCGTTCGCGTTGATCGTGCGCGTCGTTCACTCGCCGTTCGGGCAAGTGTTGACGGCGATTCGCGAGAACGAGCCGCGTGCCATCTCGCTCGGCTACGACACCGATCGCTTCAAGCTACTCGCGTTCGTGCTCTCGGCCGGCATCGCCGGTCTCGCCGGCTCGCTGAAGGTGCTCGTGCTCGGCTTCGAGACGCTCGGCGATGCCTACTGGACGATGTCGGGCCTCGTCATCCTGATGACGCTCGTGGGCGGCATGGGCACGCTGTTCGGGCCGCTCCTCGGTGCCGCGCTCGTCGTGACGCTCGAAGATCGGCTCGGCGACATCGGCGCTGGCCTCGCTTCGGTGACGCACGTCGATTGGTTCAATTCGCTCGGCGATTCGACGACGATCGTGATCGGCATCGTCTTCATCGCATGCGTGCTGGCGTTCAGGCGCGGCATCGTCGGCGAGATCGTCGCGCGCGTCAGGCCGCTGCGCGGGTGAGTCGAACAGGCACGGGGCTTTCGCGCTGCGTCGCGCCATTTCAGCGCAGCGCGCGCACGGCGCGAGGGCGAGGCGCGGGAACGCCCGGTGCAAGCCGATCAGGCGGTCTTGCAGTAGCGGGCCGGCGCTCGGCTCGACGTGAAACGATGCATGCTTGCGCGAATTGCGTGCTGCTCTGCACCACTAGGGAAAGTGCTAGGTTGTGGGCGGAGACGGGGTTGTTTAATCTTCGTCTCAGTTCTGATGCACCGAATTTACAGGTGGAGAACGAGGAGACAATCGAGGCACTCAGTGCCCGTACGGAAGCGCTGTTGGATAGGATCCAACAGCGCTTTTCATTTGTGCGTTGCCTATGCGCATTTGTCTTCGTGCACGCTGCTTCGTGCACTCGTCGATCGCATCTTCTTCCCGCAAAAACACGCTTTCGCCAAGCTCGCACGCGTGCGCTTCGGCCCCGTGTCGCGATCTCGCAACCGTATTCGCTTTTCCAATTTTTCCTTTCTCGTTTTCGTTTCGCTGCCCGTATGCGGCGCTCAGTGCTTGCGCGGGCGCGATCGGCTACGATCGTCGACGGCGCTGCACGGCGCGATTGGCCGTGCGGATCCGTTGATGAAAATCCGCTTTCGAAAATAATCGATTCGAGTCGGCCGATGAGCCGGCAATGACAACGCGCTTTCTCGCGCAAGCCTCAGGAGATCAGCAATGACGATGAAGCAATGGGTACGCTGCAGCGTGGCGATGGCAATGATGTGCGGGGTGACGGCCGCTTTCGCGCAAGTGAAGGTTGGCGTCGTGCTGTCGACGACGGGGCCGGCCGCCTCGCTCGGCATTCCCGAGAAGAACACGGTGGCGCTGCTGCCCAAGGAGATCGACGGCAAGAGCGTGCAGTACATCGTGCTCGACGACGGTTCCGATACGGGCAAAGCCGTGCAGGATGTGCACAAGCTCATCGATGAAGATCACGTCGACGTGATCGTCGGCTCGACGGTGACGCCCAACTCGCTCGCGATGCTCGATCCCATTTCCGCCGCCAAGACACCGATGATTTCGCTGGCCGCTTCGGCCAAGATCGTCGAACCGGTGGACGACAAGCGCAAGTGGGCGTTCAAGACGCCGCAAAACGACAGCCTCATGGCCAACGCCATCGCCGACTACATGGCCAAGCACGGTGTGAAGACGGTCGGCTTCATCGGCTTCGCCGATGCCTACGGCGAAAGCTGGAGCGCCGAATTCGCCAAGGCCGCGAGCACCGATCACCTGAAGGTCGTCGCCAACGAGAAGTTCAACCGTACCGATGCTTCCGTCACGGGCCAGGTGCTGCGCGTGATGAGCGCCAATCCCGACGCCGTGCTGATCGCGGGCTCGGGTACGCCGGCTGCGCTGCCGGCTAGGGAACTGAAGGAGCGCGGCTACAAGGGCAAGGTCTATCAGACGCACGGCGTGGCCAACAACGATTTCTTGCGCGTATGCGGCAAGGATTGCGAGGGCGAGATCCTGCCGACCGGCCCGATCCTCGTGGCGGATCAACTGCCGAACAACAACCCCGTGAAGCAATCGGCGCTCGCCTACAAGAACGCGTATGAGAAGGCATACGGCGCCGGCACCGTGGTGACGTTCGGCGGTCATGCGTGGGACGCGGGGCAGATGCTTCAGCGCGCGATTCCCGAGGCGCTCAAGAAGGCGCAGCCCGGCACCGAGGCGTTCCGTTCGGCGCTGCGCGACGCACTCGAGAACATCAAGGAGCTGCCGATTTCGCAAGGGATCATGAACACGTCGCCGGCGAATCACAACGGGCTCGATCAACGCGCGCGCGTCATGGTGGAGATCGTCGACGGCAAGTGGAAGTTGTTGAACGACTGATGCAGGCGGATTGCCGCTCACGCTGCGAGCCTCGATTCGGCTCGCAGCCTTTCTTTTGATTTTTTGATCGCTTTGATTTCCGTCGATTCGTCATTCGTAGCGTCGTAGGCACAGGACTCAAACAGCATGGATTTATCGATTGCGGCGATCCTCGCGCAAGACGGCATCACCACCGGGGCGATCTATGCGCTGCTTGCGCTCGCGCTCGTGCTCGTCTTCTCCGTCACGCGCGTCATCTTCATCCCGCAAGGGGAGTTCGTTTCATATGGCGCGCTGACGCTGGCGATGCTGCAGGCGCAGAAGTTTCCGGCCACCGTCATCTTGTTGGTGGTGCTCGGAGCCGCTTGTTTCGTCGTCGAGACGGCGGGGCTCGTGCGGCATGCGGAGCGTCGCCGGCATGCGCCGCGTGTGCTGACGTCGCTGGCGAGCCGTTATTTGCTCGGCCCGATCGCCATCTACGCGATCACGCAGCACGTCTATGCGCTGACGCTGCCGATGGCCGCGCAGATCGCGCTGACGCTCGCGATCGTCGTGCCGATGGGCCCCTTTATCTACCGCTTGGCCTATGAGCCGATCGCTGAGGCGACGACGCTGCTGCTGCTGATCGTGGCCGTGGCGGTTCACTTCGTCATGGTGGGGTTGGGGCTGCTCATGTTCGGTGCCGAGGGGTTTCGCACAACGGCGTTTTCCGACGGTTCGTGGAGCGTGGGCGGGCTATCGATCTCGGGGCAGAGCCTCTGGGTCGTGGTGACTGCGCTCGTGCTCATCGCGGCGCTCTATCTGTTCTTCGAGCGCTCGATCTCGGGCAAAGCGCTGCGCGCGACGTCGGTCAACCGGCTCGGCGCGCGGCTCGTCGGCATCGGCACGACGCAAGCGGGACGACTCGCTTTTACGCTGGCCGCTGGGCTCGGTGTGCTGTGCGGCGTGCTCGTCGCACCGTTGACGACGATCTACTACGACTCCGGCTTCTTGATCGGCTTGAAGGGTTTCGTTGGCGCGATCATCGGCGGGCTCGTCAGCTATCCGCTCGCGGCGGCCGGATCGATCCTCGTCGGGCTGCTCGAGTCGTACTCGTCTTTTTGGGCCAGCGCGTACAAGGAGGTGATCGTCTTCACCCTCATCATCCCGGTGCTGCTGTGGCGCAGCCTAGCCACCGCGCACGTCGAAGAAGAGGAGGAGTGAGCGATGAAGCATCTATTTTCGGGAATGAAGCCGTTCTGGTGCTTTCTCGCGATTCTGTTCGCGCTGCCCGTGCTGCCGCATCCGCTGCATGTGTCCGAGTACTGGATCACGCTGCTCAATTACATCGGCTTGTATTCGATCGTCGCGCTCGGGCTCGTTTTGCTGACGGGCATTGGCGGCATGATGAGCTTCGGACAGGCTGCGTTCGTCGGCGTCGGCGCCTATGCGACCGCCTATTTGACGACGCAGTTCGGCATCTCGCCTTGGATCGCGCTGTTCGTCGGCATTGCGTTGACGGTGGTCGTGGCGCTCGTGATCGGCGCGGTCACGATGCGGTTGTCCGGCCATTTCCTGCCGCTCGGCACGATCGCTTGGGGGCTCTCGCTCTACTACCTGTTCGGCAACCTCGATACGCTCGGCAAGTACGACGGCATCAACGGCATTCCCGCGCTCAGCGTGTTCGGCATGTCGCTGGAGTCGGGACGCAGCATCTACTACCTGATCTGGCTCGTTGTCCTCGCCGCCGTCGTCTCGATTCAGAATTTGCTTAATAGTCGCCCAGGGCGTGCCATCCGCGCGCTGCGCGGAGCGGGCGTGATGGCCGAGGCGATGGGCGTGCATACCGCGTGGATGCGCGTCGTCATTTTCGTGTACGCGGCGGTCCTTGCTGCGATCTCCGGGTTTCTCTACGCGCACTTGCAGCGCGCCGTGAACCCCACGCCATTCGGCCTCAACCACGGTATCGAGTATTTGTTCATGGCCGTGGTCGGCGGCGTCGGGCACGTTTGGGGTGCGATTCTGGGGGCTGCGATCCTCACCATCGTGCAGGATTATTTGCAGACGCTGTTGCCGATGCTACTCGGACAAAGCGGCAACTTCGAGATCATCGTGTTCGGCGTACTGATGGTGGCGCTCTTGCAGTACGCGAGGCAGGGCGTATGGCCGTTTGTCGCGCGCTGGTTTCCACGCGGCCCGCGTGCGCGCGCGCCCGAGCATGCCGAGCCGTTGTCTCGCCGCGCCACGCCGTCGCCGGGAGAGGCACTGCTCGTCGTCGATCGTGCGCGTAAGGAGTTCGGCGGCCTCGTGGCCGTCAATGACGTCAGCTTCGAGGTGAAAGCAGGGCAAATCGTCGGATTGATCGGCCCGAACGGTGCAGGCAAATCGACGACGTTCAACCTCGTGACAGGCGTGCTGCAGGCAACGCGCGGCGAAATCCATTTCCGCGGCGAACGCATCGACGCCCTCACTTCACGTGAAATTGTGAAGCGCGGTATTGGTCGTACGTTCCAGCACGTCAAGCTGTTGCCGACGATGACGGTGCTCGAAAACGTCGCGATCGGCGGCCATCTGCGCGGGTCGAGCGGCGTTTGGCGCAGCGTCGGGCGACTCAATGCGGCCGAGGAGGGCAGGCTGTTGTTCGAGGCGGCTGAACAGATTCGTCGCGTCGGCCTCGAGCAGCATATGTACGACGAAGCCGGCAGCCTGCCGCTCGGGCAGCAGCGCATCTTGGAGATCGCACGGGCCCTGTGTTGCGATCCGACCTTGCTATTGCTCGACGAGCCGGCCGCAGGATTGCGCTATCGGGAAAAGCAGCAGCTCGCCGAGTTGCTGCGCAAGTTGCAGGCGGACGGGATGAGCGTTCTGCTCGTCGAACACGACATGGATTTCGTGATGAATCTTGCCGATCGCCTGGTCGTCATGGAGTTCGGCACGCGTATCGCACACGGGTTGCCCGAGGAGGTCCAGAACGACCCGGCCGTCGTCGAAGCCTATCTCGGCGGAGTGGAGTGAGTGGAGTAATTGAGTCAATGAACGAAACGACGACCATGCCGATTTTGTCGGTATCCGGGCTTTCCGTCCGCTACGGAAAAGTGGAGGCCCTCCATGAGGTGTCGATCGAAGTCCGGCCTGGGCAGATCGTCAGCGTGATCGGACCGAACGGCGCCGGTAAATCGACGCTGCTGAACGCCGTCATGGGGGCGCTGCCGATCATTGGGCACGCGAAAGGCGCCGTGCGTTATCGAGGGGAGGACGTCGCCGCGGTGCCTGTGGAAAAGCGCGTCGAACGAGGCATGTGCCTGGTTCCGGAAAAGCGCGAGCTGTTTGCGACGATGACCGTCGAGGATAATCTCGTACTCGGCGCCTATCGCCGCAAGCGGGCCGGGGAGCGCGATTTTCTCGATCAACTCGAGCCGGTGTTCGAGCGGTTTCCTCGCCTGAAGGAACGCCGCAAGCAGGCTGCTGGTACATTGTCAGGCGGTGAGCGGCAGATGCTCGCGCTGGGCCGTGCGTTGATGGGCAAGCCCGATCTGCTGATGCTCGACGAACCTAGCCTCGGGCTCGCGCCGCTGATCGTCAAAGAGATTTTCCATATCATCAGTGCCCTGCGCGGGACGGGCGTGGCGACGCTGTTGATCGAACAGAATGCGCGGGCGGCGCTGCAGATCTCAGACCACGGATACGTGTTGGAAACGGGTGAGCTGGCGCTAGAGGGGGCGGCGGATTCGTTGGCGCAGAACCCGCGTGTCATCGAAACCTATCTCGGTCTGGCGAAGAAGACGGCCTAAGTGCCCGTTGCACGGGCACGGACGTTTTGAGGCACACGTTTGACTGCGAGCCGAGTCCGGCCGCCTGTGCGGTTGTGCCGTTGATGCACGCCCCTCCTGAGGGTACCGAGCCTTAGTGGCCAACTCGGTGGCCAACTCGGTGGCCAACTCAGCGGCTGGCACCGTCGATGGGCGTTGGATTCAACCCGGCAAGATCGACGCCATCCAGGCAGCGCACATTGATAGCCGCCGTTTGGGCGCCATTGGGCGCGACACCGAACGCGAACGGTTCCACTCCGCAGCGACGACAAAATCGATGGCTAATCGCATGCTTGTTGAATAGATATTCCCCAGTGGCGTCTTCTCCGCTGCGCCACGCGAATTGCTCGCGTGACGCGAACGCCCAGATAAAGCCGCGCTTCGTGCAGATCGAGCAGTTGCAGACAATCGTTTGTGCGAGGTCGAGTTCGACGTCGAATCGCACGTCTCCACAGTGGCACCCGCCGGTGTATTGCTGTGTTGTCATTCCGCCTCCGTGTTCCTTGGGTCTTGCATGGCCGCGCAGATCGGATGCAATGTGGGGAGATCCTTAGCTGCAACGGGTGAGAGGTGATTTTGCTCCGCTTCCCCTCGCGTGTATGTTCCACGTGAAACAGTACTTAGCCGTTTAGCGAGTCCGCCTCGTCCGCGATCCCCGCTATAATTTCGCGCATACATTTTCCCGACAGGCTCATGCGCTTCGCGTCGCATGGGATCGCCATGCTTTATCCCATAGAATTTGACGTTATCGTCGTCGGCGGTGGTCACGCCGGCACGGAAGCCGCTTTGGCATCGGCCCGCATGGGCGCTAAGACGCTGTTGCTGACCCACAATATCGAAACGCTCGGCCAGATGAGCTGCAATCCGTCTATCGGCGGCATCGGCAAAGGGCATCTCGTCAAGGAGGTCGATGCGCTTGGTGGTGCGATGGCGGCTGCAACCGATGAGGGCGGCATTCAGTTTCGAATCCTCAACTCGTCGAAGGGGCCAGCCGTCCGTGCGACTCGCGCGCAAGCCGACCGCATTTTGTATAAGGCGGCGATCCGTCGCCGGCTCGAGAACCAGCCGAATCTCAGCCTGTTCCAGCAAGCCGTGGAGGATTTGATCGTCGAAGGCGATCGAGTTGTCGGTGCGGTGACGCAGGTCGGCGTGCGCTTTCGCGCTCGTGCGGTCGTCCTGACGGCCGGCACATTTCTCGATGGAAAGATCCACGTTGGTCTGAACAATTACACGGGTGGCCGGGCGGGCGACCCCGCTGCGGTATCGCTGTCCGCTCGGCTCAAAGATCTGAAGTTGCCGCAGGGTCGCCTGAAAACGGGCACGCCGCCGCGGATCGATGGCTTAACCATCGATTTCTCGAAGCTTGAAGAGCAGCCGGGCGACTTCGATCCCGTCCCCGTGTTCTCGTTCCTTGGCCGCGTGGAGCAGCATCCCCGTCAAGTGCCTTGCTGGGTGACGCACACGAACGAACGGACGCACGACATCATTCGCGGCGGGCTCGATCGTTCCCCGATGTACACCGGAGTTATCGAAGGGGTAGGGCCGCGTTACTGCCCGTCAATCGAGGACAAGATTCACCGGTTTGCGTCGAAAACATCGCACCAAATCTTTCTAGAACCGGAAGGTCTGACGACGAACGAGTTCTATCCGAACGGTATTTCGACGAGCCTCCCGTTCGATGTGCAACTCGACCTCGTTCATTCGATGGCAGGGCTCGAGAACGCACACATCTTGCGGCCCGGCTACGCGATCGAGTATGACTACTTCGATCCGAGGGGTTTGAAGGCATCGCTCGAGACGAAGGCGGTTCGCGGCCTCTTCTTCGCCGGGCAGATCAACGGCACTACGGGTTACGAAGAGGCGGCGGCGCAAGGTCTTCTCGCCGGCATCAATGCCGGGCGTTACGTTCAAGAGAAAGAAGCCTGGTGCCCGCGACGCGACCAAGCTTATCTTGGCGTGCTCGTCGATGACCTCGTGACGCGCGGTGTGTCGGAGCCATATCGGATGTTCACCAGTCGCGCTGAGTATCGGCTCAGCCTTCGTGAAGACAACGCCGACATGCGCTTGACAGAAATGGGTCGCGAACTTGGTGTCGTGGACGACGCCCGCTGGGATGCCTTCTGCCGCAAGCGAGACGCTGTTTCACGTGAAACAGAACGGTTGCGCGCGACGTGGGTCAATCCTAAGACGCTTTCGGCGGACGAAGCGACGTCATTGCTCGGCAAGCCCATCGATCACGAATACAACTTGGCCGATCTGCTGTGTCGCCCCGGCGTGTCTTATGACGGCGTCTGCGGTTTGCGGGCCGGTGCCTGTGGCCCCGATGCGCCTCTAGCTGACGACCCGGTATTGCTTGCGCAAATCAAGGAGCAGATCGAGATCGGGGTCAAATACCAAGGCTACATCGAACGCCAGGCCGACGAGATCGAGCGCAACGAGGCGAACGAAAGCACGCGTCTGCCTGAAGGGATCGACTACGCATCGGTGCGGGGGCTCTCGTTCGAAGCACGGCAAAAGCTCAATCAGTTCCGGCCCGAAACGATCGGCCAGGCCTCGCGCATTTCAGGGATCACGCCCGCCACGATTTCGTTGCTGATGGTTCATCTGAAAAAGGGATGGGGTCGACGAGCGCAGACAAGTGTGACTGAATCGAGCTCGGCCGATGGAAGCGGGGCCGGCCCGGCTCCGGTTGCCCAATGACGGGGTCGCGCGCCGCAGGGGCGCATTCGACCGACCGAACCTCATGGTTGGATCTGTTGCATGCGGGCGCAGCCGAACTGGGCGTCGCACTATCGGAGGAGCAGGTCGGCCGGCTTGCCGATTATGTCGCGTTGCTGGCGAAGTGGAACGCCGTCTACAACCTGACGGCGATCCGCGACCCGCGCCAAATGTTGATCCACCACATACTCGATTCGCTCTCGATCGTGCCGCATTTGGCGGCGCGCGAAGGGCGATCGATTCTCGACGTCGGTTCAGGCGGTGGGATGCCTGGTATCGTCCTTGCCATCGCGTTGCCCGAGCGCCACGTGACGCTGAACGACATCGTGCAGAAGAAATCGGCCTTCCAGTCGCAAGCGAAGGCCGAGCTCAAGCTGGACAACCTCTCGGTCGTGACGGGGCGCGTCGAAACGCTGCGCCCCGGCGTTGAAGTGCCGGGAAAATTTGATGCGATCGTCTCGCGTGCATTCGCAGAGCTTGCCGATTTCGTTACACTTGCGCGGCACTTGGTGAGCGAGCGAGGGTCGATTTGGGCGATGAAAGGCGTACAGCCCGATACCGAAATCGAGCGATTGCCGGCAGGGGCGTGCGTTGCCCAGCTCGTGCGGCTTCATGTGCCGTTGCTTGATGCGGAGCGACATCTCGTCGAAGTCGTGGTCGAAGACTCGCCGCCGGTATGAAGCATTTCGCGCAGCAGTGAAGCAATGAAGCAATAACGAGGCAGTAACGAGGATCTCCGAACGATGGCAAAAATCTTCTGCGTGGCGAATCAAAAAGGCGGTGTCGGCAAGACGACGACGACGGTCAATCTCGCCGCGAGTCTTGCTTCGCAGGGGCAACGAGTCCTGCTGATCGATCTCGATCCGCAGGGCAACGCGACGATGGGCAGCGGCATCAACAAGGCCGAGTGCGAGAACACGGTCTACGAGGTGCTCGTCGATGGCGTGTCGGTAGCCGATGCACGCGTGAAGTCCGAGGCGGCCTCGTATGACATCTTGCCTGCGAATCGCGAACTCGCCGGCGCCGAAATCGAACTCGTCGGCGTGCAGAATCGCGAAAGGCAATTGAAAGTTGCGTTGGCTGTGGTTGCCGATGATTATGACTTCGTGCTGATCGACTGCCCGCCGGCATTGTCGCTGCTGACGCTGAACGGCCTGTGCGCCGCGCACGGCGTTGTCATCCCGATGCAGTGCGAGTACTTCGCGCTTGAGGGCCTGTCCGACCTTGTCAATACGATCAAGCAGGTTCACGCGAATCTGAATCGCGATTTGAAGGTGATCGGCTTGCTGCGTGTCATGTTCGATCCGCGCATCACGTTGCAGCAGCAGGTGTCGGATCAGCTCAAGGAGCATTTCGGCGACAAGGTGTTCGACGTCGTGATTCCACGCAACGTGCGCTTGGCCGAGGCGCCGAGCTATGGGCTGCCGGGCGTCGTCTTCGATCGCGCGTCGCGCGGGGCGCAGGCCTACGTGCAGTTCGGGGCCGAAATGATTGAACGTGTGCGCGCGCTGTGAGCACAGCGCGGCGCAATAGCGAAGCAGCAAAGCGGATCGAGGGAATGCGATGAATGCCGTAGCGAAGAAAAAGGGATTGGGGCGCGGGCTGGAAGCCTTGCTCGGCGGCAGCGCCGAGATCACGACGGCTGTGCGCGGCGAGGGGCAACCCCATGTGCTGCCGCTCGGCAAATTGCAGGCGGGCAAATATCAGCCACGCACACGGATGGACGAGGGCAGTTTGCAGGAGCTCGCGGCGAGCATTCGCGCGCAGGGTGTCATGCAGCCGATCCTCGTGCGTCCCGTTTCGGAAGAAAGGTACGAGATCATTGCGGGTGAGCGCCGGTTTCGCGCGGCGCACATCGCTGGGCTCGCCGAGGTGCCGGTGCTCGTCAAGGACGTGCCCGACCAAGCCGCGGCGGCGATGGCCCTCATCGAGAACATTCAGCGCGAGGATCTGAATCCGCTCGAAGAAGCGCAAGGCATTCAGCGTCTGCTCGACGAGTTCGACTTCACGCATGAACAGGCGGCCGAGTCGGTAGGGCGTTCGCGCAGTGCCGTGTCGAATCTGTTGCGTTTGCTCAACCTCGCTCAGCCCGTACAGACGATGCTGCTAGCCGGCGATCTCGACATGGGTCACGCGCGCGCCTTGCTGGCAGTCGACGCGGCGACGCAGATCACGCTGGCCAATCAGGTGATCAACAAGCGCATGTCGGTGCGCGAAACGGAACGGCTCGTCACGGTCACGACGAAAGCCGAGCCCGCGGTGAAAGCGCGCGCGAATCACGATGGCGGTCGCGACACGCGTCGCCTGGAAGAAGAGCTGTCGGATCTGTTCGCGGCGGCCGTCAAGATCAAACTCAATCGGCGCGGGCGCGGTCAACTGCAGATCGAATTCGGCGATCTGGACGCGCTCGACGGCATCCTCGTGCGGCTGCGCGGCAGCTCGACGGCCTGACTGTAGCCCTGAATTTGGCACGGTTCTGGCGCGTCCCTCGCGCGTCTCTCGCTTTTGCTCCCTGCTCGACTTCCAGCCGCCCATGCCGACTGCCGACGATGTGCATCCCGCTCGCTCGAACCTGCCGCGCAAGCTCGTCTCGTTCGCACTGAAAGAGCCGGTCCTGACGATTCTCATTGCTGCGCTCGTCGTGCTGCAATGCGCGCGTCCGCAGCCTTGGCTCGCGCTGCCCAAGCTCGTCGATTGGCCGACCGTGATGACGCTGGCCGGCCTTTTGATGCTGACGAAGGCGATCGAGCGTTCCGGTCTGTTGATGTGGCTCGCGCATCGCGTCGTGCATCGCGTTCGCTCCGAGCGCACGCTCGCGTGCTTGCTGATCGGCCTCGCGGCGGCGCTGTCGATGCTCGTCACGAACGACGTCGCGCTGTTCGTCGTCGTGCCGCTCGTGCTCTCGCTGCACGCGCTGACGCCGCTGCCCGTCAAGCGGCTCACGATCTTCTTGGCGCTGGCCGTCAATGCGGGCTCGATTCTGACGCCGCTCGGCAATCCGCAGAATCTCTTTTTATGGCAAGTCGGCGCGGTGCCGTTCGGCCGCTTCGTCTTGGCCATGCTGCCGTTGTGTGCGCTTTTGATGGCGATGCTGTCGGTGCTGGCCTGGTTCGCGTTCAAGGCGAAATCGCTCGATTTGTCGCGCGACGTCGAGAAGCAAACCGTCGAGCGTGCCTATGCCGGCGTCGCGGCCGTGCTCTTCGTTGCCTTCGTCCTACTGGCCGATTCACACCACGCAGGCATCGGCCTCATCGGCGTCGCGGGCGGCTTTGTGTTGTGGCGACGCGACGCCGTGCTGAAAATCGACTGGGCTTTGCTGCTGATTTTCGTGCTGATGTTCGTCGTGCTGCGCAGTGTTGCGGCGCTGTCGTGGGTTCACGACACGGTGGCGCATCTCGGGCTCGATTCAGCCCTGCGCGCTTATGTCGCAGGTGCCGTGTTGTCCCAAGGCATCAGCAACGTGCCCGCGGCGATCATGCTCGCTCAATTCACGAAGGATTGGCGCGCGCTGGCGTTCGGGGTCAGCGTAGGCGGTTTCGGCGTCGCCATTGGCTCGCTGGCCAATCTGATCGCCGTGCGGATCTCGAAGGTACGCGGCATTTGGCTGCCGTTTCATCTCGTCTCGGTCCCGTTCTGGCTCGTTGCCGGCGTGCTCGGCGGATGGTTGCTCGTGCATCTGTAGTCACACCCCCGATGCGCCAGGGTGGTGCAAACGAAGACGCAAATGAAGCGGCACGCACGCTTTGATTCGTTCGCGCTCGCCCAGCCTTTCGGTTCGTCAGACGGGCCGCTTTGCGGCCGCCTCGGACGTCGTTTCCAGGCAGTTTTTTGTCGCGGCTAAAGTCTTGAATCGCCTGCAACTATCGCTTACAATCGCCCGGATTTATTAGCTAGGCAGCCCCGTAAGCACAGCGAAAGCTGCGGGTTGGATACTGGGTTCAGGATAGGGCGATGGCGGATCGAGAGCCGGGCACAAGGCACCACGAACGCGCGCGACACGATCCTTCTTCCGCTCGCGCGGTCAGTCGTTCGGAAACGTTCGACGATGCGTGGGATGCCGAGCAGCAAGACAAGAATTTCGTTCCGCTCACGCGGGCCGAGGCTGAGAAGCTCTTCGGCTCGGACGTGAGCCGCCCGTCGCGCGTAACGCCGTTCAAGGTCGTGAGAGCGCAAGTGGTTTTGTCCCTGATCGTCACGCTGGTTTGGTGGCTGTTTTCTAAGCCGCGGGGCGATGCTGCGCTGTCGGCCTTGGTGGGAGGAGCGATTTGCTGGGTGCCGAGCGCATTGTTCGCGGCACGTCTGAAAGGGGCGGGCGGCGCCGGATCCATCCTGACATGGATGATCGGCGAGATGCTCAAGATGGGGGTGACCGTTGCGATGTTCGTCGCGGTGGCGCTCTGGTATCACGACGTGCGGTGGCTGCCGCTGCTCGTGACTTTCCTCGTCACGCTGCAGACGTACTGGTTGGCGCTCGCTTGGCGTTGAGGATGCGCTGAGAATGGGATGGCGGTGGATGGCCGGCGGCGCGCGCGAAAAAGGCGCAGCGCGCCGGCGTTCGCGCGACTGAGCTCGGTTGAGCGGAGCGTGCGGGCACCGAAAGATTTTCGACAATTTAGGCGGCAATAAACGATATGGCAGCTACAGAAAGCACGCACTTGGATCCGTCCGAGTACATCGCGCATCACTTGCAAAACTTCGCCACTTCGCACCAGACGTCGATCATCGACATGCACGTGTTGAACATCGACACGCTGTTCTGGTCGATCATGTGCGGTCTCGTGACGCTCTTCATCTTGCGCATGGCCGCGCGCAATGCAACGCCGGGCGTGCCCAGCCGCTTCCAGTGCGCGATCGAGATGCTCGTCGAGATGGTCGAGGATCAATCGAAATCGATCATTCACGGCAATCGCACGTTCATCGCTCCGCTCGCCCTGTTCGTGTTCATCTGGGTCGCGCTGATGAACTCGCTCGATTTCATCCCCGTCGATCTGCCGGGCCGCATCATCCAGTGGGTAGGTCTCTCGCACGTCATCACGCACCACCGCATCGTGCCGACGGCCGATCTGAACGGCACGTTCGGCATTGCGCTCGGCGTGTTCGTGCTGATGATCTACTACAACCTCAAGATCAAGGGCCCGGGCGGCTTCCTTCATGAACTGCTGTCGGCCCCGTTCGGCGCGCATCCGCTTCTGTGGATCCCGAACCTCGCACTGAACATCATCGAGTTCGTCGCCAAGACGGTTTCGCTCGCGTTGCGGCTGTTCGGCAACATGTACGCGGGCGAACTGCTGTTCCTGCTCATCGCATTGCTCGGCAGCCTCTGGACCTTCGGCGCGGACACGACGGTGCTCGGCTTCATCGGTCATGTGATCGCAGGTACCGTTTGGTCGATCTTCCACATCCTGATCGTCTTGTTGCAAGCGTTCATCTTCATGATGCTGACGCTCGTGTACATCGGCCAGGCGCACGACAAGCACTGATCGCAGTGCGTGCCGCGCGAATGCAGATTCGTTTTTCGTTTCTTTAAATCCGGTTCTAAAAAGTCTTTTACAAAGGAGTGATCATGCAAGCTTTCATCGCCAACATCCAAGGTCTGACCGCCATCGGTATCGGCATCATCATCGGCCTGGGTGCAATCGGCGCCTGTATCGGTATCGGCCTGATGGGCGGCAAGTACATCGAAGCTTGCGCGCGTCAGCCGGAACTGATGAACCCGCTGCAAACCAAGATGTTCCTCTTGGCTGGTCTGATCGACGCGGCGTTCCTGATCGGCGTTGGTGTGGCAATGCTGTTTGCGTTCGCGAACCCGCTGCTCTCGAAGTTGGCGGGCTGAGGTTCATCGCCCCGGGGAAACGCCGGGCCGTCCCAAGTTTTCCCGTCCCCCTCGGGGGGGCCTGACGCGAAGCGGCAGGTATGGGGGCAGTCGGATAGTTGCGCCGCGGCTCGTAAGCCGGCGCAGGGGCGAAACGGAAGACTCTCGGGCGCTGATCGAACGTAACGTCGATGAGCGCCTTACCGTTTCACTTTCCGAATTAGCAACGTTTAAGGAAACACCGTGAATCTCAACGCAACTCTGATTGCGCAAATGGTCGTGTTCCTGATCCTCGCCTGGTTCACGATGAAATTCGTGTGGCCGCCGATGGTCAAAGCCCTCGATGAGCGTTCGAAGAAGATCGCCGACGGTCTCGCGGCCGCCGAAAAGGGCAAGACGGAACTCGAAGCGGCGCACAAGCGTGTCGATCAGCAGCTCGCGCAGGCGCGCAACGACGGTCAGCAACGCATCGCCGACGCTGAAAAGCGTGCGCTCTCCGTAGCCGACGAAATCAAGGCCAATGCGCAAGCCGAAGCCGCGCGCATCATTGCCCAAGCCAAGGCCGAAGCCGAACAGCAAGTCGTGAAGGCGCGCGAGACGCTGCGCGCCGAAGTGGCAACGCTGGCGGTCAAGGGCGCCGAGCAGATCCTGAAGCGTGAAATCGACCAGGCGGCGCATGCCCAACTGCTCGATCAACTGAAAGCAGAGCTCTGATCATGGCCGAACTTGCAACCATCGCCCGTCCCTACGCAGAAGCGCTGTTCAGCGTTGCCGAAGGCGGAGACCTCGCCGCCTGGTCCGCTCTCGTGCAGGAGCTGGCACAGGTTGCGCGTCTGCCCGAGCTCATGTCGGTCGCCTCGAGCCCGAAGGTGAGCCGCGCGCAGGTCGTCGATCTGCTGCTGGCCGCAACCCGCTCAGCCCCGAAAGACTCGCCGCAGGCGAAGAACTTCGTGCAGATGCTGGTCGACAATCACCGTCTCTCGCTGCTGTCCGAAATTGCCGTCCAGTTCGATGAACTGAAAAATGCTCGCGAAGGCGCGGCCGATGCGCTGATCGTCAGCGCGTTTCCGCTGCAAGAGGCCCAGCTCGCCGATCTCGTCGCGAGCCTCGAGCGCAAATTTGGGCGCAAGCTCAAGCCGACGGTTCAAGTCGATGCTTCGCTGATCGGTGGCGTGCGCGCTACCGTCGGCGACGAAGTGCTCGACACCTCGGTTCGCGCACGGCTCGCCGATATGCGCACGGCGCTCACCGCGTAAAGCGAAGCGCACGCCACGGCACGCAACAGAATTGACTATCAGGAGCGAATAATGCAACTCAATCCCTCTGAGATCAGCGAGCTGATCAAGAGCCGGATCCAGGGCCTTGAAGCGAGCACCGACGTTCGCAACCAGGGCACCGTGATCTCCGTGACCGACGGTATCGTGCGCATTCACGGCCTGTCGGACGTGATGCAAGGCGAAATGCTCGAATTCCCGGGCAACACGTTCGGCCTCGCGCTGAACCTCGAGCGCGACTCCGTCGGCGCCGTGATTCTCGGTGAGTACGAACACATCTCGGAAGGCGACGTCGTCAAGACGACGGGCCGCATTCTCGAAGTACCGGTCGGCCCCGAACTCGTCGGCCGTGTCGTCGACGCGCTCGGCAATCCGATCGACGGCAAGGGTCCGATCAACGCCAAGATGACCGACGCGGTCGAGAAGATCGCGCCGGGCGTGATTTGGCGTAAGTCGGTGTCGCAGCCGGTGCAAACGGGTCTGAAGTCGATCGACGCGATGGTGCCGATCGGCCGCGGCCAGCGCGAGCTGATCATCGGCGACCGCCAGTGCGGCAAGACGGCGGTGGCCATCGACGCGATCATCAATCAGAAGGGCAAAGACCTCATCTGTATCTACGTCGCGATCGGCCAAAAGGCCTCGTCGATCGTAAACGTCGTGCGCAAGCTCGAAGAATCGGGCGCGCTCGAGTACACGATCGTCGTGGCGGCGTCGGCTTCGGAATCGGCGGCGATGCAATACCTCGCGCCGTACGCGGGCTGCACGATGGGCGAATACTTCCGCGACCGCGGTCAAGACGCCCTCATCATTTATGACGATTTGACCAAGCAAGCTTGGGCCTATCGCCAGATCTCGCTGCTGCTGCGCCGCCCGCCGGGCCGTGAAGCGTACCCGGGCGACGTGTTCTATCTGCACTCGCGTCTGCTCGAGCGCGCCGCGCGCGTCTCGGAAGACTACGTCGAGAAGTTCACGAACGGCGAAGTGAAGGGCAAGAGCGGTTCGCTGACGGCGCTGCCCGTCATCGAGACGCAAGCGGGCGACGTGACGGCATTCGTTCCGACGAACGTGATCTCGATCACGGACGGCCAGATCTTCCTCGAAACCGACTTGTTCAACGCCGGTATCCGTCCCGCCATCAACGCGGGCGTGTCGGTGTCGCGCGTCGGCGGTGCGGCGCAAACGAAGGTCGTGAAGAAGCTGTCGGGCGGTATCCGTACCGACCTCGCGCAGTACCGTGAGCTCGCCGCGTTCGCGCAGTTCGCATCGGATCTCGACGAAGCCACGCGCAAGCAACTCGAGCGCGGTCGCCGCGTGACGGAGCTCTTGAAGCAGCCGCAGTATCAGCCGCTGCAGGTGTGGGAGCTGGCTGTGTCGCTGTTCGCGGCGAACAACGGCTACCTCGACGATCTCGACGTGAAGGACGTGCTGCCGTTCGAGAAGGGCATGCGCGAATTCCTGAAGACGAGCCATGCCGACCTCATCAAGCGCATCGAAGACACGAAGGACTTGTCGAAGGACGACGAGGGCGTGCTCCACGCCGCTCTGAAGGACTTCAAGAAGTCGGGCGCTTATTGATCCGCGAGGCATAACGACCTTGAAGCGGCGCGCGCTTGAGTCGTAACGAAGCGCGCGCCGCTTCGATCAAGGAGCAAGCAATGGCTGGAATGAAGGAAATCCGCGGCAAGATCAAGAGCGTGCAAAACACGCGCAAGATCACCAAGGCGATGGAGATGGTGGCCGCATCGAAGATGCGCCGCGCCCAGGAGCGCATGCGCGGCGCTCGTCCGTATGCCGACAAGGTTCGCGACATCGCTGCGCATATGAGCCGTGCGAACCCCGAGTATCGCCACCCGTTCATGGTGTCGAACGAGGGCGCGAAGGCGGCCGGCATCATCCTCGTCACGACCGATAAGGGGTTGTGCGGCGGCATGAACACGAACGTGCTGCGCGCGACCGTGGCCAAGTTCAAGGAACTCGAGGCCAAGGGCCAAACCGTCGAAGCGACGGCGATCGGCGGCAAGGGTCTCGGCTTTTTGACGCGCCTGCGCGCGAAGGTCGCCTCGCACGTGGTTCAGCTCGGCGATACGCCGCACCTCGAAAAGCTGATCGGCGCGGTGAAGGTGCAGCTCGATCTGTACTCGGAAGGCAAGGTCTCGGCCGTGTATCTCGCATACACGCGCTTCGTCAACACGATGAAGCAAGAGCCCGTGATCGAGCAGCTCCTGCCGCTGTCGGCCGAGCACTTCGAGACTGACGAGTCGACGCCGAAGTCCGCATGGGACTACATCTACGAACCCGACGCGCAGGCCGTCGTCGACGAGCTGCTCGTTCGCTACGTCGAGGCGCTCGTGTACCAGGCCGTCGCGGAAAACATGGCGTCCGAGCAATCGGCGCGCATGGTGGCGATGAAGGCCGCGTCGGACAACGCGAAGACGGTGATCAGCGAGTTGCAGCTCGTCTACAACAAGAGCCGCCAGGCCGCGATTACGAAGGAACTGTCGGAAATCGTCGGTGGTGCCGCCGCGGTCTGACGCGTGTCGGTTTGACCCGTCCTAAGCGCCGTTTGCGCGAGTGAAGAATTGAGTATCTAAAGGAAAAGCGATGAGTACTACTGCTTTGGTAGAAGGCAAGATCGTACAGTGCATCGGCGCGGTGATCGACGTGGAATTTCCGCGTGAGCACATGCCGAAGGTCTACGACGCCCTCGTGCTCGAAGGCACGGAACTGACGCTCGAAGTTCAGCAGCAGCTGGGCGACGGCGTCGTGCGCACGATCTGTCTGGGCGCGTCCGACGGTTTGCGCCGCGGCACGATGGTGAAGAACACGGGCAAGCCGATCAGCGTGCCTGTCGGCAAGCCGACGCTCGGCCGCATCATGGACGTGCTCGGCCGTCCGATCGACGAAGCCGGTCCGATCGAAAGCGAGCACGTGCGCTCGATCCACCAGAAGGCACCTAAGTTCGACGAGCTGTCGCCGTCGACGGAACTGCTGGAAACGGGCATCAAGGTGATCGATTTGATCTGCCCGTTCGCGAAGGGCGGCAAGGTGGGCCTGTTCGGCGGCGCCGGCGTCGGCAAGACCGTCAACATGATGGAGCTCATCAACAACATCGCGAAGGAGCACGGCGGTTACTCCGTGTTCGCGGGCGTGGGCGAGCGTACCCGTGAAGGGAACGACTTCTACCATGAAATGAAGGACTCGAACGTGCTCGACAAGGTCGCGCTCGTGTACGGTCAGATGAACGAGCCGCCGGGCAACCGTCTGCGCGTGGCGTTGACGGGCCTCACGATGGCCGAGCACTTCCGCGACGAAGGTCTCGACGTGCTGTTCTTCGTCGACAACATCTACCGTTTCACGCTGGCCGGTACCGAAGTGTCGGCACTGCTTGGCCGGATGCCGTCGGCCGTGGGTTATCAGCCGACGCTGGCTGAAGAAATGGGCCGGCTGCAAGAGCGCATCACGTCGACGAAGAAGGGTTCGATCACGTCGGTGCAAGCCGTGTACGTGCCGGCGGATGACTTGACCGACCCGTCGCCCGCGACGACCTTCGGCCATTTGGACGCGACGGTCGTGCTCTCGCGTGACATCGCTTCGCTCGGGATCTACCCGGCCGTCGACCCGCTCGATTCCACGTCGCGTCAGATCGACCCGAACGTGATCGGCGAAGAGCACTACTCGATCACGCGCGGCGTGCAGCAAACGCTGCAGCGCTACAAGGAACTGCGCGACATCATCGCGATTCTGGGCATGGACGAACTGTCGCCGGAAGACAAGCTGTCGGTGGCCCGCGCGCGTAAGATCCAGCGTTTCCTGTCGCAGCCGTTTCACGTCGCGGAAGTGTTCACGGGTTCGCCGGGCAAGTACGTGCCGCTGAAGGAAACGATCCGCGGCTTCAAGATGATCGTCGAAGGCGAGTGCGATCATTTGCCCGAGCAGGCGTTCTACATGGTCGGCACGATCGACGAAGCCTTCGAAAAGGCCAAGAAGATCCAGTAACGGTAAGTGTGCTCGCTTCGAGGCGGGCTTGGCGTTCGCATTGACCGCTGGGCTCGCCGCACGCATCACGCTCAACCGAGCCTTGCACAGGAATCGATATGGCAACCATCAAAGTAGACGTCGTCAGCGCGGAAGAGCAGATCTTCTCGGGCATGGCGAAGTTCGTCGCGCTGCCGGGCGAGGCCGGTGAACTCGGCATCTTGCCGGGCCACACCCCGCTCATCACGCGCATTCGTCCCGGCGCCGTGCGCATCGAGGCCGAAAACGGCGAAGAAGAGTTCGTGTTCGTTGCCGGCGGCATTCTCGAAGTGCAACCGGGTGCGGTGACCGTGCTCGCCGATACGGCGATCCGCGGTGCCGATCTCGACGAAGCGAAAGCCGAGCAGGCCCGCAAACGCGCCGAGGAAGTGCTGCAGAACTCGGGCTCGAACATCGAGTATGCGACGGCGCAAGCCGAGCTGGCCTATGCCACGGCGCAACTCGCCGCGATCGCTCGTTTGCGCAAGATTCGCGCGCAGCACTAAAAGAAAAGCGCTTCGCAGCGGCGTTTTGGCAGATGGCTCATCGCACTGCGATGGGCCAACGCTGCGTGAAAAGAAATGCGATTAATAAGATGTATGTGCCGCCGGGCTAAATGCCTCGCGGCGTTTTTTTTGCCTCCGCGGGGGCCGGGGTGGCGTGCTGCAGCACTCACGCGCGCCGACGTCGGCGTCATTTGCTGCGGGTAAGACTTGATGCGGGCGGCCCGTGCTCGATGGCACAATCAGTCGGAAAATTTTTCCAAAGACATGGGAGACATCGAGATGGCGACGCAGCTTCCCGAGGAAGGCGCCCTCATTGCGCCGGTCAATGGCCTGTCATACGTGCGTGGCGCGACCGACGTCGCGCTGAGCGAAGCGACGATCGGCCAATTCCTGCGCGATACGGCGGCGCGCTTTCCCGATCGGCCCGCCGTCGTATTCCGCGAACAGGGTATTCGGTGGACGTGGCGCGAGTTCGCCGACGAAGTCGACGTGCTGGCCGCGGGCCTGGCATCGGCCGGCATCGTGCGCGGCGATCGTGTCGGCATTTGGTCGCCGAATCGTGTCGAATGGCTGCTGACGCAATTCGCGACCGCGCGCATCGGCGCGATCCTGGTGAACGTCAATCCGGCCTATCGGTTGGCGGAGCTCGAATACGCGCTGAACATGTCGGGCTGCTGCGCGCTCGTCACGGCCGAAAGCTTCAAGACGTCGAAGTACGTCGAGATGCTGCAAGCACTGGCGCCGGAACTCGCTCAATGCGAGAGCGGCTGGCTTCGCGCGGCGCGATTGCCGCATCTGCGCCTCGTCGTGCGGATGTGCGATACGCAGACGCCGGGCATGATGACGTTTTCCGATCTGATCGAGGCGGGGCGCGTGGCGCGCGAAACGATCGATCTCGACGCGATCGGCGTGACGCTGTCCGCGCACGACCCGATCAACATCCAGTTCACGAGCGGTACGACGGGCAACCCGAAGGGCGCGACGCTCACGCATCGCAATGTGGTCAACAACGCGCGCTATATCGCGATGGCCATGCGCTTCACCGAGGCCGATGCACTCTGCATCCCGGTTCCGTTCTATCACTGCTTCGGCATGGTGTTATCGGTGCTCGCGAGCGTGTCGACGGGCGCGAAGATGGTGTTTCCGGGCGAAGCCTTCGAGCCCGCGGCGGCCTTGGCCGCTTGTGCGCAGGAGCGCTGCACCGCGCTGCACGGCGTGCCGACGATGTTCATCGCTGAACTCGATCACCCCGACTTCGCCTCGTTCGATCTGTCGACGCTGCGTACGGGCATCATGGCGGGCTCGCCGTGCCCGATCGAGACGATGAAGCGCGTCGTCGCGCGCATGCACCAATCGGAGATCACGATCGCCTACGGCATGACGGAAACGAGCCCTGTCTCGTTTCAGAGTTCGACCGACGATCCGCTCGACAAGCGGACGTCGACGGTCGGGCGCATCGCCCCGCACTTGGAAGCGAAAATCGTCGATGCCCTCGGCAATACGGTGCCGGTCGGCGAAACGGGCGAGCTGTGGACGCGCGGTTATTCGGTCATGCGTGGCTACTGGGAGGATGAGGCGCGCACGCGTGAGGCGATCGTCGAAGGCTGGATGCGCACCGGCGATCTCGCGACCCTCGATGCGGACGGCTATTGCAATATTGTCGGCCGCCTGAAGGACATGCTCATTCGCGGCGGCGAGAATATTTATCCGCGCGAGGTGGAAGAGTTTTTATTTAGGCATCCTAAGGTTCAGAGCGTGCAGGTATTCGGCGTGCCCGACGAGAAGTACGGTGAGGAGGTCTGTGCGTGGATCGTCGTGCGCCCGGGGGAGCAGTTGACGGAGGAAGAAATCAAGGATTACTGCCGCGGACAGATTGCGCACTACAAGGTGCCGCGCTACATCCGCTTCGTCGAGGAGATGCCGATGACGGTGACCGGCAAGGTCCAGAAGTTCGTCATGCGCGAGCGGATGATCGCCGAACTCAAAGGGCAGGGACCGACCGGAGCATGAGACCGAGGCGTCACCAAGACACGCGAGCGCGCAGCGAAGGCAGGCGCCGCACGGAGCCGGACTTGGCGTCGTGTCGACGTGCCAAGTTCGGGGGGGCAAAAAAAAAGCGGGCTTAGTAGCCCGCTAAAAACCACACGCTACGGGGTTAGCGCGAGGAGACCAATGATGAAGCCGTCGGGCGCAGCGGACAGCGAACTGCAGCGCACCGGCAACGACTCCAACAGAGATGCCCCTCGAGGGATTCGGCAGACCGACCGGCTCGCGTTTTGCTGTTATTTACAGACGACAGCAAGTGAGCCACACCCATGTTGAAACCGTTGAGGGGCATTGTGGGCGAATTGAGACGGAGACGCGGTAACAAAGTGTTTCAGGTTGTAACGCCCGCCAGGTAAGGCATTGCGGGAGTTTTTACCAAGCCTCAATGCGATTAAGTCAGTATTTCCGATTAATGGGAAGAAATGAAATGCAGCGTGAAAAAGCGTCTGCGGATTTTATCAATAAAAAAGCATAAATGGGTTTCGTCTATGGAATTGCAGGCTTAAGATGACCCACCATGCTCGCACGCCACGCGTGAAAACGACCGAAGCGTTGCATACGCCGACATTTTTACCCATCGTTGCAGCAACACAATGAACGAGCCTGAGACACTCAAACGCATCCTGGACCGCGATCGCGTGATCGCCGTCGTCGGCTTGTCCACGCATCCCTACCGTCCGAGTCATTCGGTGGCGGCCTACATGCAGTCGCACGGTTATCGCATCGTGCCCGTGAACCCCGCATATGCAAACGATACCGCCGGGGTGCTGGGACAGCGCTGCTACGCTTCGCTCGCCGACGCCGCGCACGCGCTGGCGCAGGAAGGCGCCGTCATCGAGATGGTCGATGTGTTTCGTCGATCCGAGCAAGCGGCCGATGTCGCCGAGCAAGCGGTCGCGATCGGTGCGAAGTCGCTGTGGCTGCAGCTCGGCGTGGTCAACGACGAAGCGATCGCTCGCGCGAAAGCGGCGGGGCTCGACGTCGCGATGAACGTCTGCGTGAAGGTCGAGCACGAGCGGCTGCTCGGCACGACGCACCGCGCGAATGCGCCAGCGCCGCGCGTGCCTGAGTGAGCGCTCGAGTGAGCGCCTGAACGAGCTTGCCGCGCGCCGCCTCGATCTCGATCGACACGGCGCGTGGCGCCGGCACTCACTTGAGCCACTTGTCCGAAATCGATTGGAACTCCCCCGTCGCACGCGCGAGGTGCAGCCACTGATCGACGTATTGCTGGAACGTCACGTCTCCCGGCGGCAGCATGTACGCCTTCTCGCCGTACTGGAAAGGCTTGTCGGGATGCACCGAGCACAGCCCGGGATTGAGCTTTTGCTGCAGCAGCGTCTCCGAGGCATCGGTCACCATCACGTCGGCCTTGCCCGCGAGGATTTGCTTGAAGATCGTGACGTTATCGGGATAGACCGTCACGTTCGCGTGCGTCAAGTATTGTTTCGCGAAGCGATCGTTCGTGCCGCCGGGGTTGACGATCACGCGCGTCGTCGGCCGGTCGATCTGCGCGAGCGTTTGGTATTTGTTGACGTCCGCGCAACGTGTGATCGGCGTTTTGCCGTCGATCATGTAGGGCTGCGTGAAGAACACGTGCTTTTGGCGCTCGAGCGACGTCGACACGCCACCCACGGCGATGTCGCATTTCGCGAGGAAATCGTTCATGAGGTTCGACCACGTGGTCTTCACGTATTCGACCTTCACGCCGAGCGATTTGGCCAGCGATTCGGCCATGTCGATGTCGATGCCTTCGAACGTGCCGTCGGGCTTGAGGAACGAGTACGGCTTGTAGTCGCCCGTCGTGCACACGCGCAGCGTGCCGCGCGCGATGACCGCATCGAGGCGCGAGCCCGAAGTCGCAGCCGGCATAGCCGCGCTTGCCTGCGTCGCCTGCGCGAACGCACTGCCCGTGCAGCCGGCCGCGAGCGCAATCGCGGCGATCGAAATGTGCGCGAATCGTTTCTGCTTGGTCATCGAGGTCTCCTTTGTTCTACGAGGGCGGGCTTAGGCCGTGGGGTGCATCGCTTCGCTCGATGATAGCGGCGCCAAAATGACACGGGCGGCGACGCTGCGGTGGCCGTGGCCGGCGCACGGTTGTGAAGATGGATATGCGGCGCGAAGGGTTGCGCGCCTCCGGTAAAATGGCTGTCTCTTTCGCTCTGCCTTTCGCCGGACTCCCGTGCCCTCGACCCTCCTCAACGATACGTTTCTGCGCGCGCTGCTGCGCGAGCCGACCGATTACACCCCGATTTGGCTGATGCGTCAGGCGGGTCGCTATCTGCCCGAGTACAACGCCACGCGCGCGCGCGCCGGCAGCTTTCTCGGCCTGGCCAAGAATCCCGACTTCGCCACGGAAGTCACGCTGCAGCCGCTCGAGCGTTTCCCGCTCGACGCCGCCATCCTGTTTTCGGACATCCTCACGGTGCCCGATGCGATGGGCTTGGGGCTGTCGTTCGCGGCGGGCGAGGGGCCGCGATTCGCGCATCCCGTGCGGACCGAGGAAGACGTCGCGCGGTTGCGCGTGCCGGACATCGATGCGACGCTCGGCTACGTGACCGACGCGGTCCGCTCGATCCGCCGGGCGTTGACGGACGGACAGGGGCGCCAGCGCGTCCCGCTGATCGGTTTTTCGGGCAGCCCGTGGACGCTCGCGTGCTATATGGTCGAGGGGGCCGGCTCGGACGACTTCCGCACCGTGAAGTCGATGCTGTATGCGCGCCCGGATCTCATGCACCGAATCCTCCAAATCAACGCCGAGGCCGTCGCCGCTTACCTGAATGCGCAGATCCAAGCCGGCGCGCAGGCCGTGATGATTTTCGATACCTGGGGCGGGGCGCTGGCCGACGGCGTATTTCAGCGATTCTCGCTGCATTACATCGACGCGGTGGTGCGTCGCCTCGCGCGCGAGCACGAAGGCAAGCGCGTGCCCGTGATCACGTTCACCAAGGGCGGCGGCCTCTGGCTCGACGACATCGCGGCATGCGGCGTCGATGCGGTCGGTCTCGACTGGACGGTCAACCTCGGGCGCGCCCGCGAGCGGGTCGGTTCGCGCGTGGCGCTACAGGGCAACGTCGATCCGACGGTGCTGTTCGCGCCCCCTGAGGCAGTGCGCGCGCAAGCGCGGGCCGTGCTCGACAGCTATGGCAATCACCCCGGACACGTCTTCAATCTCGGGCACGGCATCTCGCAGTTCGCGCCGCCCGAGCACGTCGCCGAGCTCGTCGACGAAGTGCACCGATACAGCCGGGCGATGCGCGCCGGGTCCGGCTCGTCATGACATGATGGTTTTGTTGCATCGCAATAAAGTGGGCTCTCGGTCTAGGGGGCGAGTTGCCCGCAAGATGGCATCGCCGGGTCGTCTTGCGCTTGTCAAGACTTGACTTATACACATTTTTCTCGTTGCGGCGCGGTAGAGAGAAGAAAGATTGACGCAACCCGGCAAACGATGTAGCCCCGCTGTCGAGGCCTTGACCGACAAGGGTTTGCGCCAAAGACCCGCCGTGTGCGGTTGCCCACGGAACGCCAGTGCGACGGCCTTTTTTCGGTTCCGCCTTCACACTTTTCAACAAAGTTATCCACAGGCAGCCTCCGGTGGACGGCAAAGTTCAGCGAGATCCATAAGTTAGCGGCGAATCTCATGTTTTACTTTAAGTTCGTCCCGTTCGGTCGAGGCTCGATGTGCGTGCGATGGGGGGGCTGCCGCGGCAAGGTGCCCGGGAGCCGTTCGCAATGAGCGAGACGTTCGTTCGCGTCGCGCTCGACCATCCGCTGCCGACCCTTTTCGATTATCGATGCGACGCGCCGCCGCCCGAGCCGGGCACCCTCGTCGCCGTGCCGTTCGGCAAACGCAGCGTCGTGGGGCTTGTTGTCGAAGTGAGCGCTCACAGCGATCTGGCTGCCGGGCGCGTGCGCAATATCGAGGCGACATGCGGCGCCTGTGCGCCACTCTCGTCCGAATGGCTCGCCCTCGTTGCCTTCGCCGCCGATTACTACCAGCGCTCGCTCGGCGAGGTCGCGCTGCCGGCCTTGCCGCAGGCGCTGCGCGATCGGTCGCGGTGGCCGCGGCTGTTCGCCGTCGAGCCGCGTTTTCGATTGACGGCGGCCGGACGGGCCGCGCTGCCCGATGCGCTCCCTGCGCGTGCTGCCGCGCTGCGCCGGCTCGCCGCGGCGTTGGCCGACGCTCGCTCGCTCGATGCGCCCGACGCCCGCGCGCTTCATCCCAAGGCTGGCGCCACGTTGGCCGCTTGGCAGGCGCAGGGGTGGATCGACGTCGAAACGGATGCCGACGCGGCCCGCGCATTCGACGCTCGCGCCGATTGGGGGGCCGACGGCGATGCGGCCGTCGCCGTTATGGCTTCCGCTGTCTCCGCTATTGCGGCTCGCCCGGCTTTGACCGACGAGCAGGCGCAGGCCGTCGATGCCATTGCCGGTGCGCAAGGTTTCTCGCCGTTTCTGCTGCATGGCGTCACGGGCAGCGGCAAAACCGAAGTCTATTTGAGCGCGCTCGAGCGCTTGTTCGCCGCACGGCCCGATGCGCAGGCGCTCGTGCTCGTCCCCGAGATCAATTTGACGCCGCAGTTCGAGGCGGCTTTTCGCGCACGCTTTGCCGCGCTTGCCGGCGACGCATCGATCGTCACCTTGCACAGCGCGATGGCCGACGGCGAGCGCGCGCGTAGCTGGCTCGCCGCCCATCGGGGCCGCGCGCGGATCGTGCTCGGTACGCGGCTCGCCGTCCTCGCTTCGCTGCCCGAGCTCGCGCTGATCGTCGTCGACGAAGAACACGAGCCGGCCTATAAGCAGCAGGAGGGCCTGCGCTATTCCGCGCGCGACTTGGCGATTTGGCGAGCGAAGCAGCGCGGCATCGCCGTCGTGCTCGGATCGGCGACACCGTCGCTCGAAAGTTGGTGGCAGGCGGAACAGGGCCGCTATCGGCGGCTTTCGCTCTCGCGGCGCGCGGTGGCCGATGCCGTGCTGCCCGCCGTCAAGATGATCGACCTCGAAGAGGAGCGCCGCCGCGGGCGAGGCAGCGTAGACGGCATTTCCGGGCCGCTCGTCGCCGCGCTGAAATCGCGGCTCGAGCGCGGCGAGCAGAGCCTCGTCTTTCTCAATCGCCGCGGCTATGCGCCCGTGCTCGCGTGCGATGCTTGCGGATGGGTGGCCGGTTGCCCACGTTGCAGCGCTTACGTCGTGCTGCACAAGAGCGCGCATGCGCTGCGCTGTCATCACTGCGGCTGGGAAGCGCGCGTCCCGCGCGCCTGTCCTGATTGCGGCAACGTCGACATCGCGCCGCTCGGGCGCGGCACGCAGCGCGTGGAGGAAACGCTCGCCGGCCTCGTACCGGGCGCGCGCGTGTTGCGGATCGACGCGGACAGCACGCGCCGCAAGGGCAGCGCGCAGACGCTCTTTTCGAACGTGCATGCCGGCGAGGTCGACATCCTCGTCGGCACGCAGATGATCGCCAAAGGGCACGACTTTCAGCGCGTTTCCCTCGTGGGCGTGCTCAATGCCGATTCCGCCCTGTTCTCGCACGACTTTCGCGCGGGCGAGCGGCTGTTCGCGCAGCTCATGCAGGTGAGTGGGCGCGCCGGGCGCGCGGGGCTGCCCGGCGAAGTGCTCGTGCAGACACGCTATCCGCGGCACGCGCTGTACCACGCGTTGGGCCGCCACGACTATGTCGGCTTTGCCAACGCGACGCTGGACGAGCGGCGCGACGCGCACCTGCCGCCATTCGTCTATCAGGCGCTGCTGCGCGCCGAAGGGCGCACGCTCGAGGCGGCCTTGGCGTTTCTCGGCCAGGCCGGTGCGGCGTTGGCGGACGCGCCGTTCGCCGAGCGCGTGACCGTCTACGACGCGGTGCCGATGACGATCGTCAAAGTCGCCAACGTGCACCGCGCCCAACTGCTCGTCGAGAGCGCGTCGCGCGCATCGCTGCTCGCGACGCTGCGCGCTTGGCAGCCGACGCTGCGGACATTGAAGGGCGTCATACGCTGGAGTGTCGAGGTCGATCCGCTCGACATTTGAGCGTTTCTAGGACGTGAGCGAGGAGAAGGAAACGTGTATGCCGGGCGGGCGCATCGCAGATCGGCGACGCGCCCGCTTCGATGCGAGGCGCGGGAAACGGTTCAATAGCGCAGGCGGCTGCGCGCGTTGCGCGCACGCGTCCGGAATCGGTTCGTGTAGCTCGGCGCCGGCGAGGTGAGAGGGCGTGCACAAGCGGCGACGGGAGAACGCCGGCGTCGCGCCGCCTGCAGATTCCGGGCGGAGGACCGGCTTTCGTTCGAGCAAATCATGTTGAGCCTCGAGGTGGGTGCGATCTGAAGTACATGCGATTGCATCGGGTACGACCGGGTGCAACCTAGGCCCGGCCGTCCCTGTCGCTCGGTGGCGTCGAACACGTCGAACGTCCCCGAGGCAGTCGCTCCCTTTTTTGGGCGGAGATCTTGTCCGCCGTTCAGCTACGTTCGATCAGGAGCGAGTCGTTCGCCGCTTCGGCCTTGAGCCGGGCCTGCCGCACGCGCGCCAGCGCGACGGCACGGCTGTGCGCAGGCGAAGCGCCGCGCACGAACATCGCGAGACAGGCCACGGCCATCGTCCAGATACCGCCGACTACGATCCACTTTTCCATTTCGCCTCTCCTTTCTCGGCGCTTACCGTGCGCTAGAACGCTTTCCTGCGTTAACGGCATTCCTCAGCCCTGCAATAGGGCGCTGAGAACGATTTCGCGTCAGGGAAAATACCGAGCGCAATCCACGATGTTCGGTTCGCTTCGATTTCGCCGCAACCCTTGTCCGGTATAGGTTTTTACGGGGTGCAACCATAACGGAAATTTGGTTGCACCTTTTTATTGGGAGGCGTAGGATTCGGCCAACTTTTAGTCAGCGGCCGGCTCGTATCGCCGGCGATCGAAGGAACCATGGCCAGTACTACCCTAGGCGTCAAAGTCGACGATCTCCTGCGCTCCCGCCTCAAAGAGGCCGCCGCGCGTCTCGAACGCACGCCGCATTGGCTCATCAAGCAGGCGATCTTCGCGTACCTCGAGAAAATCGAGCATGGGCAGCTTCCTCCCGAGCTATCGGGCGTCACGGCCGTGGGCGACGTCGGCGACGGCCCCGTTCCCGAGCATGAGGACGACGGCGCGCCGCATCCGTTCCTCGATTTCGCGCAGAACGTGCAGCCGCAGTCGGTGCTGCGCGCGGCGATCACGGCCGCGTATCGCCGCCCCGAGCCCGAGTGCGTGCCGTTCCTGATCGGCGAAGCGCGTTTGCCCGCGCAGTTGGCGGCCGACGTCGGCAAGATGGCGACGAAGCTCGTCGAGACGCTGCGCGCCAAGCGCACGGGCGGCGGCGTCGAGGGCCTCATCCACGAGTTCTCGCTGTCGAGCCAGGAAGGCGTCGCGCTGATGTGCCTGGCCGAAGCGCTCCTGCGCATTCCCGATCGCGCGACGCGCGACGCGCTCATTCGCGACAAGATCAGCAAGGGCGATTGGAAGTCGCACGTCGGCCATGCGCCGTCGCTGTTCGTCAACGCGGCCACCTGGGGCCTCATGATCACGGGCAAGCTCGTCACGACCAACAGCGAAGCGGGTCTGTCGTCGGCGCTCACGCGCTTGATCGGCAGGGGCGGCGAGCCGCTGATCCGCAAGGGCGTCGATATGGCGATGCGCCTGATGGGCGAGCAGTTCGTGACGGGCGAAACGATTTCGGAAGCGCTCGCGAACAGCCGCAAGTACGAAGCGCGGGGCTTTCGTTACTCGTACGACATGCTCGGCGAGGCTGCCACGACCGAAGAGGACGCGCAGCGCTACTACGCCTCGTACGAACAGGCGATTCACGCGATCGGCAAGGCGGCAGGCGGGCGCGGCATCTACGAAGGCCCCGGCATTTCGATCAAGCTCTCGGCGCTGCATCCGCGCTACTCGCGCGCCCAGCAAGAACGCACGATGAACGAGCTGCTGCCGCGCGTGCGCTCGCTCGCCGTGCTCGCGCGCCGCTACGACATCGGCCTCAATATCGACGCCGAAGAAGCCGACCGCCTCGAGTTGTCGTTCGATCTGCTCGAAGCGCTTTGCTTCGATCCGGAGCTCGCGGGCTGGAACGGCATCGGCTTCGTCGTGCAGGCCTACCAAAAGCGCTGCCCGTTCGTGATCGACTACGTTGTCGATCTCGCCCGCCGCAGCCGGCATCGCATCATGGTTCGCCTCGTCAAGGGCGCATATTGGGACAGCGAGATCAAGCGCGCGCAGCTCGATGGGCTCGAAGGCTATCCGGTCTATACGCGCAAGGTCTACACCGACGTCTCGTATATCGCCTGCGCGAAGAAGCTGCTCGGCGCGCCCGATGCCGTCTACCCGCAATTCGCGACGCACAACGCGTACACGCTGGCGGCCATTTATCACCTCGCCGGCCAGAACTATTACCCCGGCCAGTACGAGTTCCAATGCCTGCACGGCATGGGCGAGCCGCTGTACGAGGAAGTCACGGGCCGCGAGAAATTGAACCGCCCGTGCCGCATCTACGCCCCCGTCGGCACGCATGAAACGCTGCTCGCGTATCTCGTGCGGCGCCTGCTCGAGAACGGCGCGAACACCTCGTTCGTCAATCGCATCGCCGACGAAACGGTGCCCGTCGCCGCGCTCGTCACCGATCCCGTCGACGAAGCCTCGAAGATCGTCCCGCTCGGCGCGCCGCACGCGAAAATCCCGCTGCCGCGCGACTTGTACGGCAGCGAGCGGCTCAATTCGATGGGCCTCGATCTGTCGAACGAACATCGCCTCGCCTCGCTGTCGTCGGCGCTGCTCGCGAGCGGTCATCACCCGTGGCGCGGCGCTCCGATGCTCGAGAGCGGCGAGTTGGCCGCGTCGAGCGCGGCGGGTCGCAGCGAGCGCGTCGTGCGCAATCCGGCCGATCACCGCGACATCGTCGGCACCGTCGTCGAAGCCACGCGCGAGGACGTGAACGCAGCCCTCGTCGCCGCCGTCGCCGCCGCGCCGATCTGGCAAGCGACACCGGTCTATGCGCGCGCCGATTGCCTCGCGCGTGCGGCCGATCTGCTCGAAGCGCAGATGCATACGCTGATGGGCCTCATCGTGCGCGAGGCCGGCAAGTCGCTGCCGAACGCGATCGCCGAAATTCGCGAGGCGGTCGATTTTCTGCGCTACTACTCGGCGCAGATCCGCGAGGAATTCTCGAACGATACGCACCGGCCGCTTGGCCCCGTGGTCTGCATCAGCCCGTGGAACTTCCCGCTCGCGATCTTCATGGGGCAAGTGGCCGCCGCGCTCGCGGCCGGCAATACCGTGCTTGCCAAGCCCGCCGAGCAAACGCCGCTGATCGCCGCGCAAGCGGTGCGTCTGCTGCGCGAAGCGGGCGTGCCCGCAGGCGCCGTGCAACTGCTGCCCGGCGACGGCGAAACAGTTGGAGCCGCGCTCGTTGCCGATGCGCGGACGCGTGCCGTCATGTTCACGGGCTCAACCGAAGTCGCGCGCCTCATCAACAAAACGCTCGCCGATCGTCTCGATCCGGACGGCAAGCCGATTCCGCTGATCGCCGAGACGGGCGGGCAAAACGCGATGATCGTCGATTCGTCCGCGCTCGCGGAGCAAGTCGTCGCCGACGTCATGCAATCGGCGTTCGATTCGGCCGGCCAGCGCTGCTCGGCGCTGCGCGTGCTGTGCTTGCAGGACGACGTCGCCGATCGCACGCTTACGATGCTCAAAGGGGCGATGCACGAACTGGCGCTCGGCAATCCCGATCGTTTGTCGATCGACGTCGGTCCCGTCATCGATGCCGAAGCGAAGCGCACGATCGACACGCACGTCGCCGCGCTGCGCGAGAAAGGCCGCTTCGTCACGCAGCTTTCACTGCCCGAAGGCTGCGCACACGGCACGTTCGTGCCGCCGACGCTGATTGAGCTCGACGGCATCGAGGAGCTCAAGCGGGAGGTGTTCGGTCCGGTGCTGCACGTGGTCCGCTATCGCCGCAGCGGCCTCGACAAGCTGCTCGAGCAGATTCGCGCAACCGGCTACGGGCTCACGCTAGGCATCCATACGCGGATCGACGAAACCATTGCGCACGTCATTTCGCGTGCTCATGTCGGTAACATCTACGTCAACCGTAACGTGGTGGGTGCGGTCGTCGGCGTGCAGCCGTTCGGTGGCGAAGGGTTGTCGGGCACGGGCCCGAAGGCGGGCGGTGCGCTCTATCTGCAGCGCCTCTTGGCCAAGCGCCCGTCGGGCTTGCCGAAGTCGCTGGCGGCTTCGCTCATCGCTGATGGCGCAGGCGAGCAAGACAAGGGCGGCGCGCCGCGCTCGCCGCGTGCCGCGCTCACGTCGCTGCGCGACTGGCTCATCACCGAGCTGCAGCCCGCGCTCGCCGCGCGCTGCGACGGCTATCTCGCAAATATGCCGGCCGGTGCCACGGCCGTGTTGCCTGGTCCCACGGGCGAGCGCAACACTTATACGCTCGGCGCGCGCGGCACGGTATCCTGCGTGCCCTCGACGGTAACCGGCGCGCGTGCGCAGTTCGCGGCGGTGCTCGCCACGGGTAACCGGGCGATGTTCTCGGGCGCGGCTGGCGAGGCGCTCGTTGCGGCGCTGCCTGGGCATCTCAAGCCGTTCGCCGACGTGCAAAAGAGCGCCGAGACACCGTTCGACGCCGTGCTGTTCGAGGGCGACAGCGACGAACTGCTTACGCTCGTGAAGGAAGTGGCCAAGCGCCCGGGGCCGATCGTATCGGTGCAAGGCGTCTCGACGCATGCGCTCGAGAACGGCGACGAAGACTACACCCTCGAGAGGCTGTTGACGGAACGCTCGGTGAGCGTGAACACGGCAGCGGCGGGCGGCAATGCGAATTTGATGACGATCGGCTGAGCAATCCTTGTCGATGGATTCAAAAGAGGGAGCGGCGCGGCGACCCCGACGCCGCTTCCAACTACCTTGGTATCTAGGAGAAGCTATGCAGCACAAAATGAAAACGCTGGCAGGCGCGACGCTCGTTGCGGCAATGTCGCTGGTGGGGACCGCACACGCACAGCAAGCAGAACAAGTGAAGATCGGCTTCGCCGGCCCGATGACGGGCGCGCAAGCGCACTACGGCACCGACTTCCAGAACGGGGTGAAGCTCGCGATCGCCGACATGAACGCGACGAAGCCCGTGATCGGCGGCAAGCAAGTCGAGTTCGTGCTCGACTCGGCCGATGACCAAGCCGACCCGCGCACGGGTACGACCGTGGCGCAAAAGCTCGTCGACGACGGCATCAAGGGCATGATCGGCCACTTCAATTCGGGCACGACGATCCCGGCTTCGCGTATCTACGCGAACGCGGGCATCCCCGAAGTGGCGATGGCGACGGCGCCTGAATACACGCAGCAAGGCTTCAAGACGACGTTCCGCATGATGACCTCGGATACGCAGCAAGGGGCGGTCGCGGGCACGTTCGCCGTGAAGGATCTCAAGATGAAGAAGATCGCGGTCGTCGACGATCGCACGGCTTACGGCCAAGGCCTGGCCGATCAATTCGCGAAGGCCGCGAAGGCTGCCGGCGCGACGATCATCGATCGCGAATTCACGAACGACAAGGCTGTCGATTTCAAGGCGATCCTGACGAAGCTGAAATCCGCGAACCCCGACCTGATCTACTACGGCGGCGCCGACTCGCAAGCCGCGCCGATGGTCAAGCAAATGCGCTCGCTCGGGATGAAGACGCCGCTGATGGGCGGCGAAATGCTCCACACGCCCGACTTCCTGAAGATCGCCGGCCCGGCTGCCGAAGGCACGTACGCATCGCTCGCCGGCCTGCCGCTCACTGCCATGCCTGGCGGCAACCAATACGTCGCGAAGTACAAGAAGGCGTTCGGCACCGACGTCGAAACGTACTCGCCGTATGCCTACGACGGCACGATGGCCATGCTGACGGCGATGAAGAAGGCCAACTCGACCGATCCGGCGAAGTACCTGCCGGTGCTCGCGCAAACGAACATGCCCGGCGTGACGACGACGCACTTGGCGTATGACGCGCATGGCGATCTGAAGAACGGCGGCATCACGATCTATCAGGTCAAGGATGGCCAGTGGGCCCCGCTCAAGAGCGTCGGCGCGAAGTAATCGCACGCAGTAATCGTGCGAAGTAGTCGCATAGTCGCACTGCGCTGACGCGCGGCGCTTGCTGAGCGCCTCGCCAAAAGCCCCGCGGACGAACGTCGCGCGGGGCTTTTATTTTTACGGCCGTTGCGCCGCGCTTCTGCGTTTATCGCCGAGTCGCACCCTGAGCCATGAGCGAAAGCGCTCGGCTCAGCCGACGTGCGTGCGCTTGGCCGGCGCCGGCAGCGTTTCCATCGCGGCGAGCCCGTGAACGATGCCGCAGGCATCGACGGTTCCTTCACCGTGGCATTGCTCGCGCAACGTGATCAATTGCCCCTTCAGATGCTCGAGTTCGGCGAGCCGCGTATCGACGTGGCCGATGTGCGCGTCGAGCAATGCGTCGATCGATTCGCAGCGGTCCGAATGGCGGTCCATCAAGCGCAGCAGCATCCGAATCTCGTCGTGCGTCATGTCCAGCGCGCGGCAATTGCGGATGAAGCGCAGCCGCTCGATGTGCTCGGGGCCGTAGTTGCGATAGTTCGCCTCGGTGCGCTGCGCATCGGGCAACAGCCCCTCTTTCTCGTAGAAGCGGATCGTTTCCGTCGTGCAATGGGCGGCCTTCGCCAGTTCGCCGATTTTCATGGGGCCTCGCAGCGGTCGTGGGTTGACCTTGGAGTGGCTACAAGGTGTTTACTGTACCCCAACGGTTCTCCGAGGGTATTTCATGACACAAACGCATCGCGTGCACCCCGAGCGGCGGCACGACGACGCCACGGGCAATGACGGCAATACGCATCGCCATGACGCCGCTGGCGCGTGCCCGCAGCCGCATCATTGCAGCCACGAGCACGAGCACGAGCACGAGCACGAGCACGAGCACGAGCACGAGCACGCCGCATCGCACAGCCATGCAGATCACGGCGAGGGGCATGCCCGCGATGAAGGATGTTGCGGGCACGAGGCGCCGGTGCTCACGCCGCTGCGGGCCGCGTCGAGGCGCGCCGACGGCGTCGAGACGGCGATCCGCATCATGCAGATGGACTGCCCGACGGAGGAAGCCCTGATTCGCGGCAAGCTCGACGGTATGTCGGAGGTGGTCGGTCTCGACTTCAACCTGATGCAACGGACGCTGACGGTCGTGCACGCGCCGGGCGCGGAGCCGGCCATTCTCGCCGCCATCCGTTCGCTCGGCTTCGTGCCGGAGTTGCCCGATCCGGCGACGCGCGAGCCGGCTGCCGCCGAACTCGCGCGTCCGTGGTGGCCGCTCGCGCTGGCCGTGCTGGCGGCTCTTGTATCCGAGGCCGCGACTTGGTTCGGCGCGTCGCCTTGGCTTGCCGGCGGCTGCGCTGGCTTCGCGCTTGCGCTGAGCGGCCTTGGCACGTACCGCAAGGGATGGATCGCGATCCGCAACGGCAATCTCAATATCAACGCGCTGATGAGCATCGCGGTGACGGGGGCGATGGCATTGCGCCAATGGCCCGAAGCGGCGATGGTGATGGTGCTGTTCGCGCTCGCCGAGCGGATCGAGGCGCAGTCGCTCGATCGCGCGCGCAACGCGATTCACTCGCTCATGCAATTGGCGCCGGAGCAGGCGAGCGTCCAGCAAGCCGACGGCAGTTGGGCCACTGTCGAGGCGAAGACCGTGGCGGTCGGCGCGCGCGTGCGCGTGGGGCCGGGCGAGCGCATCGCGCTCGACGGCGAGATCGTCGCCGGCGAATCGAGCGTGAATCAAGCGCCGATCACGGGTGAAAGCCTGCCCGTCGACAAAGGCCCTGGCGATGCCGTCTTCGCAGGCACGATCAACGAGGCCGGCTCGTTCGAGTATCGGGTCCGCGCACTCGCCGGCGACACGACGCTCGCGCGCATCATCCACGCAGTCGAGCAGGCACAGGGCAAACGGGCGCCGACGCAGCGTTTCGTCGACCGCTTCGCGCGTGTCTATACGCCGATCGTCTTTGCCTGCGCGCTGCTCGTCGCTGTCGTGCCGCCGCTCGTTGCGGGCGGCGCTTGGCGCGAATGGATCTACCGTGCTCTCGTCATGCTCGTCATCGCATGCCCGTGCGCGCTCGTCATTTCGACACCCGTGACGATCGTGAGCGGATTGGCCGCCGCCGCACGGCGCGGCATCCTCGTGAAAGGCGGCGTCTACTTGGAAGAGGGGCGCAAGCTCGCGTGGCTCGCGCTCGACAAGACGGGCACGATCACGACGGGCGCGCCGTCGCAGACCGATTTCGAGCCCCAGGCCGACGTGCCGGTGGCCGACTGCCGACGCATCGCGGCCGCGCTCGCGCAGCGCTCGGCGCACCCCGTATCGCGCGCGATTGCGGCCGCGGCGGCGCCGACGCTCGGCCGCGAGCAGGCCGGCGCGACCACTGCCGTCGACGGCTTCGAAGCGTTGCCGGGGCGCGGCGTGACGGGGCTCGTCGAAGGCGCGCGTTATTGGCTCGGCAACCCGCGGCTCGCGCGCGAACGGGGGCGGCTCACCCCTGCCATCGAGCTGCGCGCGAGCGAACTCGAGCGGCTGGGGCGATCGGTCGTCCTACTGATGAACGAGACGCGCGTTCTCGCGCTCTTCGCCGTAGCCGACACGATCAAACAGACGAGTCGCGCCGCGCTCGCGCAATTGCATGCGCTGGGCATTCGGACGGCCATGCTGACCGGCGACAACACGCACACGGCGCGCGCGATCGCGGCCGAAGTCGGGATCGACGACGTGCGCGGCGAGCAACTGCCCGAGGACAAGTTGCGCGTGATCGAGACGCTTGCGGCCGACGGCGGTGCGGTCGGCATGGTCGGCGATGGCATCAACGATGCGCCTGCGCTCGCGCGTGCGCGGATCGGCTTCGCGATGGGCGCGATGGGCAGCGACGCGGCGATCGAGACGGCCGACGTCGCGTTGATGGACGACGATTTGCGTAAGATCCCGGCGTTCGTGCGCCTATCGCGCGCGACGTACGCAGTGCTCGTGCAGAACATCGCATTTGCGCTGACGATCAAGGCGATATTCTTGGCGCTCACGCTGGCCGGGCTCGGGACGATGTGGATGGCCGTATTCGCCGATGCGGGGGCGAGCCTCATCGTCGTCGCGAACGGGCTGCGGTTGCTGCGCCGCTAGTTTGAAGCGCGCCGTGACGACGATGCACGCCGAGTTGCCCGATCTCGAGCGGCGGTTGCGCTAAGCCTCACGCCGAGCGCGCATCGGCCGGCTCGACCGGCGTGACGCGCAACGTGAGTTTTTGCGTCAAGCGCAGTACCGTGATCTCGACGGTACGATCGATCCTCGACGCATCGAGCACGCGTTGCAACGCATCGACGCCGTCCACTGGCGCTCCGTCGATCGCGACGATCGTATCGTCGACACGTAGCCCGCCGAGCGCGGCCGGGCTGCCTTTGACGACCTCGATCACGCGCACCCCGCTCGCCGTCTCCAGCGCGAAATAGCGCTGTGACTTACGGGCGATCGGCACGGCGGTGCCGGCCACGCCGATGTAGGCGCGCCGCACGCGCCCGTGCGCAAACAATTGCATGATGACCCACTTGGCCGTGTCGATCGCGGTTGCAAAGCAGATCGCCTGTGCGCCGGGAATGATGGCCGTGTTGACGCCGATGACTTGCCCGCGCGAATTGACGAGCGGCCCGCCCGAGTTGCCGGGATTCAAGGCTGCGTCGGTTTGGATCACGTCGTAGATCATGCGGCCCGATGCCGAGCGTAGCGAGCGGCCGAGCGCGGAGACGACACCGGTCGTGACGGTGTGTGCGAGCCCGAGCGGATTGCCGACTGCGATCGCGATTTGACCGACGCGCAGCTTCGCGGACTCGCCGAGCTCGGCGTGCGGCAACGGCTCGGCCGAACCGATTCGCAACACGGCGAGATCGGTGCTCGGATCGTCGCCGACGAGGCTGGCCTCGTGCGTGGCGCCGTCGGCGAGCGTGATGCGAATGGCGGTTGCGCCGTGCACGACGTGGCTGTTGGTCAGTAGATAGCCGTCGGGCGTGAAGAGAAAGCCCGAGCCGGTGCCGCCGCGCCGGGTATTGTCGCCCGGCCGCGCGCGCTCGACGGAAACGAAGACGACGGCCTGCTGAACGCGTTCGAGCGCGCCGATGACGGTGCGCGAGTAGGCATCGAGCAGGGCGTCATCGTGATCGAATGCGATCTCGCCCGCGCTGTGGTCGTCGGACGGCACGCGCGCGAGATCATCGATGAAAGCAGGGCGACTTCCCATGATCGTCGTTCTCCAACGCAGAGTAGGGCCGAACATGCGGGGCTGGGTGGCGGTTTTCAAGGGGGAGCGCTCTGGGGATGGCGTGTTACCCCTGCCGCATCATGATTCAGCGCAAAAACACGTATCGGGCGAGATAGGGCGAACGACCTTCTTCGCCGACTTTCGCGCAGGCACGAGACGGAGCGACGCCGCCAACGGTGGCGAGCCGCTGCACGTACCGCACGTCCGAGAGCATGCCCTTCGCGCCGACGCTTTGGGTGGTGAGCAACAGTTGAGGGATGCTGTTCGGCGTGCTGCTGGGCGCCTGATGAAGCACCTTTCCCTCGATTCGACTGCCGTCGTTTGCACGCCACGACGGCCCCGCAACGTGATGCACCGCGAGCGCACCCGCGTCGTCGTACAGATACGCATCCGGCGCTCTCAACGTCCACTCGAGCGTGCCGTCGCTTTTCTGTTTGCAGGTGTAGATTTGCACCCCGCTCGCTTCGAGCGATACCACAACCTGCGTGCCTGGAACGTCGAGCGTACTGGCGGTGGCGGGTGAAACACCTTGCGCCGAGGCCGGCGATGCGAGCATAGAGCAGGCGGCAGCAGCGACGCCTAGTGCGGCGAGCCGTTTCGTGAGCCTAGATTGCGATTTCATCGATGTTCCGTGTAGATGGGAGAGGCGGGAGCCCGCCGGCAGCGTCGACACTTCAACGAGCGCATGATACCGCCCCGACGCCTCATTCCCACTGCGCCACGCCGCCATGTCGCGAGCACGTCTTGGCCGAATTTGTTCACGTAGTGCCGATGCGTGGTCAGGTCGGATTCGTTCGGTTGCGCCCAGACATCCGAGGATGTTCGCGCCAAGATGGCGGGCGACGAGAACGCAATGGCGACGATGGCCGCGGCGCCTCGTGCCACCTAATCGGCCGATCCGAGCTATCTTTGTTGGGCTGAACTTGATTCGAGGGGAGTTAAGTCATGCGGTGGCTTTGGCGCAGGCCCAGAGCGCGAGATGATGGCTGCCTCGACGCCCAATGGCAGTATGATGCTCCGCGTCGCTCCAGTACGGTATTACCGGGGGCGCGGAACGATCAGAAGGGCGATCCTGATTGGCCCGACGGCAACATTCGGTTTCTCGGGCGTCCGGACTTGCAGATGCGCCTGCCGCCGCCGATCGTCATGGCCAATCGCGACGAGCCGTTGCCCCTGTCCTTCGAGCAAGAGCGGCTCTGGTTCCTGGTGCAACTGCAGGGCGCCAGCCAGGCCTTTCACACTCAGTTGTGCCTGCGGTTGACCGGAGAGTTGGACCGCGGCGCATTGCACCGCGCGCTGGACCGCCTCGTCGCCCGGCACGAAGTGCTGCGGACCCGGTTCCCTTCCGTCGATGGTCAACCGGTTCAACGCATTGCGGCCAAACACCGCGTCTTCGACCTGCGCGAGCATGACCTGCGCCACCGCGGCGATACCGAAAGTGCGTTGCAGCAGCTAGCCGTCGAGGAAACCACCGCCGCGTTCGATCTGCAAGTCGGCCCGCTGATTCGCGGGCGACTCATCCGGCTGGCTGATCGCGAGCATATTCTGCTCGTCACCCTGCACCATATCGTTTCCGACCGTTGGTCGACGAACGTGATAAGGCGCGAATTAAGCGCGCTCTACGCCGCCTTCCGGAATGGCCGGACCGACCCACTGCCGGCGCTAGCCATCCAGTACCCTGACTATGCCGTCTGGCAGCGGCGGTGGCTCACCGCGGACATTCTGCAAGCGCAGCGCGACTATTGGCATCGCGCTCTGGCGGGCGCGCCGTCCGTTCTAAAGTTGCCCACCGATCACCCGCGTCCCGTCCAGCAGGAACATTCCGGCGCGTCTGTTGCGGTGGAACTGGACGACAACCTCACGGTGGGATTGAAGGCGCTGAGCGAGCGCCATAACGCGACCCTATTCATGACGCTGCTGGCCGGTTGGGCAGCGCTGCTCGCCCGGCTTTCCGGTCAGGACGATGTGGTGATCGGCACGCCGGTTGCCAATCGAGGCCCCGTCGAGGTCGCGCCGCTGATTGGGCGCTTCGTCGACTGCGTGGCGTTGCGGGTGGACCTTTCCGGGCAACTCGTCGTTGCGGGGCTTCTGCGACGGGTCAAAGCCCGAGTGCTCGAGGTGCAACAAAACCAGTTGTCGTTCGAACACGTGCTCGATATCGTGCGGCCGCCGCGCAGCCAAGCGCATACGCCGGTGTTTCAGGTGTTGTTCGACTGGCAGGAGGACTTCGGCGAAAGCGACCTCGATCTGCCGGGGCTGACCGTTGCGCCGGTGAAGCCGCCTTACTCTGTCGCGACATTTGATCTGACGCTCACCCTCGCCGAGGTGGGCGGACGCATCGCCGGTACGCTGGAATATGCCGCGGTGTTGTTCGACCGGGCGACGGTTGAGCGTTATGGCGGGTACTTGCGCAGCGTGCTTAAGGCGATGACGGAGGATGACGCGGCGGCGGTCGACCGGTTGCCGTTGATGAGCGACGCCGAACGCCATCGGTTGCTCGTGGCATGGAACGCGACCAAGGCGGACTACCCGCAAGACAAATGCGTGCATGAACTGTTCGAGGCACAAGCGTCCCGACGACCGGATGCCATTGCCGTCGCGCATAACGACGCGCGGCTAACCTATGCCGAGTTGAACGGCAAGGCCAACCGCCTCGCACACCACCTGAGGACGCTGGGTGTCCGGCCCGATTCGCGCGTGGCAGTCTGTGCCGAGCGCAGTCTGGAGATGGTGGCCGGGCTTTTGGCCATTCTCAAGGCCGGCGGCGCTTATGTGCCGCTTGACCCGGCCTACCCGGCGGAGCGGCTCGCCTATATGCTCGACGACAGCGCCCCGGTGGCGGTGCTCACGGATGCCAAGGCGCAGTTGCCGGCGGCATTCAGTCGGGCGACGGCAGCCGTGCCCGTGATCGATCTCGATGCCGACGCGGCGATCTGGGCGAACCTGCCGGATAGCAACCCCGATCAAAGCAACATCGATCTCACATCCAGACATCTTGCCTATGTCATGTACACCTCGGGCTCCACCGGTCAGCCCAAAGGCGTCATGATTGCGCATCGAGCGGTGGGACGGCTGGTGCTGAACAGCGGCTATGCCGATTTTCAAGCCAGCGACCGTGTCGCCTTTGCCTCGAACCCGACATTTGACGCCTGCACCATGGAAATATGGGCGCCTCTGCTCAATGGTGGCCGCATCGTCGTCATTGACCAATCGATCGTGCTTGATCATGAATTATTCAAGCAACGGCTAGAGCAGGAAGCGATCAATGTCTTGTGGCTGACGGCAGCGCTCTTTAATCAATACGCTGACACGCTCGCCGAAGCGTTCTCCCGTCTGCGCTATTTGATTGTGGGCGGCGATGTGCTCAATCCCAGAGCGATCGCCCACGTGCTTCAGCGCAGTCCGCCGCAACACCTTCTCAATGGCTATGGTCCGACGGAAACCACCACCTTTGCGGCTACCCATGAAGTGCGGGACATGCTGGCGGCATCCACGAGCATCCCGATCGGTCGTCCGATCTCGAACACGCGCATTTACATTTTGGATAGGAACGGGGAGCCGGTTCCGACTGGCGTGGCGGGGGAGATTCACATTGGCGGGACTGGGGTAGCGCGCGGCTATCTGAACCGGCCCGAGCTGACGGCGGCGCGCTTTTTGGCGGACCCGTTCGCCGGGGAGCCCGATGCGCGGATGTATAAAAGCGGCGATCTTGGCCGCTATCTGCCCGACGGCAACATCGAGTTTCTCGGGCGCGAGGACTTCCAGGTCAAGATCCGCGGCTTCCGAATCGAACTGGGCGAGATCGAAGCGCGGCTGTCATCGTACCCGGGGATACGGGAAGCGGTGGCGCTCGCGCGCGACGATGAGCCGGATGCGAAACGGCTGGTCTGCTACTACACGTCGGCCAATGGCAAGTCGATTGCAGTCGATGCACTACGTGCGCATCTGGGCTCGGCATTGCCGGAGTACATGGTACCGGCGGCCTACGTGCGGCTCGACACCTTCCCGCTCACACCCAACGGCAAGCTCGACCGCAAGGCGTTGCCGGCCCCGGACAGCGCGGCCTATGCAGCACGCGGCGATGAAGCGCCGGTCGGTGACGTCGAAACCCGTCTGGCCCAGATTTGGGTCGAGCTGCTCAAGCTCGATCGGATCGGCCGACATGACAACTTCTTCGAGCTCGGCGGCCATTCCTTGGTGGCCTTGCGGATCGTTGCCCGAGTGCAGAGCGCCTTTGGCGTTCAAGTGGGTGTTGCGGCGCTTTTCGCGGCGCCGACCATCAAGCAGTTTGCGGTCCGTGTGTCCAGGACCGAAGCGCCGCCTGAACCTTGGAATGTCGTCAAAATTCAGCCGTTAGGCGAGAAAACGCCGGTCATCGCCATCAACAATACGATGCTGTACTACAACCTCGCGAGGAAAATAGGCGCGCATCGGCCGTTGTTCGCGGTTCAGTTGTTCGATCCCAGCAACCCTCGTTCGTTGCCCCAACGCAGCTTGGAGGAGATTGCGACCGATTACGTAAACCTCATCCGCAGGGCGCAACCGAACGGCCCCTATGTCCTGATCGGCCTATGTGTCGCGGGACTCATCGCCTATGAGGCCGCGCATCAGCTCAGGCAGGCCGGCGAACAGGTACCCCTCGTCGTGATGGGCGACACCTGGTGCCCTGGCTATTCAGCGCAGTTCTCCTTTGTCCAACGCATTCTTATCGGATTCGTCACCTCAAGGTACAAACTCCGTTTTCGCAGGCATCAATTGACGCTCCTTCGAAGTGGCAAGCTGCGAATTGCGCAGTTTTTGGGATCGACCCGAGTCGTGCGTTGGAAGAGGTTGCTGCACCTGCTGTCCAAATTGCGTCTCGCAGAAGAACTTGGGGAACTGGGCAAGGAAGACTGGGCGAACCGCTGGTTTTTATCAGCGCTTGCGGATGCGCAAGACAACTATCGGCCGCGCGCGTTCACGGGCGACGTAGTCTTATTCCAAAGCGAGCAGATACCGGTCAGCCCCCTCGTCGACCCCAAAATGGGCTGGTCCAAATTGATCGACGGCCAGATCTTGACCTATCGGCTCCCCGGTTCGCACGAGGGCATGCTTCGGGATGAACGCGCGGTACCTGTGATCGCTGAACATCTCGGGCCCTTGCTCGATGATGTCGACTTGCGCGCTAGCCACCCGTGACGAGATGTCCGCCGCACGCCGAACCCGGAAGCTCGCCGCCGGCGGGTAATCGAATGCTGCGAAGCCGAGCAAGGCGACGCCAATTATTTTCCAATACAAAACCGACTAAAAATCACCCCGAGCAAATCGTCGGCCGTGAACTCCCCGGTAATCGAGTTTAGCGCTTCCTGCGCGAGCCGCAACTCTTCGGCAAACAAATCGAGCGATTGCGCGCGTTCCTGCGCATGCGCTGCGGCAATCCCCACATGGTCCTGCGCTGCCCGCAGCGCGATCAAATGCCGCTCGCGCGCAAGATAGACGCTCTCCGTTCCCGCCTGCCACCCCGCGATCCGCAGCAACTCCGCGCGCAACAGGTCGATGCCCTCGCTCTTCTTCGCTGACAGCCGGATTTCGCAGACGTCGGCTTCATCTCCATCCACGGCATGTCGATTCACCGAAGGCCCGATCTCGGTCAAATCCGTCTTGTTCAGCACGCGTACGACAGGTACCCCGGCCGGAAACCGCTTGGCGATGACGAAGTCCTCATCGGTCATCCCCAAGCGCGCATCGAGCAAATGCAAGACAACATCGGCGCGCTCGATCTCGCTCCAGGTGCGCGCGATGCCGATGCGCTCCACCTCATCTTCCGTCTCGCGCAACCCGGCCGTGTCGATCACGTGCAACGGAATGCCCTCGATTTGAATCGTCTGGGTGACCTTGTCGCGCGTCGTCCCCGCGATTGCCGTGACGATCGCGAGCTCGGCTCCGGCCAACGCGTTGAGCAGCGACGATTTGCCGACGTTCGGTTGCCCCGCGAGCACGACCGACAAGCCCTCGCGCAACAGCGCACCCTGGCGCGCCTCGCCAAGGATGTGATCGAGCCGATCGCGAATGTGGGCGAGTTTGCCGCGCGCGTCGGCGGCTTCGAGGAAGTCGATCTCCTCCTCGGGGAAATCGAGCGTCGCCTCGACGAGCATGCGCAGGGCAATGACCTCGTCGACGAGCGCGTGAATGTCGCGCGAGAACGCCCCTTCGAGCGAGCGTCCCGCCGAGCGCGCCGCCGCTTCCGTGCTCGCTTCGATGAGGTCGGCGACCGCCTCGGCTTGCGCGAGATCGAGCTTGTCGTTCAAAAACGCGCGCCGCGTGAATTCGCCCGGCTCGGCGAGCCGGAGCCCGAACGCATGCCCAACATCGAGGCAGCGCTGCAAAACGAGTTGCAGCACGACGGGCCCGCCGTGGCCTTGCAGCTCGAGCACATGCTCGCCCGTGTACGAATGCGGCGCGGAAAAATAAAGCGCGATGCCGCGATCGAGCGCGTTGCCGCCGGCGTCGAGGAACGGCACGTAGCTCGCATGGCGCGGCGCCAGCGTCTGGCCACACAGCGCGCTCATCCATGCCAGCGCCGCGGCTTCCCCCGCCCGCCCGCACGAGATACGGACGACACCGATCCCTCCGCGGCCAGGGGCGGTGGCGATGGCGACGATCGGATCGGAATCGAGAGCGAGCATGGTCAAACGGGAAGAATCGAACGGGGTGGCTTGCAGGGCCCAAGGCCGGCGCCGTTATGCATGCCCGCGCATGCCCGGCATTGTAGCGCGCCGGTACCTGCGCCCCTCTGGACACCCGGTAAGGCGCGGCAACCCGTTAGCATAGTTAAGATCTATCTCGATTAAGATAGCGTAGAATTAGGACGAAGCGAAGCATGAGAACGGGGCCATATTGGCATGATGCGCGATGCCATGCGGGTTTTGCGCGGTGAAAGGCCGATGCATCACCCCTTGCGGCGCGCTTCGAACACGCGGTGTTCGTGCCCGATCAGGCTAAAGCTGGCCCGACCGGTTGTCTCCTCTGCGCGCGCTGAATTGCACAATTTCGCGATGCCAACCGTCGAAGAAAAAGCGGCGTTCTCAGAGCGCCTCAAGTTTGCGTTGCAGCGCAGTCCGGAGAAGGCGACGGGCGGGACCCAGCTTGCGTTGCACTTCAACTTGCGCCATCACGGCGAGCATCCGATCTCCCCCCAAACGGCTCACAAATGGCTGACGGGCCGCACGGTCCCGACACCCGACAAGCTATACACGCTCGCGCAATGGCTGCGCGTCGATTTGCACTGGCTGCATTACGGGCCGCCGCCGAATGCGGCCGCCCGCACGACGCCCAAGCCGCTGCCGCGCGACGAAAAATATCCGCTCACGCCCGAGACGATCGAGCTTGCATCGAAGATCGAGTCGCTTTCGGCGCACCATCGCTATCTGGTCCAGGAACTCGTCGAGCAGTTCTACGGCGACAGCGCGGAGCGTTAAACGCGCCGCGCATCGATCCAGCATCGAAGCCAACCCCCAACCCAACAAAATCGACGCCAAAAAAAATCGCCCGGCTAGCACCGGGCGATTCGCTTTCGAAGCGCGGCTTGCCGGAAGGCGCGGCCTAAGCCGCGCCGGCGACGATTACGCTTCTTTCTTCTTACCCATCACGCGCGTGATGTAGTACTGCTGCGACATCGACAGCACGTTGTTCACGACGTAGTACAGCACGAGGCCGGCCGGGAAGAAGAAGAACATGAACGAGAACGCGATCGGCATGAACATCATCATCTTGGCCTGAACGGGATCGGGCGGCGTCGGGTTCAAGCGGGTTTGCAGGAACATCGACACGGCCATCAGCACGGGCAGGATGAAGAACGGGTCTTGCTGCGAGAGGTCGTGAATCCAGAGAATCCACGGCGCGCCGCGCATTTCGACCGACGAGAGCAGCACCCAGTAGAGCGAGATGAACACCGGGATCTGAATGACGATCGGGAAGCAGCCGCCGAACGGATTCACCTTTTCCGTCTTGTACAGTTCCATGAGCGCCGCGTTCATCTTCTGCGGGTCGCTCTTGAAGCGCTCGCGCAGCGCCTGCATGCGCGGCGTGATCGCCTTCATGCGCGCCATCGACTTGTAGCTGGCCGCCGACAGCGGGAAAAACACCGCCTTGATCAGCACCGTCAGCAGCACGATTGCCCAGCCCCAGTTGCCGACCACGCCGTGGATCTTCTCGAGCAGCCAGAACAGCGGCTTGGCGATGATCGTCACATAGCCGTAATCCTTCACGAGTTCGAGGCCCGGTGCGATGCCTTCGAGCACGCGCTCTTCTTCGGGGCCCGCGAACAGGCGTGCCGATACGTCGGTCGACTGTCCCGGTGCGATCGTCGAGAGCGGCTGCTGCACGCCGATGCGGTAGAGCGTCGGATCGATCTTCTCGACGTAGATGTTGCGCGCGGCGCCTTGCTGCGGAATCCAAGCCGTCGCGAAGTAGTGCTGGATCATCGCGACCCAGCCGTTATTGGCCGAAGACGCAACGTCGACCTTGTTTTTGTCGATGTCGCTGAACGTGATCTTTTGGAAGTGATGCTCGTCCGTATAGACCGCCGGGCCGAGGAACGTGTGCGAGAAGCGCGGCGTATCGACGGACTGGCTATCGCGCACGAGCTCCATATAGATGCTCGGCTTGACCGGCAAGGTGCCGACGTTTTCGATCTTCGTGTCGACGCCGATCACGTAGCTGCCGCGCGTGAACGTGTACGTCTTGACGACCTTCAGGCCGCCTTTGACCGGCGATTCGAGCGCTACGTGCAGCGTCTTTTGGTCGTCGCTGAGTGTGAGCGGGCCCGGAACCGGCGTAAAGACGTCGTTGTGATTCGGGAAATCGCCGCCCATCAGGCCCGTGCGCGCGAGATACGTGTGCTTCGCGGTGCGGTCGAACAGCGTGACGTCGAACGGCGCACCCTTGGGGTTGGCGTTCTTCGTCAGGACGAGCTTCTCGAGCGTGCCGCCGCGCGTATCGATCTCGCCGTCATAGACGTCGGTGCTGAAATGGATCAACTGCGCGGCTGCTAGCGGCTGGCTCGGTGCCGTGCCGGCAGCGGGCGTGACGGCGCTGGGCGTCGCGGCGCTCGAAGTCGCGGCGGCTTCGGAGCCGGGCGTGCCCGAGGCCGGGCCGGTGCTCGTCTGCGTCTGCGTCGGGTTCGGAAAGAACATCGACGGGCGTCCGTGATCGCGTTGCCAGTTGTCGAACAGCATGATCGCTGACACGAAGAAGATCGCCCATAGGATGGTGCGTTTGATATCCATGCGTGGTCTCAGAGTCGATGGAGCGGCGTTTCAGCGCTTTTTCGGGGGTGCGGGTGGAACGAGATCGATCCCGCCCGCGGAAAACGGATGGCAGCGGCATAAGCGCTTCACCGCGAGATAACTCCCGCGCGCGGCGCCATGATACTGGATTGCCTCGCGCGCGTAATCCGAACAAGAGGGATAAAAACGGCAACGGTTGCCGAGCAGAGGGCTTACGGCAACCTTATACAGACGCAGCAACGCGATCAGTACCGTTTGCATAGCATTGGGGAGCCGGGCTCCCACCGAGCAGGGGCGCGCGTGCAGCGGATGCGGGGACGGCATCGGGCACGCATGTCAATCTTGCGCCGATTCGGGCGGCGGCGATGCCTGGCGTCGCGCGATTTCGCGCGCCACCTTGCCAAGCAGCATCTCGACTTCCGTTCGACAGAGCGCTCTCAGCGGCGGCGAGACGGCGCTCGGCAACGCGGCCTTGTCCAAGCGCGTGGACAGGCGCAGCAGCACGTCCCAGCCGTCGAAATCGGCGCGGCGCAGCCTAAAGCTTTCCCGCGCGATCCGTTTCACGAGATTGCGCGTCGCGGCCCGAGGGGCGAACTTCTTGCCGACGACGAGCCCAAGGCGTGCCGCCTGGCCGGTCGGCCGTGCGTAGACGACGAAATGCGGCGAGCGGCGCCACGGGCGCAAACGAAAAACGGATGAAAACTCATCCGTTTTAAGGAGCCTCGCGGCTTTGGGGAAGGCTGCTGGCGCTTGCAACGGAACCGGGCCCGATGAGGAAGTGCAACCGGTGCCGGCAGAGCCCGCGTTACCGCGAGCGACGGCTACGGCGCGCGTCGCCTTCGACTTAGATGGCCAGACGCTTGCGGCCCTTGGCGCGGCGAGCGTTGATCACTTTGCGGCCGCCGGCGGTCTTCATGCGCACGCGAAAGCCATGGGTGCGCTTGCGGCGCGTAACGGACGGTTGGTAAGTACGTTTCATGTCGATCTCACTTGAGAATGGACCGCGTACGCATCGGCACTAGGCGCGCGCTGAACCGCTAAACGCTAGGCAATGGCCGGGGTCGAAAAAAGGGTGTTCGCTTTCGCGGGAACCCGCTATTTAAACCGCTTTTCTCTTGGTCGTCAATACCTTACGTGTCTCAACCGCTTGCGCCCGCCGCGCGAAGAAGGCACGCGAGGCGCACGCGATGCTCGATCCGGCCCTGTGGATAACTTCCTGGCACCACGTGTTTGGCGGTAGAATCTCGCCTTACTTCAAGAAACCAGCACGCCGCTCCGACTCGGCCAGCTCGCCGCAAACCCTTGTGGCGACGGGCCGCGGGGCTCGCTCGCTTTGCCGGTTCGGGTCCTTTCGCCGCGCGACGCACGGGAGGGCGGCGGCGGGTCGACGTGCCTTAAAAAGATATCGCCTTGATGAACGAATTCTGGCAACACTGTTCCGCATTGCTGGAGCGCGAGTTGACGCCCCAACAGTACGTGACGTGGATCAAACCGTTGGCCCCGGTCGCCTTCGACGCTAGTGCGAACATGTTGTCCATTGCCGCGCCGAACCGCTTCAAGCTCGACTGGGTCAAGAGCCAGTTTTCGGGCCGTATCTCCGATCTCGCCCGCGATTTTTGGCAGGCTCCCGTCGAAGTGCAATTCGTTCTCGATCCGAAGGCGGGCATGCGCCCGAGCAGCGGCGCCCAATCGGTGCCGCTGCCGCGCGTGCCGGCGTCCGCGGCCGCCGCCATGAGCGCGGCCGGCTTGCCGCTCGAAGGCGGGGCCGGCGCCGCGGCGAGTATGGGCGGTATGGGCGCTGCCGCGCCGGGGCCGAAGGCCGGAAACGGGTCGAGCGGGTCGGGCGGTGGGCAGGCAGCGAATGGCGCGCTCGATGACGCCGCCGATCTCGATCTGCCGAGCGTCGATGCACACGAGGCTGCGGCCGCGCGCCGCACATGGCGTCCCGGCGCGCGTCCGGGGTTGGGGGGCGCGGAATCGGAATCGATGTACGAGCGCTCGAAGCTGAACCCGGTGTTGACCTTCGACAATTTCGTCACCGGTAAGGCCAATCAACTGGCGCGGGCGGCGGCGATTCAA
>NZ_JAFLRG010000002.1:2100000-2342177 GCF_017315725.1 Trinickia acidisoli
AGTGTAAAGTCGGCGCATCGTCTCTCGTCGGTTTCGTTTTTTGGCGACACCCGAATCGCACACCATGTATAGCGAGCCCAACTCTCCCATCCCGTCGCATGCCGATGGTTCGCGCCCCCGCTTCGGCACGCTCGCTCGCCGCGCGGCGTCGGTCGTTTCGATCCTCGTGTTCAATTGCGTCATTGGCCTAGCGTTTTGGATCGGCCATCGCAGCAATCCGATGTTGTCGTATCTCGTCGTATCCAACGCAATCGGGTTTAGCGCGATGATCCTGAGCATGCTGCTCGGCATGGCCGGCCCGAGCGGGTTCGGAACGATCCCGAAGGTGCTGCTAGTCGCGGCGGCCAGCGTCGTCATCGGCGTGGAGTTCACGGCTTCGACCGTCGGCGGCGTGCCGCATTTGATCGGACGAACGGGTATCGACGCATGGCTCAACTATGGCCCCTCGTTCTTGGTTGCCGGTGCGGCGTGTTCGTTCATCGTGATTTCGGTGCGGGCCATGCGCATGCGCGCGTCGCTCGAGACGCAACGCCGCGAAGCGGCCGAGTTGCGGCAGTCGGAGACGGCAGCCCGTCTTGCGCTCCTGCAAGCGCAGATCGAGCCGCATTTTCTGTTCAATACGTTGGCCAACGTGCAAAGCTTGATCGAACGCGATCCGAGTCGAGCCGCGTCGATGCTCGATAGCCTCAATCGCTATTTGCGGGCGAGTTTGAGTCGGACGCGCAATACCGCGTCGACGCTCGACGATGAACTCGAACTCGTGCAAGCGCTGCTCAATATTGCAACGATCCGCCTAGGCGACCGGCTGCGTTACACGATCGACGTGCCCGAGCCGCTGCGCCAATCGACGCTGGCACCGCTGCTTTTGCAGCCCCTTGTTGAAAATGCGCTGCTGCACGGCATCGAGCCGTCGATCGAAGGCGGAGAGATTCGCATCGTGGGTCGCCAGGAGCACGACATGTTGGTGCTCGACGTGATCGATACAGGGGTGGGTCTCGGCCAGGGTACGAAGCTGCATGGTGGCGTGGGGCTCTCGAACGTGCGCGCCCGTCTCGGCAGCTTATATGGCGAACGCGGACGAGTATCCGTCGCAGCGAACGCCAACGCCGCGCGGGGCGTGACCGCGAGCTTGTCGATTCCCATTCGCTGACATGCCTTCTGCTTTGATTGCCGACGACGAGCCGAATCTCTCGGCCGAGCTTGCATCGCGTCTGACCCGCTTCTGGCCCGAGTTGCAGATCGTGGCGATGCCGCGCGATGGTGTCGACACCCTTGCTCAGATCAACGAGAAACGCCCCGATTTCGCGTTTCTCGACATCCGCATGCCCGGCATCGATGGGCTCAAGGTCGCGCAACTCGCGGCGGGCGTGCGCGTGGTATTCGTGACCGCTTACGACGCTCACGCAGTGGAGGCATTCGAAACGTCGGCGATCGATTATCTGCTCAAGCCGGTTACGGACGAACGTCTCTTGCGATGCATCGCGCGCTTGCAGCGCCATGGTGTGCCAACGGCTGATGCGGCAGCGTTGGCGGCCAGCCTCGCAGCGGACACCTCACCGATTCGATGGCTGACCGTCGGCGTAAAAGACACCACGAAGCTCGTTTCGATCGACGACGTGCTCTTCTTTCAAGCCACCGACAAATACACCGAAGCCGTGACGGTCGACCAGCGTCATCTGATTCGCACGCCGCTCAAAGAGTTGCTGCCGCGGCTGGATCGCGACCGCTTCACGCAGGTTCATCGCGGCGTGATCGTCGCCTACGCCTCGATCGATCGAATCGAGCGCGACCTACTCGGGCGGATGCGCATCCATCTGATTGGTCATGACGCGGTACTGCCCGTCAGTCGCGCCTATGCCTCTTTGTTCAAGCAGATGTAAACGCTTGCCTTTGGATCACATGCTTCGGAGTGCGAAACGTTTGATCTTGCCCGTTTCCGTGCGCGGCAACGCATCGATGAACTGAATCACGCGCGGATACTTATACGGTGCGACCGTCTGCTTGACGAACGTCTGCAATTGCGCGGCGAGCGCGTCATCGGCCACGTATCCGGGCTTCACGACGACGAACGCTTTGACGACTTGCCCGCGCTCTTCATCGGGTGCGCCGATGACGCCGCATTCGGCGACGGCCTCGTGCTGCATCAGCACGCTTTCGACTTCGGGCCCGGAGATGTTGTAGCCGGCGGAGACGATCATGTCGTCGGCGCGTGCCTGATAGAAGACGTATCCGTCCGCATCGACATAAACGGCGTCCCCCGGCAGATTCCATCCGTTGCGCACGAACTTCTTTTGCCGTTCGTCGGCTAGGTAACGGCATCCCGTCGGCCCGCGCACCGCTAGCTTGCCGACGGTACCGGCGGGAACGGGGCGCATCTCGTCGTCGACGACTTCGATCACATAGCCGGGGATGGCCTTGCCGATCGCGTGAGGGCGCACCTCATCGCCGGCGGAAGCAATGAAAATATGAATCATCTCCGTGCCGCCGATGCCGTCGATCATCTCGATGCCGGTCGTCTTGCGCCACAGTTCGCGTGTCGAATCGGGCAGCGCTTCGCCGGCCGATACGGTTTTCTGCAAGCTCGCGATGTCGAAGCGGGATACGAGCGGTGCCATTTGACGATAAAACGTCGGCGCCGTAAACATCGTGGTCGCTTGAAAACGCTCCACGGTGCGCAGCAGCGTTTCAGGCGTGAGCTTTTCGATGAGGACGGTGGAGGCGCCCACCCGCATCGGGAAACACAGCAGCCCGCCGAGGCCGAACGTGAACGCGAGCGGCGGCGTGCCGCAAAAGACGTCCGCCTCGGTGGGCCGCAGAACGTGACGGGGAAACAGATCGCACATCGCCAGCACGTCGCGATGAAAATGGATGCAGCCTTTCGGCGCGCCGGTCGTGCCGCTCGTGAACGAGATCAAACAGGCGTCGTCGGCCGCCGTATCGCAGGCGGAAAATTCAGCCGATTTTGCCGCGGCCAGCGATTCGATTGCATCGGGCGCATCGCTATGAAACACGCGCACGTCGGCGAGATCGGCGCAGAAAAACTCACTGTTCCTATCGCGGCATCGGTTCAGCTCGTCGATGAGCCGCGCATCGCACAGCGCGGCGCCGATCTTTGCTTTGTCGATGATCTGCTTGAGTTCCTTCGCACGCAGCAGCGGCATCGTTGGTACGACGACGAGTCCCGCCTTCAAACTGGCAAGGAGCGCGGCGGCCATCTGCAACGTATTGGGCCCGCGCAGCAGCACACGGTTGCCGGGCACGAGGCCCATGTCTTCGACGATCACGTGGGCCCAGCGATCGACGATCGCACGCAATTCGCGGTACGTCGTGCCCTGCGGCGCATCGTCGATCTCCGACCAGATCGCTACGCGATCGCCGAGCCCGGCTGCGATCGTGGCGTCGAGCAACTCCGTCGCACAGTTGAAACGCTTGGGGTAGGCGACGTCGGGATGATCGAGCAGCAAGACGGGCCATTGATCTTGCGGCGGCAGATGGTCTCGCGCAAACGTATCGACATGGGCAGACGGTTCCATGACTCGCTCCGGGTCAGTCTGGTATCACGGCGGTGGCTTCGATTTCTACTTTTGCTCGGTCTTCGATGAGCGCGGCGACTTGCACCGCGCTCATGGCGATGTCGTAGTCGCCGATCAGTTCGCGGAACGCTTGACCGATGTCCCTCGATGCCGCGAGGTATTCGCGTTTGTCGGTCACGTACCACGTCATTCTGACGAGATGCTCGGGGCGTGCGCCGGCCTCCTTGAGCACGGAGACGATGTTCGCCAGCGCTTGGCGTGCTTGATCGGCAAACTCATCGGAGCGGATTTGACTCGTTTCGTCCCAGCCGATCTGTCCCGCAACATAGATTTGCGTACCGTGTGCGGCGACACCGTTGGCATAGCCGCGCGGCTTCGGCCAGCCGGCCGGCAAAAGCGGACGTTTCATGATGAGGCACCTTCGTGTTCGGTCGTGAGTGAAGAGGAGGAAGACGCTGAAGAAGCGACTGCCCGCATGAGCGCCGTACGAATATCGTTAGGAATACTGATCGATTCGCCTGTCTCGAGCGAAGTGGTGACGAGCACCTGCGTGGCGACGAAGCGCACACCGTCGTGACCGCGGCCGACGATGCCGATTCGTATCGAGCGCCCTCCGACGTGTGCTACCGACAGCGCGAGCGAAATCGTTTCGCCCATCCGGCTGGGCCGTACGAACTCGCATTCGAGCTTCACGATCGGCAGACCGAGACGGCGCTGGCCGATCATGTCGGCATAGTCGATGCCGAGCGAGTCGGTGAACCAGTCTTCGACGAGCCCATTCGTGAGCGTCAAATACTGCGGAAAGAACACGATGCCTGCCGGATCGCAATGCGCGAAGCGGATGCGTACGGGGCGCTCGAACGCGACCGGTGCGTGATCTGTCATCGCGCGTCCCCGATTTTCTCGGTGCTCTCCGCGGTCTGCGCCGCCGCGTATGTCTTGAGCAGATCACGCCCGACGATCAACTGCTGCACCTCGGTCGCGCCTTCATAGATGCGCAGCGCGCGGATTTCCCGATAGAGCATTTCGACTGGCGTGCCGCTGCATACGCCTTGGCCGCCCCACAGTTGCACGGTCGCGTCGATAACGCGTTGCGCGCCTTCGCTCGCATGCCACTTCGCTAGCGCGGCTTCGCGCGTGACGCGCTTGCCTTGATCGCGCATCCAAGCCGCGCGATAGACGAGCAGGGCAGCGGAATCGATCGTGAGCGCCATCTCGGCGAGCTTCGCCTGCGTCAACTGAAAATCGCCAAGCGTTTGCCCGAACATACGACGCGACGATGCGCGAGCCAGCGCTTCGTCGAGCGCATGCCGCGCGAAGCCGAGCGATGCCGCGGCAACCGATGTTCGAAAGATATCGAGCGTGCGCATCGCGAGTTTGAAGCCTTCGCCGGCCGGACCGAGCCGCTGCGACTTCGGCACGCGCGCGCCTTCGAAACGCAGACGCGCGAGCGGGTGTGGCGCAATCACATCGATGCGTTCGGCGACGGTGAACCCAGGCGTGTCGGCATCGACGACGAAAGCGCTGATACCGCGCGCGCCGGGTGCTTCCCCCGTGCGTGCGAAGACGACGTAGAAGTCGGCAATGCCCCCGTTCGAGATCCATGTCTTCTCGCCGTCGAGCACGTAGGCATCGCCATCGTCGCGAGCTACGAGCGAAAGGGCGGCAACGTCCGATCCCGCCTCGGGTTCGGAAAGCGCAAAGGCCGCGATGGCCTCTCCGCTCGCAACGCGCGGCAAGTACCGTTGCTTTTGCGCTTCGGTGCCGGCGAGGGAGATCGCCCCCGATCCGAGCCCTTGCATCGCCAGGGCAAAATCGGCGAGGCCCGAGCGTTCGGCCAGCGTCTCGCGCAACAGACAAACGGCGCGCGTATCTATCGTGTCCCCGTGGCCGCCATATGCGGCGCCACCGACGCCATAGCGCAGCCATCCGCCCTCACCGAGCGCGCGCACGAGGCGGCGGCATTGTTCGTCGACGCTTGCTCGCCCTTGCGGGCCGGACATGATCGGGTCCGCATGCGCAAACGTCGCACGATGCGCGTCGCACCAGGCTTCGAGTTCGGTGACGAGCGTGCGATGCCGCTTCTCGAAGAAAGGCCAGTCGAGCATCTCATGCCGATGGGTGCGTGCCATGTCAGTCCCCTTCGAACACCGGGCGTGTCTTCGCTGCAAACGCGCGATAGGCACGCTCGAAATCGCGCGTCGCCATGCAGATGGCTTGTGCCTGCGCTTCGGATTCGATCGCTTCGTCAACGCTCATGCTCCACTCTTGATGAAGCATCTTCTTCGTGACGCCGTGCGCGAACGTCGGACCGGCGGCGATCGAGCGAGCGAGTTCGCCGGCATCGCCAAGCAAGCGCTCGGGATCGCACAAGCGGTTGTAAAAGCCCCAAGCGAAACCTTCATCGCCGCTCGCGGCTCTACCGGTAAACAACAATTCGGAGGCGCGCCCCTGGCCGATGATGCGCGGCAGGATCGAGCACGCGCCCATATCGCAACCGGCGAGGCCGACGCGCGTAAACAGGAAGGCGAGCTTGCTGCGCGCGGTGGCGAGGCGCATGTCCGACGCCATCGCGATGATCGCGCCGGCTCCGGCGCATACGCCGTCGACGGCCGCGACGATCGGTTGCGGACAGTGCCGCATGGCTTTGACGAGATCGCCGGTCATGCGCGTGAACATCAGCAAATCGGGCATCGGCAGCCCGACGAGCGGGCCGATGATCTCGTGCACGTCGCCGCCCGAACAGAAGTTTTCGCCTGCACCGTGGATCACGACTACTTTGACGTCCGTCGCGTAAGCGAGCGCGCGAAACAGATCGCGAAGTTCCGCATAGGAGTCGAACGTCAAAGGGTTCTTGCGCTCAGGACGATTCAACATGATCGTCGCCATACCGTCTTCGAGTCGCCATCCGAAATGGCGTGGCGCATACGAGGCGAGCGTGGTGCGATTGCCCGCGCGCAGCGCGTCGGCAGTGGGTGCAGCATCGGTCATTGTTTCGTTCTCCTATCCAATTTGCGTCGCGGTATGCCGCGCAGCGTTTCGCTTTGTCTCTTCTCGCCCCGGCTCATCAATCCTGATTCTTGAGGCAATCGAGCAGATGCGCCTTGAGCTTGCCGAGGCGTTGCTGCATCTTCGATTTGTCGTCGCCGGAAAGGCCGCCGAACAACTCGACGACCCAGCGCTCGTGCGCTTGCGCCATCTTGTCGAACAGCGTGCGGCCGGCGGGCGTGAGCCGTACCGTGAATGCGCGGCGATCGTTGGGATCGGCATCGCGCGCGACGAACCCTTCTTTCTCGAGTTGATCGGTCAGCCCCGTGACGTTGCCGCCAGTCACCATCAGGCGTCGCGAAATCTCGCTCATCTTGAGCCCTTCGGGATGACGCTCGAGTTGCGCCATGAAATCGAAGCGGGGCAGTGTCGTATCGAACTCGGTGCGCAGCCGGCGGCGCAGCTCGGTTTGTACGAGATTCGTCGTCGTCAATAGGCGCAGCCACAGACGCAGGCTCATATGGCTATCGGCATCCGTACTCATTTCGAGGTCGACGACGTTTTCCACGCGCGATTCGCGCGGCGTGGGCTTTTTCTTCATCGATGCGCGAACGGGGTCGCTCACATCACTTCTCCACCAGAGATCGATATCGATTGGCCCGTCATCGAGCCCGACTCGGGCATGGCGAGCCACAGTACGGCGTGCGCGACTTCGTCGGGCTCGATGAAACGCCGTTGAGGATTGGCGCGCTGCAGCGCCGCGCGTGCATCGTCTGCACTGCGGCCCGTTTTCGTGATGACTTGATCGAGCGACGTTTGCAATAGCGGCGTTTCGGTGTAGCCGGGGCAGACCGCATTGACGGTCACGCCCGTCGTGGCTGTTTCGAGCGCGAGCGCGCGCGTCAAGCCGATGACGCCGTGCTTGGCCGCGCAATACGCCGTGACATACGGATAGCCGATTTGTCCCGCCGTGCTCGCGACGTTGACGATGCGCCCGAAACCGCGTTCGATCATCGATGGCAATGCCGCTTGCGTGCAAAGGAATACGCCTGTCAGATTGACGTCGAGCATCCGTTGCCACAAGCCGAGATCGGTTTTGCCGAACGGCGCCGCTTGCGCTTGGCCTGCGTTGTTGACGAGGATGTCGATGGGGCCGAGCGCATCGCGCGCCGAGGCGAAGGCGTCTGCTACCGCATCGGGTTGCGTCACATCGACCGCGACGCAGTGAATCGCATGCGACTTGCCGAGCTCGGCGCGCTGCGCTTCGAGCTTGGCCGCGTCGCGGCCCATCAGCGTGACGCGCGCGCCTGCCTCGACGAGCTCACGGGCAATGGCCGCGCCGATACCGCTGCCACCGCCCGTGACGACGGCGTGCATGTCGTCGAGTGAATATGCGTTTGCCGTTGCGTTCATCGCGCGACCTCTGCCATAGCGGGCGCATGCGTTGCACGCTCGCGCTCGAAGTTGCGTTCGAGTTGGGCCTTGCCCGCGGCGTATTGCTTCGGCCAAGCGACATCGAAATAGCCGATCTTCGCCGCTTCGGTCAACGTCCAAGCCGGATTCGCGAGATGCGGCCGCGCGATGGCACAAAGATCGGCGCGGCCTGCGGCGATGATGCTGTTGACGTGATCGGCTTCGGAGATGGCACCGACGGCGATTGTTGCAATGCCGGCCTCGTTGCGAATGCGATCGGCGAACGGCGTTTGGAACATGCGCCCGTACACGGGCTTTTCCGCTTTGCTGACCTGGCCCGACGAAACGTCGATCATGTCCGCACCCGCCGCTTTGAATGCGCGAGCGATTGCGACGGCATCGTCGGGCGTGGTGCCGCCGTCGACCCAATCGTTTGCAGAAATACGAACCGAGATCGGTTTGCCTTGCGGCCAGACGTTGCGAATCGCCTTGAAGACTTGCAGCGGATAGCGCAGACGATTTTCGAGGCTGCCGCCGTATTCGTCGGTGCGCCGATTCGTGAGCGCGGAAATGAAGCTCGATAGAAAGTAGCCGTGAGCGCAGTGCAATTCGAGCCAATCGAAGCCGGCATCGTTGGCCATTTGCGTGGCGCGCACGAATTGCGCCTCGATCTCGCGCAGCTCATCGTGGGTAGCCGCGTGCGACCACTGGCTGACGCCTGCGAGATACTGCTGCGGCGAGGCGGACACGATCGGCCAATTGCCGTCCGGCAGCGGTTGATCGATGCCTTCCCAACTCACACGCGTCGATGCCTTCGCACCGGCGTGGCCCAACTGCATGCCGATCTTCGCATCGCTCATGCTGTGGGCGAAATCGACGATCCGGCGCCATGCATGCCGATGCTCGTCGCTATACATACCGGGGCAGCCTGGTGTAATGCGTGCTTCGGGCGACACGCAGGTCATCTCCGTCATGACGAGCCCGGCACCGCCCATCGCGCGCGCGCCGAGGTGCGTTAGATGATAGTCGCCGACGGTCCCGTCCACGGCCGAGTATTGCGCCATTGGCGAGACGATCACGCGATTCTTGAGCGTGACCTCGCGGACGGAAAACGGCGTGAACATCGGGGGAGTCGAATGCTTGGCATCGCGCTTGTGTTCGTGTGCCGTGCCGGCTGCTTCGGCGAGCCATTGCTCGAATGAGCGAACGTAGCTTGCGTCGCGCTCGCGCAGGTTCTCGTGCGAGATGCGTTGCGAACGCGTGAGCAGCGAGTAAGCGAATTGCTCGGGCTCGAACGAAGCGTAGCGCTCGACATGCTCGAACCATTCCGTCGAATTGCGAGCGGCGTTCTGAATGCGAAGCACGTCGACGCTGCGCGTTTGCGTGTAATGCGTGAGCGCCGCGTGTAGATCATGCGGATGCGCGTCGATACTGTCGGCCAGAGCGATCGCATCTTCGAGCGCGAGCTTCGTACCCGAGCCGATGGAGAAATGCGCGGTATGCGCGGCATCACCCATCAATACGACGGGCGTCGTGCTGCCGCCGGCGCGCGGCTTGTAATGCACCCACTCGCGATTGACGACGCGCGGAAAGCGAATCCATTGTGCGGAGCCGCGCAAATGCACGGCGTTGGACATCAATGGGTGGCCGTCGAGATACTTGGCGAACAGCCGCTCGCAAAAGGCGATGCTGTCCTCCTTGCTCATTTCGTCGAGGCCGGCGGCGCGCCATACGTGCTCGGGTGTTTCGACGATAAAGGTCGAGGTGTCCTGATCGAACCGATAGGCGTGCGCCTGAAACCAACCCCATTCGGTTTTTTCGAAGGCGAACGTGAAGGCGTCGAAGAGCTTGTGCGTACCGAGCCAGACGAAGCGGCAATCGCGCATGTCGATGTCGGGGCGGTACGTATCGGCATATTTCTGACGAATGGCGCTGTTGGCGCCGTCGCAGGCAATGACGAGGTCGGCGTCGTAAACGGCGTCGTCCGTGACGTTCGTTTCGAAGACGAGCTCGACGCCGAGCGCTTCGCAGCGCGCTTGAAGGATATTGAGCAGACGTTTGCGGCCGATGCCGCAAAACCCGTGACCTGACGAGCGGATGGTGCGCCCGCGGAAATGGACGTCGATGTCGTCCCAATGATTGAACGCATCGAGAATCATCTCGGCGCTGGGTGTGTCTGCGGTGCGTAGGTTTTCGAGCGTTTGATCGGAGAAGACGACGCCCCAGCCGAAGGTGTCGTAGGGGCGGTTTCGCTCGATGACGGAGACTTCGTGCGCAGGGTTGCGCAATTTCATTAGTAGTCCGAAATAGAGGCCGGATGGCCCGCCCCCGATGCAGACGATGCGCATGGTTGCTCCTCGCGTGTCGATGGAGGAAATTTAGAAGTAAATAGTTTAGGTGTCAAGTAAGTATGTGAGCAGCGGTGCCGAGAGCGCGACGTTGTTCCGAAACAATAAAGTCCGTCATGGGGGCGGATGGCGGGAAAGATTGCATCGCCTGCAAAGGGTTGACCGCCGGACCGGCCGCGAGGGTGGTGGGTGAAGTAGAGGCACCGGTCGATTGGCACTGCGGTTGCGGTGACGCCGCTGCGGTTGGCGCTGACCGGATTCGGGCAACGAGAGGCGCTTGTCCGGGCGTTGACCTCACGTGGCCGGCTGGGGCAGATTGTGCAGACGATGTCTGCACAACGAACGTTCATATGCGTGGCTCAACCCCGCAGCACCATGGCACGCAGCAGCGCGTCGATCTGTCCGAATGCATCCTGCTGCCACTGCTCGGGGGTGCGATCACCCAGCGCACGCGTGTCTTCGACGAAGCGCCTCACGCAGGTAGGCCCATAGCCATCGAAGGTGTCGAACTTCTCGGCGATGTGCCGGAAACCGCGTTCCCCACTCGGATGCCCTAGCAGTGGTCGGCATTCCTGTGCCAACACCTCAAGGCCGCCCGGGTAGTTCCGCACACAGTAGTAGATGTCGTAGGCGTCCTTCTGCTTGTAGCGGCCCGCCAGCGCATAGCCCTTCATCGCGAGAAGAGCGGGAATGGAGCACACCGCGATCTCTACGCGATTCGTCCCACCGTCCGGCATCGGTCCGGCCACAGCGACCAGTTGGTAGAAGCGCATTGCCAGGTCCGCGCCATCGGCGCGTTGTACGGCGAAGTTGTGGACCAACGGAGGATCATTCCTGACGATTTCCGCATCACGCGGCATCAGGAAGTCGACCACGACGTCGATCGCCTCTCCCCCATCTCGCGCGGGAACCCGGCGAACCAATTGGAAGCGCCGAAGGCCCTCGCGCTGGGCGTAGCCATGGCCTTGAAGCGCACCGACCAAGGTTGCGTACTCGCCTTCACCCAGCGCTTCCGCGTCTAGACCAACGTCCACGTCGAGCGTGCCGACGTGCGGCATGTCCTCGTTGGCCAGCAGTAGCCAAGGAACCGCGCCACCGATGATGGCGAACTTGCCCTTGAAGCTGCCGAGGATCTGGCCGATCTCGATCAGCACGGATTTAACTGCTGCAGTCGTCCGGTCGTCGTATTCGGCGGCTGACTGTGGTTCCTGGGGTGTCATTGGGGCCATGAGAGCCTTTGTAGGCGCAGGTGCTCGGCAGCCTCCGCGCCGCGTTCACCGGCAATGGAGAGGTCAAGGTATGTCTGAACTGCGCTCGTGCAGATCGCGCCCGGAGCAGGTTCAATCGTGTCGGCGAGCAATCCCAAGTCTTTTGGCACGATGACTACTACGTTCTCGCCTTTCGAGGCAGGCGTGAGCTTCAGTGCTGCCTGGAGCGTGCGCAGACCTTCTTCGTCGGCAAAGAAGTAATGCGTGCCGGTGCGCCCGTAAGGAGCAAGCCAATGCGCTGCCGAAAAAGAGGCGAAGACGGCATGTCCGGGGCCATCTTCGGCGCACAGAGCGCCGCGGGCCGAGTCTTCGAACGCACTGCCATGTAAGGGTGTGTAGAGCCGAAGCCGCTCACCTGGCGGCGCGGTGTAGCTATCTCGCCAAGCGTCGAGCAGCGCGTCCGGCTTTGAGAGGACGAGGCCATCGTCCGATACGCGCGCCCATTCCCGATCGATCAAGCCGGTGCGTACATTGCTGACGTGCCCAAGGCTGACCCCGGAGATTTCCGACAACTCGGTGACGCGCCATGCACGGCCTGGCTCGCGCAGCATGGCGCGTAGAACCTGTGCCGACTTCGGCCGGAACAGCGACTTGAGTTCGCGTTGCTCGGCCGCCGGCTTGTCCGTCACCATGCGTTCAATGAACACGCCGCCGAAGGCGATGCGGGCGTTTCCCTCCAGGTCGAGGTAGCCGACGCCTTTGTCTTCGCAAAGCTGCCTCACCGCGGGTGAAATGTAGGGCGCGATGAAGACGGGCGTTGCCAACGGCGCTCGCTGTGCGACGTAATTGCGCAGTTCCAGCAGGGCGGAACGGGCGTACCGCGGCTGGCCGTTCGACTTGTACGCGCAAATGAGCAGGTGTTGACGGCCGTCCACGAGCAACCGGGCGATCAAATCCGGCTCCCAATCGCCGGACACAGCTTCGGTCTCGATACCTTCGATCTGAAGGATCGGGATGTTCCGCAGCAGCCGCTGCAACGCATCACCAGCGCGGACTTCCACCTGTTTCATTAAATTCGGCTCTTTCAGCATTCGCTGAAAATACCATATTTTTTGAACTACAGGCAAATTTTCATTAAATTTCGTGCTTTCAGCGGATTCTGAAAATTCCTAAAATAGTGAAAATTGTGAGCATGGGCGGGGAGCGTTCCACACCATAGCTGTGTGTCGAGGTCAAAACCGATATCCGTTCTCGGCGCCTCACGTGCCGCAAGACGGACTTTATTCTCCGGGATCAGATTGTTCCGAAACAATAAAGTCCGTCATGGGGGCGGATGGTGGGAAAGATTGCATCGCCTGCAAAGGGTTGACCGCTGGACCGGCCGCGAGGGTGGTGGGTGAAGTAGAGGCGCCGGTCGATAGGCGCTGCGGTTGCGGTGACGCCGCTGCGGTTGGCGCTGACCGGCTCCGGGCAATACCGTGCAGCTACCGGCCTACTGTCCGTCATGCCAGGATTTGGGACTCGACGTGGACTCGCCACAAGACAGCATCTGCATTTTCTGCAAAAGTCGGGCCATTTCAGCGAATTTTTTCCTACACTTTGAAGCACATCACATTGTGATCATTTGTCTCCTGGCGTCGCCAATAATCAGAGGGAGTCAGGTCCATGTTTCAGCAAATCCTCAATCCGACCGGTAACCTGTTCCTATCCTGGTTGCTGGCTCTGGTGCCCGTGGTCGTTCTCCTCGTCCTGCTCGCCGTCTTCAGGCTTTCCGCCTGGCTTTCCGTGCTGATCGGGGCGATCGTCACCTTTATCCTGGCTGCGGCGGTATGGGGTATGCCGCTCGGAACGGGGATACGGGCTTATGTCTATGGTTCGCTGACGGGGATCTGGGCGGTCGACTGGATTACCTTCTGGGGCGTAATGCTCTTCAACTCGCTGACGCTCACGGGTGTGTTCGATGATTTCCGCCGCTGGCTGACCGCCCAGGGAACCGCTGACGTGAGAGTTCAGACGATCCTGTTTGCGTGGGCTTTCGGCGCATTGCTCGAGGGGTTGGTCGGATTCGGCTATCCCTGGGCGTTTGTGGCGCCGATACTCATCGGGCTCGGCATTCCGGATCTCGATGCAATCCGCGTTGCGGCGCTCGCCAATAACGCCCCCGTTTCCTACGGCGCGCTCGGCGTACCGATCCTTGCGCTGGGGGCCGTGACCGGCCTGCCGGTACTGGCGCTGTCAGCTTCGGTCGCGCATATCGTTGCGGTACTTGCATTGCTGCCGCCATGGGTATTGATCTATCTCGTGTCCGGACGAACCGGCTTGAGGGACGGCTGGCCGCTGGCTGTGGTCGGCTCGCTCGCTTATATCGCCGGGCAATATCCGGTCGCGGTTTTCCTGGGTCCCTATTTGCCAGACGTGACCGGCTCGATCGTCTGCTTTGCCGCGCTGTTCGTGCTGCTCAAGTTCTGGCGCCCGAAACGCACGCTTGGCTACGGCGGAACGCCGATCGATACGGATCGCGCCAAAGCCGCCAACGCGCCGCACGGAATGACCCGCGCGCAAGTATTGCGAGCATGGCTGCCATTTATCGTGTTGATCGTTGTGGTTGTCCTGTGGACTGGCCCATGGTCGCCACTGCCGAAGATCGTATGGCTCAAGCTCTCTGTGTCGGCGGCGTCGTCGATTCACCAGGGCGCCACGGTGGGCGCGGTATTTTCCTTCGCACCTTTTATTGGCGGTACGGCAATCTTCGTCGCTTGGCTGATAACGGCGCTCTTGATCGGCATGAAGCCCGCACACTATGCGGAGGCGTTCAGCCGCACCTGGCATCAGATGTGGGGCGCCTTCCTCGTCGGGGTCTTCATATTTGGCCTCGCGTATATCTTCAATTTTTCGGGCATGGCCGCCTCGCTTGCCGAGGGATTTTCGAAGATCGGCGTCGCCTTCGTCATTGTCGCCCCGATCCTTGGCTGGATCGGTGTGGCGCTTTCAGGCAGCAATACGTCAACCAACGCGATGTTCGGCTTCTTCCAGGTGACAGTCGGGCGGTTGCTCGGCTTCCCAATCCTGCTCCTGCCGTCGCTCAACTCGGTGGGCGCCGAGGTAGGGAAGCCGGTCGCACCGCAAACGACGAGTGTGGGCGTCGCAACAAGCCGGTTTGTGCGCAACGAAGGCGAGGTCATCCGGCACAACATGGGGTGGACATTCATCCTGCTGGGTTACCTGATCATCATCGGAGTGGGCTTTTACCTGCTGGCGCCGGGAGTGATGACGCTGGCAACGGGCGGCTAGCCGCGGGCGGGGGGCGACATACTCCCGCTCTGCTCCCTGACTCGGAGCAATGATTGCTTAGAAGTCAAAATCCCGTTCGCGCATCTGCCCATCAACGTGCGCCGCACGGGCTGCGCTAGCATCCAGGTCGTCGTTCTTGGCCGTCGCGAGCCCCGCAAGACGGACTTTATTCCGCGGCAGGATCACTGGACGGCGATTTCCTCGGCACCTGTCATCCGCGCGACATTGGAGAGCGTCACCATCCCGTCATAAAGATTGCCGACGCTACGGTAATTACATGACGAGGAGCTTTCGCATGCGCGACGCAGCGGCCCGTCGCGAGCCCCGCAAGACGGACTTTATTCCGCGGCAGGATCACTGGACGGCGATTTCCTCGGCACCTGTCATCCGCGCGACATTGGAGAGCGTCACCATCCCGTCATAAAGATTGCCGACGCTACGGTAATTACATGACGAGGAGCTTTCGCATGCGCGACGCAGCGGCTACGGGCGAGTTGCAAAAAGAGACGCTCAAGTCGGTTCAGGAGTACATCGACGAACGGCCAATGTGGCCAGACGGTACGCGCCTTCCTTCGATCCCGATGACGGGAATGCAGTGGCGCATCTGGTCGCTGGCCGCGGCCGGAAAATTCTTTGAAGGCTTCGTCGTGTTCATGACGGGGGTGGCGTTGCCGCTGATCTCGCGGGAGTTTGGCATCAACGCGGCACAGAACGGATTTATCAGTGCGGCGAGCCTGTGTGGCATCCTCGTTGGCGCGGTGGGTTTGGGCGGCATGTCCGATCACTTCGGACGCAAGCGGATGTTCATCGTCGAGATGGTCATCTTCGTCGCGTTTCTCGTGCTGCTGGTTTTCTGCACCAATTTCGTCTCGCTCGTGGTCTGCCTGTTCGGTTTGGGTGTGGCGCTTGGCTGTGACTATCCGACAGCCCACATGATCATCTCCGAAAGCATTCCAAGCACGAGCCGCGGCAAGCTGGTGCTCGCCGCATTTGCCTTTCAAGCTGTGGGGGCGTTGGCGGGGACCGGCATCGGCTTTTTGGTGCTGTCGATGGCGCCTACGCTCGACGCGTGGCGCTGGATGTACGGCACGGCGATTTTCCCTGCATTGCTGGTCACCGTCGGGCGTTTCTTCATTACCGAGAGCCCAAACTGGTTGCACGTGCGCGGCGCGACCGAACGTGCGGAATTGGCCGCGCGCCGGCTGTTGGTTCGCTCGCCGCAGTATCCGGCCGAGATTGTTCTTGCGCGCGAGTTTGTCGTCGTCGGCAAGGGTGAGCACGAGAAAGGCGGCTTCCTTGCACTGTTTGAACGGAAAAACCTGCGCGCGACGATCTTCGCCTCGGTGCCTTGGTTCTTGCAGGATCTGGGGACTTACGGCATCGGTATCTTTACGCCGACGATTCTCGCCACGGCGTTTGGCGCCAAGGCTGATCACGTGCGCAGCATCGCCGATCTGATTCTCAACGACATCCTCGCCGCGAAGGGCGCTGCGCTGATCACGACCTTGCTGATCATTGGCATCATCTTCGCAGTTGCGCTTGCGGATAAGTGCGGGCGGATCTGGCTGCAAGTCATTGGCTTTATCGGTTGCGCGGCGGGGTTGCTGATCGCGTCGTTCTCCGACGGCTTCGATGGCACGACGAAAACCGCCATGATTTTCGTGGGCTTCATGATCTTCAACTTCATGACCAATCTCGGGCCGAACGCGCAAACCTACCTACTGGCCGGCGAGGTCTTCTCCACCGCGATTCGCGGAACGGGCGCAGGCTTCGCCGCGGCGGTCGGCAAGATCGGCGCGGTCGCCACGGCCTTTTTGTTCCCGATCTTGCTCGCCGGCATCGGCACCGGTCCGCTTCTTTATATCCTCGTGGCCACTTCGATTCTGGGCGCTGTGGTTACCTGGGTGTTCCGTATCGAAACCAATGGGGTGAACCTCGACGAGATCGGCCGCTAATCATCGGCGCTCGCCATGAGGCAGGCAATCGACGCAGTGGCTTCCCTAAGGTGATGGAGACGCGCATGGCTTACCGGCATAAAAGGCAGGTTTTCTGGTTGCGGTGGCGCACGTTTGCAGGAGTGAGGCTTGGCATGGCGATGATCGCGATGCTAGCTAGCGCGCCCGGTTTCGCGCAAGAGACGACGCTCAACGAGACAGGCTCGACCCTCCTGTATCCGCTTTTTACTACGTGGATTGCGCAATATGCCAAGTCGCATCCCGATGTTCACATCAACATCGGCGCGTCCGGCTCCGAGGCTGGAATCCAGCAGGTGATCGCGGGCAGGGTGAATATCGGTGCTTCGGATGCCTATATGTCGGATGCCGAGATCCGGCAACATCCGCATATCATCAATGTACCGTTGGCGATCGCCGCGCAGACGATCAATTACAACGTGCCGGGCCTGAACGCGCTTCATCTGAAGCTCGATGGGCCGACGCTTGCGGGTATTTATTCGGGGGCCGTGCGCTCGTGGGATGCATCGCAAATCGCGGCGCTCAACCCGGGTGTTTCATTGCCGCACCACGCGATCGTGCCGATTCGGCGCGCGGAGGGTTCCGGCGATACCTTCGTGTTCACACAGTTCTTGACGTTCTCGACCCCTTCGTGGGAGAGCGATCACGGATACGGTACGACGATCTCATGGCCCAATGTGCCTGGCGGCATGATGGCCGTGGGCAATGCGGGGATGGTGAAGGCGATTCAGTCGACAGCGTATTCGATCGGTTATGTGGGCGTGAGCTATAGCAACGATATCGCCCGAGCGAAGATCGGTACTGCAGCGCTGAAGAATGGAGCTGGCGAATTTGTCTTGCCCACCAAAGATACGATTATGGCGGGTGCCGCTTCGCTCGACGCGCGCACGCCGTCCGACGAGCGCCTGACGCTGGTGTTCGCGCCCGCCAGCGGGTCCTATCCGCTCGTGAATTACGAGTACGCGGTGGTGTCCGCCAAACAACCCGACCCCGCTACCGCGGCTGCGATGCGTCGTTTCCTGCTCTGGACGATCGTGCCGTCGGAAGATAACGAGGCTTGGTTGGCTGCGGTGCATTTCATTCCCTTGCCGCCGCACATCTGGGAATTGAGTCAGGCGCAGATTCAATCGATCAAATAGCGCTGGGGTGCTCGGCCAACCGGCAAGTTGGCAAGCCCACCGCAACTCACTCGCTTTCGATAGCGCGCTCATCAACAGGCAGCAGCCGATTCGCGATTTCTACCGCCTCGGCACGTGACAGGCCAAGCGTTCGCAGCATTGCCGCGGCTGCCCGTTCCGCGAATTGATCCTCCGCGTAGCCGAAGGCTTTCAGCATGTCAGTCAAGGGCGTACTGCTGGCGCCATCGCGCAACTCGACCGCAATCGAGGTGAGCACCGCGCCGCCAATCGTCACGACGCTCATCAGCGGGTCGTCGGCGGCAAAGCGCCCCGCGCCAATCCCCTTCTGAATGTCTCTCAGCAGCCGGGGCCCTAGTCCGCGGCTCAGCCCACGTGCCGAAAGCCCTTCCCGAATCAGGAAATGCCCCCAAACGGGCTCGCGCCTCGCTCGCATCAGCGCATGCCGAATCGAGACCGAAATGACTTCCGCGGGATCGGTTAGCTCAGCGGTAATGCGGTCGAGCGTGTCGGCGAATTCCTCGAACACCCAGTCCAACAGTGCGAGATGGATCGCCTCCTTCGACTCGAAGTGGTTATAGAACGAGCCGAAGCCGACGTCAGCGGCTTCCGTAATCTCGTTGATTGCCACCCCCTCCATGCCTTTGTCGGCCATCAATTTGAGCGCCGCTTCCATTAAACGCATGCGTGTCTCGCGTTTACGTCGAGCCCCGCGCGGTTCGCGTATGGGGGCAGTCGGCTCAATAGCTTCGACCGCTGCGTGCGGCGTTTTCGTGCGGCGAGGAGGGTTGGGCATCGGCATCCAGCAGGCTCACTGTGTTTCGAGTATACCTTCCATCATCGAAATTGACAAAATTATCAGTTATGACTTTAATGTCACAAAAGCGGCTTGAAGCGGTCGCTCCGTATGACGAATGGAGACGGTAAGGTGGCGCAGACGAACCAAGCAAGCGAGGGCAGGAAACCCGCCGACAAGGCAGAGCCACGCCAAATGCCGCTCGCGTTGCCGTCGCACGTGGACGTACTCGTGGTGGGCTGTGGACCGGTCGGCGCGACGGTCGCGAATTTGCTGGCGCGCGACGGGGTGCGGGTGCTCGTCATCGACAAAGCGACCGAAATCTTCATGGCGCCACGTGCGATCGCGCTGGATAACGAGGCGCTACGAATCCTGCAGTTCGCGGGCGTGACGGACGCCGATTTCGAAACCATTGCCATACCGCACGTGCGCATGCGTTCACCGTGGCTTGGCGAGTTCGGTCGAGTCAATACGCTTGGCAGTGCGGACGGACACCCGAAACTCGTGACTTTCTATCAGCCCGACCTCGAACGTTGCCTGCGCGCGCAACTCGCCGCAAAAAATGCGGCTCGAATGGCGCTCGGTCTCACGCTCATATCGTTGGAGGAGACGCACGCTCAGGCCATCGCGTTGCTGGACGATGAGTTTGGCCAGCGCCATCGCGTCAGTGCCCGCTACGTGGTTGGCGCCGATGGGGCTAGCTCAGTGGTGCGGCAAATGATCGGTCAGGAATTCAAGGGCAAAACGTTCCCGGAAGATTGGCTCATCGTCGACGCTCGTCATGTGCGCCGTCCCATCGACCACGTCGAATTCATTTGCGATCACCGTCGGCCCACACCGCACATGGTGGCGCCAGGCGCCCGGGAGCGCTGGGAGTTCATGCTTCGTCCCGGCGAAACGCGCAGCGAAATGGAATCCGACGCACGCGTTCGCGAGCTACTTGCACCGTGGGGTGGCCTCGACGAAATGCTCATCGAGCGCAAGGCCGTCTATCGGTTTCATGCGAGAACAGTGAAAGCATTCAGCAAAGGACGCGTCTTTCTCGCTGGCGACGCCGCGCACATTACGCCGCCGTTCGTGGGGCAGGGACTCGTCGCCGGCTTGCGCGATGCGGTGAATCTGTGCTGGAAGCTCACTTGGGTGGTTCAGGGAAGGGCCAGTACTCGCATCCTCGATACTTACGATCAAGAGCGCCGCCCTCACGTGAAGGCGATGATCGGCCTCGCGAAGTTCATGGGCAAGCTCGTCATGCCGCGCAATGCGGTAATCGCGTTGCTCACGCACGGCTTGATGCGACTTGTGCGACTTGTTCCCCCGCTGCGAGCGCATTTCGACGAACTCGGGATCAAGCCTAAAAACGTCTTCCGACGAGGTTTGTTCATTAAAGGTGCGGCCAGAACCCGGCTCGTACGCGGCGCCGTGCTTCCGCAAGGCTGGGTGCGTGGACGCGATGCCGCCATTTGTCTGAGTGACGATGCGCTCGGCACGGGCCTAACGCTGATTGGATTCGGCATCGATGCCGGCATAGCACTCGATACGAACACGCGTGCCGCATTCATCAACGCCGGCGGCTCGGTGATCCAGATCGTGCATCGCGGGCAGCATTTGCATCGCGCGGAAAGCGGGTGTTGGGAGGACCTGGACGGCACCTTCATGCCGCGAGTGGCGCCGTTCGGTTGGGCAGCCGTGGTGCGCCCCGACAAAACGATCCTGCACGATGGGCCAGCATCCGAATCGATGCGTCTCGTTCGCGAATCGCTTCAACTACTCGGCTCACCGGCACAAGCCCTGGCTCCGTCTGTGCAAATTGTCTTACCGTCTGCCTGAGGTTTCCGCATGAAACTCACCACCCCACAACCGGCCCGCCACGCGAGTCCGACGACGAAGGCATTGGCGCTCGCCTATCTGATGTTCGAACGCCCGGACCTCGAGAAGGCCGAGCAGTTTCTCAACGACTTTGGTATGCGGACCGTGTTTCGCGATGACGGATACCTGTTTCTTCGGGGGACTGCCGCGACGTCATTCTGCTACGTGATCAAGCGGGCAGAAAAAGCGCGCTTCGTCGGCTTCGCGCTCGAAGTGGATGGTATGGCATCGCTGGAAAAGCTCGCGCGCGTATCGGGCGCATCCCACATCGAAGCATCGCCATGGCCTGGCGGGGGACATCGAGTGCGGCTCGTCGATCCGTCGGGTTTTCGTGTCGACGCGATTGCGGGGCAGGCGGCGGTTAGCGCGCTGCCGCACCGCCCGCCGCTGCCGTTCAACTCCGTCGACGCGACGGTCCGAGTGAATGATACGCAGCGTCCGCCGGCCGGGGCACCTGAAGTGATTCGCCTTGGGCATGTGGTGCTGGAGGTGGCCGACTATCAAGCCACCTGTGCTTGGTACACCCACCATTTCGGCTTCATTCCGAGCGACATCCAAGTGCTGCCCGACGGTTCTCCTGCTGTCGCATTCATGCGACTCGACCTCGGTGCAACGCCGGCGGACCATCACACGCTCGCACTTGCGCAAGGATTCGCACCGATATACAGCCACAGCGCATTCGAACTCGTGGATGCAGATGCGATAGGTGTCGGGCAGCGCCTGCTGCGCGACAAGCGTTGGACGCATGCATGGGGCATCGGACGACACATCCTAGGGAGTCAGGTGTTCGATTACTGGCAGGACCCATGGGGCGATAAGCACGAGCACTACTGCGACGGTGATTTGTTCACAGCGCAGATGCCAACGGGCGTGCATGCGATCAGCCGAGAAGCGATGGCTCAATGGGGGCCGACGATGCCACCTAGCTTCACGAAGCCCAAGTTCACGCTATCGAATATCGCGGCGCTCTTGCGCAACTTGCGCCGCAGCCCCGACTTGACCGTCGCGAAGCTGCGGACGCTCGCGAAGCTGTTCGCTTGATCTCTATTTCTTGAAAGATTGTTCGAGGCGCATTCATGGCATTGCACGTTCTGCACTATCGATTCGAAGGCCGCGCGCGGTGGGGCGTGATCAGGGACCGTCGGATCACGCCGATACCGGGCGAATTCGCGACGACCGCTGCGTTTATACGCGCGTGTCGGATCGAAGAGTTGGCGGCGCTCGAGAGCGAGAGAACGATCCCCGAGTCGGACGTCGAATGGCTCTCACCTGTGACGAGCAATCAACAGTTCGTTTGTCAAGGTGCGAATTACCGTCAGCATATGATCGAATCGGGCATGGATCCGGATGCGAAGAAGTTCAACATGATCTTCACAAAAGCACCGAGCTGCATCGTGCCCGCGAATGCCTTCCTTGTGCGGCCGACTCACGTACGCTTTCTCGACTACGAAATCGAGCTGGGACTCATCCTCAAACGCGACATCACATCGCGCCGGACGATCGCTGAGGTCAATCTCCATGAGTACGTTGCTGGTGCGGTGATCGTCAACGACTACTCGGCGCGCGACATCCAAATTCCTCAGATGCAGTTCTACAAAGGGAAGAGCTATCGCACGTTCGGACCTGTGGGTCCCTATCTCTGCCTTCTGGAAGCGCGGGACATTGCCCAATTGCGCGATCTGCAATTGACGCTGACCGTGAACGGCGAAGTGCGTCAATCCGATTCCACGGCGAACCTAGTCTACGGCCCGGCCGAGACGCTGACGGAGTTGTCGGGCGTGCAGGATCTTTATGCGGGCGACCTGCTGGCAACGGGAACCCCATCTGGATGTGCGCTCAGCATTCCGTCACCGGCCAAGCAACGGATCGCAGGGTTGTTGCCGGAGCGCGCGAAGTGGCGAATCTTCGACAAAGTGCAAGCAGGTTGCGATCGGTATTTGAAGGCGGGCGATGTTGTCGAGTCGCGTATTGCAAGTCGTGACAGGACGATCGATCTCGGTGTGCAACGCAACTGTGTCATCGACGAGGTCGCATGAAAGCCGTCGCTACCGAAGCCGACGTGGTCGCAATCGAAATTCAGGGGCCGCCCGCCGACCTACCGGTCAGCACCTACGAGATGATTAGCCGAGGCGCGGCGCTCGATCCCTCTGCGCCTGCGTTGTCATTTTTTCTGCGCACGGGCGATCATTGCGAACCCGTTCGCTGGGCGTACTCCGAGTTGCTTCGCGACATCACGCGAACGGCGAACCTGTTCACGCGTCTCGGCGTCGATAGCCAGTCCGTTGTTGCCTACGTACTGCCCAACCTTCCTGAAACGCATTTTGTGATTTGGGGCGGCGAAGCGGCAGGCATCGTCTGCGCAATCAATCCGCTGTTGGAGAGCGCGGCAATCGCATCCCTGCTGAAGGCGGTGAATGCAAAAGTGCTGGTCACGTTGGCGCCGTTTCCCGGCACGGATTTGTGGCCGAAAATTCAACCGGTGCTGGCTCAAGTGCCTTCCCTGCGCCATCTCGTTCTGGTTGACCTGGCGAATCACGTGCGTGGGTGGCGGCGCCTTCCCGTCCGGCTCATGCGATACCGCGAAGCTCGGCGACTGCACGGCCGCCGCGGCGTGCGCGGCGCGGTTCCCGCCTTTATCGACATACATGACTTCACGCGATCGATGGCGCGCGAGTCGGGTAGTGCGCTGATGAGCCAGCGCCGCATCGACGCGGATGATTTCTCGTCCTACTTCTGTACGGGCGGGACGACCGGCCTGCCGAAGGTCGCGATGCGGCGACACGGAAACGAAGTGGCCAACGCGTGGAGCGTCGGGGAAGTGGTGGGCTCCGGGATCGGGCCGGGGAAGACGATCTTTTGCGGGTTGCCGCTTTTTCACGTGAACGCGGTACTGGCAACGGGGCTCGTGCCGTTCTCGCGCGGGGCGCATGTCGTACTCGGCACGCCCCAGGGCTATCGTGGCGAGGGGGTAGTCAAGCGCTTCTGGGAAATCGTCGATCGTCACCGAATCAACTTCTTCAGTGCCGTACCTACGCTGTACTCGGCGTTGCTCGATATCCCGATCGATGGTCACGACATCAGCTCGCTCGAATACGGGCTGTGCGGCGCGGCGCCTATGCCTGTCGAGATTTTCCGTGCGTTCCAAGAGCGCATCGGAGTGCGAATTCTCGAGGGTTATGGATTGACCGAAGGCACGTGCGTAAGCAGCGTCAATCCACCCAACGGCGAGCGCCGGCTCGGTTCGATCGGCCTACGGATTCCAGGACAGGCTATGAAGGCCGTGGTCCTCGACGAGGCGGGCCATTACGTACGCGACTGTGTGGATGATGAAGTAGGACTGTTGATCATCTCGGGACCGAACGTGTTTGCCGGCTACGTACAGCAAGAGCAAAACGACGGGCTTTGGCTTGGTCTGCCCGATGGCAAACCCTGGCTGAATACGGGCGACCTTGCGCGACGCGATGCGGATGGCTATTTCTGGCTCACGGGCCGGCGCAAGGAATTGATCATCCGGGGCGGGCACAACATCGACCCGGCGACGATCGAGGAGCCGCTGCACCGGCATCCCGCCGTCCAGATCGCCGCAGCCGTCGGGCGCCCGGACGCGCACGCGGGCGAATTGCCGGTTGCGTACGTTCAGCTCAAGCCGGGAGCAAGCGCCACCGAACAAGCGCTGATCGACTTTATGCGCGATGCGATCAGCGAACGAGCGGCTCTTCCGAAACGAATCCGCATCGTCGATGCGGTGCCATTGACTGCCGTGGGAAAAATCTTCAAGCCTGAGCTCAAGCGCCGCGAGATGCTGGACGCGCTGAATCATGCGCTGCGGGAGGCACACGTCCAGAGCGCGCGTTTGAGTATTCGAGATGACGCGGCGCGCGGCATGACCGTGCAGGTAGAGCTGACTGACGAGTCTGAGCTCGCAAAGGCAAATTCGACGCTAGGACGCTTCCCCTTCGCATACTCGATCAACCCGCCGCGGGCGCCAGCGCATAGCTAACCATTAAGAGGAATTTTCCACGCAACATCCTTTTGATTTACTTAGGACTACTAAATTTCTAAAACCAAAATTCGGAGACGAACACATGAAGCGCATCTACGCAGCAGCCGTAATGTCGATTGCAGCGGTTTCGGCTGCTCACGCCCAGTCAGCAGGTCAGTTGGTCATCAACGCGGGATGGTCACATTTTTCGCCCCAGGGCTCGAGCGACCCTTTGACAGTGAATGCACTAGGTCAGTCGGCAGTGATGGCAGGCAGCGGCGCCACCATTTCGAGCGGAGATACGTTCGGACTGACGGCCTCGTACTATGTGACCGACCACATCTCCGCGGACACGGAGATGGGCGTGCCTCCGACATGGCATTTGAACGGCTCGGGGACGCTTGCGGGTGCGGGCGAACTAGGCACGGCGCGAGCGTGGAGCCCAGCGATCCTCGTGAACTACCATTTCGGCGAACCGAATGCGCGTTTGAGACCGTATTTGGGAGCGGGCGTCACGTATACATGGTTCAGTAACGTTAAGCTCAGCAATGCCGTATCGGGTGGGCAAATCCTCGCTTCGCCTGCGGTCGGCACTGCGCTGGAGGGCCCGACGTCGGTGTCGTTGAGTCAGTCGTTTGCGCCCGTCGTCAATGCGGGTCTAACTTATAACATCGACTCGCACTGGTCGATCGGCGCTTCGATCGCATACTCGTGGCTTACGACCAAGGCGACGCTGACGACACAGTCGTCTGTCGGCACTGTCACGAGCACGACGAAGTTGAAAGTCAATCCGATCGTCACGTTCCTATCGGTTGGCTATCGTTTCTGATCCTTCGCGACGTAGTTGAACAGCAACGATCGCACCACCGCCCGCAGTTCCGGCTTGCGGGCGTATCGGATCCACGGGCGATACCATTCTTACTCCTACCGTGAAAACATGAACTCGTCCATCGCTTCCAATGGCGTCGTTATCTACGGTGGTGGCATGGCCGGCGCTTTACTTGCAAAGGCACTTTCATCTACCGCTCCCGTGACGCTTGTCGACCCCCTCGACTACTTCGAGGTACCGATGGCTGCGCCTCGCAATCTAGTGCGAGCAGACTTCGCCGATCAGGCTATCGTTCCATTTGAGCTTGCGCTACCGACGGTGAAACACATTAGGGGTAAGCTCATTACGATATCTCCGTCAGACGGGCTCATCGAAGATCGTCACGGTAAGCAGATGACGCTGAAGGCAAGCGTGACGGTGTTGGCAACCGGTAGCCGCTTCTCGAACGAACTGATGCGTGGGTTCGACGACAGTACGGCAAAACGGAAGTCGTTCTATGCGAAATACAGCGAGCGGATCCAGTCTGCCAAGCAAATCGTGATCGTAGGCGGTGGGCCCATTGGTGTCGAGGTAGCCGGCGAGATCGCAGAGGTATACCGCAACAAGAAGATCACCATTCTGGAGGCGGGGCCTCGCATCCTGAGAGGAACAACCGAAGCTGTTGCGGCGCATGCCATGCATCTTCTTCAGAGCAGAGGCATTACCGTTCGCACGAACGAAAGGCTTGTCGAGGGCGGCAGCGCTCCGCACGAGGTGTTTTCGAAACCCGGGGAGGCAACGACGACGAGCGGGGCTCGCATTCCCTATGACCTGATGATTTGGTGCATTGGGGGGCGACCGAATACGGGCTATATGCGAAAGCACTTCGCATCCCTGTTGAATGAGCAAGATCGTGTGATGGTGACCCCTGAACTCCTCGTGGTCGGGCGCACGACTATGTACGCACTCGGCGATATCACCAATCTCGACGAAAATAAAATGGCATGGCACATCGGCGGACAGGTGAAGGTTGCGGCCTGGAACATCCGTCAAACCCTCCTGGGAGAGGGCGACCGGCGAAACATGAAGCGATATCGCCCGCAGACGGGTAATCCGTCAATGGTCGTCACCATGGGCAGCAAAGCCGGCGTCGCGCATTTGAAAGGTGTCGGTATCGTGAAGGCCGGATGGTTCGTCAGCATGGTCAAGGCGCGCGACATGCTCGTGCCGAAGTACCGGAAAGAACTGGGCGTTTGACGCAGAGCAGAGTGATTTTTTTGATCAGCATTATTGTGTAGTTCGTTATCGTGAATTTTGACCGACGTTACCTCGAAGCATTCTCTGCCCTTGTACGAACTCAAAGCTTTGGGCTGGCCGCACGCGAACTCAATATCTCTCGAAGTGCGCTGTCGCAGCGAATCGCTGCTTTGGAAGGTGTCCTCGGCACCCCGTTACTCGTCCGTGACAGCGTTGTGCCGACGCCACCAGGCGAGATACTTCTTCATCACTGCCAAGCTGTGACGACGCTTGAATTCGATACGATGAAGCGGCTAAAGCTTGACACCCTCGCCCGGCCCAACGTCGCCATTGCCGTCAACGCAGATTGCCTGACGACGTGGTTTGAGCCGATTGCCTATGCCATTGCAAAGGAGAACGTGGCGATCGAGGTTTTCACTGACAACCAGATTGACGCTTTGACGGCACTTGCACGCGGGGAGGTCATGGGTTGGCTTTCGAAGACACGGACCGCTCTGCCGGGATTTGCGGCAGAGCCGATCGGGTTGATGGAGTACGAATGCGTTGGGACACCTGCGTTGGCGAAGCGGTATTTCGCTAATGGACTCAAGCGCGAAAGCGTCGTTGCCGCTCCCGCGGTCCTTCCAAATAGGAGCGACCCCGTGCATGAGGCATTTATCGAGAAGGCGCTGGGTTTCGTGGTGAGCGGCTATGTCGCACATTGCTTCCCGACTTTGGAGGCACGGCTTTCTGCTATTCGCCGTGGAATTGGGTACGGGCTTGTGCCGACGATGCTGGCTCGCGCATGGATGGACTCGGGGGACCTCGTTGGTTTGGCGCCGCAAGCCAAGATATCGGTTGACCTATATTGGCATCACTGGACGAAGGCCCCGCCGACTGACAGCGCGATCAGTAAGTTGGTAATGCGTCATGCGTGTAGAACGCTGACTCGATCCTGTGTGCTGCCGCTGCAGGACGTCCTGGCCGATTTGCCAGTAAAGAGAAACTAACTCATGGTTCACCGCCAGCGCTGCGCGCTGGCGTGCGGCCTCTACACGGGTTTTGAGTTCTGCAAGCCAGGTGGCGTAATCGGTGGGCGAGATAGCGACTTCGGTCATGCGGCTCCGTAGGGAAGTTCGCGCGCCACAGCGCGCGGTTGAGGACCGATTATCCCGTGGAGGCAAGATCGGGGCAACATTCGGGGCGATGCCCTTGCATCTGGACCCGTCCTTGAGCCGAGAGCTCTTTCATTCAATAACCTATGGTCTGTCTTGGGGGCAGGTCCCTTGGCTTATCTCATACCGATGATGCTTGGAATGGGTGGCAAGTCAGCCAGCGCCTGAAGCTCGTCGCACGGTGAACCGGCGGCGCCGTCATATTGACGATCCTAGGCATTGTCGCGGAAGGGGGGCCGCAGATCTTCTTGCCAATCACCTTGGCTGGTCATGGCCATGGCGCGCAGGATGAAGTGAAGTGGACGGCTCAATGCGCGTGAGACCGGACGACGCCGTCTTCGAGCGGCGGCCGATCCGCCATCCCAACCTCGGCGGACTCCAATGCATCAATGCTCGTATCCGAATTCCGGTTGAGCATCGCTTGCGCCGTGTTCATATCGAGCGCCCCTTCCCATCGGGCCACCACGATGGTCGCCACGCCATTGCCGATCAGATTCGTGACCGCACGGGCTTCATTACGAAACCGGTCAACGCCCAGCAATAGCACCAGACCGGACACCGGGATTTTGTGCGTGATGGTCAATGTGCCGGCCAGCGCCACAAACCCGGCACCGGCCACGCCTGCGGAACCTTTGAACGTCAACAACATCACGCTGAGCAACAGCAATTGCTCCCAGATCGTCAGGCGGATATTCATTGCCTGCGCGACGAAAAGGGCGGTCATTGTTAGATAGATCGCGGTACCGTCGGCATTGAAGGTATAGCCCCCAGCGAAACCAGGCAGCACGCGCTCGCGCATTCATTGATTTTCTGATCGACCACGTTCAGGCACCGTTCATCCCGGTCGAGACGGGCGCTTTGATCTACGCGAAAAAAAGAGTGCGGCACGCAAGCCTTGAGTCGCCGATAGCCGTGACGTATGGCGTGACAAGCATTGCCCTTCAATGACGCTTCGATCAGCCGCGACGCCGAGGACGGACGATTCGAACGCGGCTTTGGTTGTCGTCGCACCGCTGCCTCGCCGTGCAGCCGGGATCGATTTGAGCGATTTCCGCAAGGTAAGTGTGCGACCAGCGCGCTTTTTTCGGCTCCCCCTCCTCAGTAAGATCACTTCAAGCGCTTTTGCAACGGCGCTGTTCCCCCACGACCAATCGGGAATCGAGGCGAAATCGATGCCGACCTGGAGATTATCGAATGACACCTTCTTCCACTGAAGGCCGGGAATCAGCGATTCGGCACGGATCCGCGAATTCGCTATGAACCTTCTGCGTCGCTGGTCATTGAATCACGCACGCGGTTTGCGCAGGTTGTACCGTGTGTTCGAGCATGTCGCCCCTCACCTCGAGCTAATTGCTGGATGGATCGGCACGAGCAGGCTCGAAGCCATTTTGCTTCCGGTCGAACGCGCAACCAAAGGCGCGTTCTTCAATTGCCGAATGTGCGGACAGTGCGGCCTTTCGGTGACGGGCATGGCCTGCCCGACGGGCTGTGCCAAGGGCATGCGCAACGGACCCTGCGGGGGGGTGCGCGCCAACGGTCATTGCGAAGTCGAACCCGAGCGCCGGTGTACCTGGGTGGACGCGACTGAAGGCGACACGCGCATCCGTCCTGGCCATACGAATACCTGGACGCAGCGAGTCGCTCCGCGGGACTATCGGCTTGCCGGCAAATCGACGTGGGTGCCCATGATCGCGCCGAAGGCGCCAGCCAGGGCTCTCCCGCCTTCACACCATGCAGCCGCGGTGTCGTCCGCTTCGCACTTCTCAGAGGATCCGGTCGTCAACCGATTTGAGACGCTGTGCCGCGAGCGAAGCAGCTTCATCGTCACGGTCGAGATCTCTCCGCCCGACTCGGCGGACCCGCAAGCGCTTCTGAGGCGAGCCGCTGTGTTCAGCGGCCTGACAGATGCCATCAACATCACTGACGGCGCGGGAGCCAATTGTCACATGTCCAGTGCGGCTGCCAGCGCGCTCCTCCACTCGGCGGGCTACACGCCCATCAGCCAGGTCAGTTGTCGCGACCGCAATCGCATCGCGCTGCAAGGCGACGTGCTCGGCGCTGCTGCGCTGGGCATCCGTAACGTGCTGTGCTTGACGGGCGACGACGTGTCCCAAGGTGATCATGCTGGCGCCAAGTCGGTGTTCGATCTGGACTCGGTCAATCTCTTGCACACTTTGCGTGGCATGCGCGAGCGCGGCGAATATGCCTCAGGCCGCAAGCTCGAACACGCCCCACGCCTCTTTCTGGGCGCATCGGCCAATCCCTTCGTGCCGCCATTCGCCGAGCGCATCGGCAACCTTCAGCGCAAGGTCGATGCCGGAGCGCAGTTCATCCAGACGCAGTTCTGCTTCGATCTGAATCTGCTGGAGCATTTCATGCACGAAGTGCGAGCGCGGGAACTGCATAAGCGGGCGGCAATCATCGTCGGCGTTGGCATCCTCTCGACAGCCAAGGCGTTGAGATGGATGGCTGACCATGTGCCTGGCGTGAACGTACCGAGCTCGGTCACCGAGCGCATCGCCGCGGCGACCGATCAGCGTCTTGAAGGAAAGCGCTTCTGCATAGAAATGATTCGAAGCGTTCGCAATATTGAGGGCGTTGCCGGAGTCCATCTCATGGGTTACAAAAACGAGGACGTGTTGGCCCAGATCATCGTGGAGGCGGGCCTGCGCGCTCCGGCTCAGAGAATCGAGTCAGTCTCGTGAAGCGATCCGCCGATTCGCGACGACATATGCGTGGTCGTTATGAAGATAAACAAAGAAATTGGAGACAGTACATATGAGGACGATTGAGATGGAGATAAGGGCATCGGACCGATTCGGGGTTGCGAGCCGTTGGGCCACCCTCGCGTTACTGGCGCTCGGTGTGCTGATTTCCTTTATCGACCGCACGAGCATGTCCGCTGCGCTGGCGGACAATGGGTTCATTCGAGAATTCGCGCTGACGAACGTTGATCGCGGCTGGGTCAACTCAGCGTTTTTCTGGTCCTACGGCGTCGTTCAAGTCCCCATGGGGTGGGCGGCCGATCGTTACGGTGTGAAGTGGCCTTACGCCATTTGCTTTGCGCTTTGGTGCATCGCCACTGCGCTCATGGGTGCGGTGACGGCTCTTACCGGTCTGCTCGTTGCGCGCTTGATCATCGGCATGGCCGAAGCCATCGTGATTCCTGCGAGTTATCGGTGGATTCGATACAACTTCGACGAAAGCCGAAACGGCCTGGCAGTCGGCATTTTCACTATGGGCAATAAGTTCGGCCCCGCCATCGGCGCACCCGTTGGCGCCTGGCTCATCGTCAATTACTCTTGGCAGGCCATGTTCGTTGCGACCGGCGCCGTGGGCGTGCTTTGGCTGGTTCCCTGGTTGCTGTGCGTCCGAAACGATTTTCCGTCCCAAGCAGAACGCCGTGCGAAAACGCGCCGAGACCCGGCAGTGTCTTTCGGCAACATTCTGTCCAGTCCGGTTGTCTGGGGCGGCATGATCAACAGTTTCTGCTACGGCTACTTCACGTTCTACTGCGCGACCTGGATGCCCGCTTATCTGGTCGAGCAACGTGGCCTGTCTCTTGGACAGTCCGGGCTTTATACCTTCTTCAGCTTTGCTGGAATCGCAATGGTCGGGGCAATCTCGGGGTGGGCTGCGGACTGGATCATTGCCGGCGGACGCGACCCCATCTTTGTGCGCAAAGCATTCGTCATCGCGGGCTTCGTGGGTGGATCCACCGTTTTGCTAGGCGCCTACGCAGGATCGCTTTCGATGGCGTTGTTCTGGAACGTGTTCTCTCTTTCTTTCCTCGGCCTTGCCACCGCGAACGCACTGGTTCTGTCGCGTCTTACTTTGCTCCCCAAACAAGCAGTCGGGTTAGTCACGGGCGTTCAGCAAATGGCGACCAGCTTCTCGGGCGGTGTGGCGGCAAGTCTTTCCGGTTGGCTGCTCCATCTGGGCGGCAGCTTCACGCTGCCCATGATGGTGATTTTTGTGTTTTTGCTGATCGGTGCAGCATCAACGGCCATCCTGCTTCGCCCGGAATGGGCGCCGAAGGTGATCGCTGTAGTGTGACCGCTGCAACCACTCCGCACGGAGCCCATGCTGAATGCCGGGGGCATCCGTTTTCATTCACTCACCAAATCATTGAAAGCACGTGGCGAAAATTACGTTTGGCATGGCGGTGCCGCACAGCGGCATGCTCGGGCAGGCACCGGAAGACTGGCTCAACAACGGCGAGCGGGATCGAAACAACGCGGAACTTTGGTACCGCAATCGGACCTGGACCTATCCAGAGCTCGAAGCGCATCGTGGGGCCGCATTCGAGCAATACCTGACGCTCGACGAGCGCACCGCGCGCGCGGCGCGCTGCCGTGACGCGCTCGACAAGATGGCCGCCGCCTATCGCGATGCGCGCATCGACGTCGCGATCATCCTCGGCAAAGATCAGAAGGAAATGTTCACCGATTTCCTGCCCTCGATCGCGATCTACTCCGGAGAAGACGTGCACAACGGGCCGCCTCAGCGCTCTGTCTACGCGCCGGACCATCACGTCACGCATCAGTGCCATCCGCAGCTTGCCAACTATTTGATCGAATACTTCCAGCGTGAGCGCTTCGATCTGACCGATCTCTTCGCGTGGCCCGACAACGTGTGGATGAAACCGCTACCCGAGTATCCGGTGGTGCCGCATGCGTATAGCTTCGTCTATCACCAGATCATGAACGACGATCCGCCGCCGCATGTGCCGATCATCATGAACTGCTTCTATCCGCCGACGCAGCCGTCGATGTCACGCTGCATCGAATTTGGTCGCGTACTGCGCGATGCAATCAATGCATGGCCCGAAGACATTCGCGTCGGCATCATCGCTTCGGGCGGCCTTTCGCACTTCGTCAACGACGAAGAGTTCGACCGCAGCATCATAAAGATGCTGGCCCGCTATGACTACGATGGACTCGCCGCCGTCGACGAGCGTTCGTACCAATCCGGCACCTCGGAGATAAAACTCTATGTCAGCGTAATGAAGGCCGTTCAGGACACGGGCGCCGAGATGACGCTGGTGGATTACGTTCCGTGTTGGCGCACGCCTGCCGGCACCGGCGAGGGCATGGGCTTCATGTACTGGAATGCCGCCGACTGCGCGACGCCGCTCCTCACTCATGATCGAAATGGCAATGAGCCAACCGCCTGAATTTGCGCCGTACTACGCTCGCGCCTACCATTGAGCAAACCGACAAGTTGCTTCGACTTTCATGCAGCGATTCCGTTGGGAAAACTCACTCCCTAACCCGTTTGTCTCCACGAGTCCTGGCCGACTTCAATCAAGGTGATCCATCATGAGCAGCGACAGCCTAAGCCTTCAGGATGTCATAAGCATGTTTGCCATGGAGCGGCATCATGCGGCGGGATGGTATTCGCCACATTATGCCGATAGTGAGATCTGGGGGCGGCCCAAGCTTTCGTCGATGTACTACTTACTAGCGGGCGATGATCCTCTTCCCCTGCACCGATTGGACGGCATCGAGGTGTGGCATTACTACTTGGGCGCGCCCGCAGAAATGGTCGTGACCAACGGAAGCCGCATACATGAAGTCAGCGTACTCGGTTCAAATCTAACGGCCGGCGAGCGCCCGCAACTCGCCGTGCCGGCGCATTTCTGGCGCTCTTCTCGCAGCCTGGGGGCATGGACACTGCTGGGCTGCACCATGTCGCCGGGTTACTCGCCCCGAAGCTCGTTCGTCCTCAATGCGAATGATTAGGAGTCCTGAGCCGAGGGTGAGCGCCGCGCGCTCGTGATTTGGCCAAGGAGGCGCCTCGTGGTCATAGTGGGTTCGTCGCGAACCAGCCGACGACAAAATCCATCAAGAGCCTGACTTTTGCCGGCACGCCGCTGCCCGGAGCGATCGCGACATAAAGCGTTTGACCAAACGGGGTCCACTCCGCTAAAGAATGCTTGAGTCTCCCCTTCGCGAGGTCGTCGCGAATCAATGGCATGGGCAGGACCGCCAATCCGAAGCTTTCGAGCGCAGCCTCTCGCAACGCGGAAAAGCTGTTGGTAGAGAAAGCCGGGATAGGCTGAAAGCGTTCCTCTTGTCCGTTCCGCTCAAATTGCCACGTATGGTAGTTGAAATGAACCAGCGTGCTGTGCCTCGCGATGTCGCCCGGGTTATCTAGTGCCGGCGCCGATTCCAAATATTCCGGGGAAGCACATAGGCCGTAGGGAATGTCCACGATCTTGCGGGCGAGGATTCGGCTGTCGGGAATAGGGCGCGTATGCAGTGCGATATCGCAACCCTGCTCGAGGAATCCGTAAGCAGTCTGGGCCACTCCTCCAAGAACTAAGCGCGGCCGGATTTCGGGGTGGCGTTTGGCAAAGGCAGTGAGCAGACGAGTCGCAGTGGTCTGCAGCCATTTCGGGCCGAGGACAGAGATCTCGCCGCGTGCCTCGGCCGCCTCCGACGACACCTGTCGGTCCATTTCATCGACGCGGGTCAGGATCTCGTCGCAGAAGTGAAAATAGCGCTGACCCGCTTCGGTCAGGGACAAAGATCGCGTCGTGCGGTTCATCAGGCGGACGCCCAGTTCGTCCTCGAGCGCCTGGATATGGCGACTGACAAGAGTTCGAGAGATGCCGAGATGTTCTGCAGCAGCCCCAAGGCTACGCTGCTTCACCGCCTCGACGAAAGCTGCCATCGCACTCATTCGATCCAATCTCTTCTCCTGAGGTGACCTTGGTCGGGGCTAACCCAGGGAACCACGATCAGATCGATAGGCTGATGGCAACTGTTCCTCGGTTCCGAGCAAGCCGCTCCATGATAGCGGCTTTTCAAGCGAGTCAACGCTTCAATCTCGGCCCTCTCGCAGTTCGTACGTTCACTGAGATTTGATCGATTTTCGCAAGGTAAGTGTGCGACGGGCACGCTTTTTCCGATTCATCCCCCACATTAAGATCACTTCAAGCGCTTCTGCTATCGCGCTGTTCGCCGCAGACGAACGGCAAGCGAGAAGACATCGAAACCGACCTAGGAATTCATGAAATGACAGTTGCACTCACTGAAAGCTTGGAAGAAGCAATTCAACGTGCTGGAAGCGCCGTCGATCTGTTGCGCAATAGCCAGCGTCGCGCGTTTTCGCACGGCACGGTTTCGGGCCAGTTCACGAACTGGCAGAGCGAGGTCAATTCCTGGCGAGAGACCTGCGGGTTCATGGACCAGTCGCATCACATGGTGGATCACTATGTTAAGGGCCCCGGTGCATTCGATCTGCTCTCCAGCCTGGCCGTCAATAGCTTCAAGAACTTTAGGCCAGGCATGGCCAAGCAGTTCATCGCCACCACCCCGGACGGCTACTACCTCGGTGACTGTGTCCTTTTCTATCTCGAGGAAGAACTGTTCAATCTGGTAGGTCGTCCGACGGCCCTCGACTGGGTTCAGTATCACGTCGAAACCGGCAAGTGGGATGTCACGACAGAGCGCGACCCGCAATCGATGGATCGCGGCGGACGTCCGCCGATCGTGTACCGGTACGAGCTGCAGGGACCGCTCGCCGGCCCGCTCGTGGAAAAACTCACCGGACAGCTTCTGCCGGACGTCAAGTTCTTCGGCATGACGGATTTCCGGATCGCTGGGCACCGGGTTCGCGCGCTACGTCATGGGATGGCCGGTGCCGTGGGCTTCGAGATGTTCGGGCCTTGGGCAGAGGGAGATGCGGTACGCGATGCCATTCTTTCGGCCGGTCAGGAATTCGGGCTGCTTCGGGTGGGCTCGATCGCCTATTCCACGGCGAACCTGGAATCGGGCTGGATTCCAGGTCCTTTGCCTGCGATCTTCAGTCAGAACGAACTGAAAGCCTACCGCGAATGGCTCCCCGCCAAGGCTGCTGGAAGCCTAGCCGGCAGCCTCTATTCGAAGGATATCGCCGATTATTACGTCACGCCGCTCGACCTTGGCTATGAACGCATGGTGGCGTTCGACCATGATTTCGTCGGCTCGGAAGCCTTGAAGGATCACGCCAAGGGAAGGCGTCGCAAGAAGGTGACACTCATGTGGGATCCGCAAGACATGGCGCGCGTCGTTGCCTCGGCCTGGACAGCCGGTCCCAAGTACAAGCACTTCAACATGCCCAAGGCGCGCTACGGGCTCTATCAGATGGACGAGGTACTGATAGGCGGCAACCGTGTCGGGATCTCGATGGACTGCGGCTACATCGCGAATGAGCGCTCCGTCGTTTCGTTGGCGGTGGTCGATGAGCAATTCGCCGAAACGGGTACTGAGGTCACGGTGCTCTGGGGTGAGAATCCGATTTCCCGCAAGCCGCAGGTCGAGCCGCACGAACAGACCGCGATCAAGGCGATCGTGGCGCCCGCACCCTATGGCGTGCACGCACGCAACGTGTACCGCAAGTGATGCGTTCGACGGGCCGGTGCGATTCGAGTCCGTCGCGGTGGCCGAGATCGGCAATGGCAACAAATCCTTCTGGAATGAGAGAGTCTGGTGTGACGGAAACTTGCATCCTAACCCTTCAGTGTGACGACCGTCCCGGGCTCGTCTCGACAGTCACCACGTGTCTTGCCTCGCACGGCGCCAATATTGTCGCTGCCGCGCAATTCAACGATCGCGAAGCCGATCGGTTCTTCATGCGGATCGAAATGGATGTTCCCGGTTGGGAAGCACTAGACCCGTTCAAGAAGGACTTCAGCAATCTTGCAAAATCAGCCGCGATGCGGTGGAAGATTCGGCGCAAGGCGACACCGACCAAGGTTCTTTTCCTCGTCAGCAAATTGGACCATTGCCTCGGCGATTTGCTTTATCGCCGCCGCATCGGAGAGTTGGCGATGGAGGTTGTAGGCATCGTCGGAAACCACCCGAGAGAGGATGTGACGATCTCCCTGAGCAGTGGCATTCCCTACCACTACTTGCCAATCACGCGTGAAACGAAACCGCAGCAGGAAGCGCAGATTCGGGCGATCGTAGAGGAGACCGGCGCCGACCTGGTTGTGCTCGCGCGCTACATGCAGATCCTCTCGGACAAGATGGCGAGTTTCCTTACGGGCCGCTGCATCAACATCCACCACTCGTTCCTTCCCGGCTTCAAGGGCGCCAAGCCATATCACCAGGCGTATGCGCGCGGGGTGAAGATGATCGGCGCGACGGCTCACTATGTGACTGCCGATCTCGACGAGGGACCGATTATTCATCAGGATGTCGAACCGATCACTCACGCCGACACGCCTGATGATCTCGTGCGCAAGGGACGCGATATAGAGCGGCGCGTGCTCTCCGAAGCGGTGCGATTGCACGTTGAAGACCGAGTGCTGCTCTCCGGCAGCAAGACCATCGTGTTCCGGGACTGAGGTCGACGTGTCGAAAATCATTCAGGGCAAGCGGATTGCGAGGGAACTGTGTGACAGGGTGGCGATCGAGGCCGCTGAGTTTCGCCAGAAGCACGGTCTACCCCCTGCACTCGCGGTCGTTCTCGTAGGGGCGAATCCCGCGAGCGAGATCTACGTCCGGCAAAAGGTCGTCGAATGTCGCAGGGCGGGAATTCGTTCGATGGAATACCGACTACCCGCCGTGACACCGGAAGCGGCCTTGCTCGATCTCATCGATTCTCTGAACCAAGACGCGACCATTCACGGCATCCTTGTTCAATTGCCGTTGCCGGACCATATCGATGCTAGCGAGGTGCTCGATGCGATAGATCCGGGCAAGGACGTCGATGGCTTCCACCCCGTGAACGTGGGGCGCCTCTCGACCGGAACCGCGGGGCTCATTCCATGCACTCCGCTTGGATGCATGATGCTTGTCGACACCGTCGTCGACGAACTTCGCGGCAAGCACGCGGTGGTCATCGGTAAGTCGAATATCGTGGGCAAGCCGGTCGCCTTGCTCTTGCTTGAACGCGAATGCACCGTGACCGTGACCCATATCGCCACACAGGGACTGCCCGACATTGTCCGCAACGCTGACATCGTCGTGGTAGCCGCCGGCGTACCGCACCTTGTTCGCGGTCACTGGGTCAAGCCCGGAGCCGTGGTTATCGATGTGGGCATCACGCGCAGAGAACGTTCCGACGGAAAGGCTTCGATCGTCGGCGACTGCGCCACCGAGGAAATGGCGCATGCCGATGCCGTGACGCCGGTTCCCGGCGGTGTCGGCCCAATGACCATCGCGTGTTTGCTCGCCAATACCTTGAAGGCCGCGAGGACGTTAAACGATGGATAAGCTAGCGACTGCACCACGTGGACAAAATCTTGCGCCCCTTGTGGCGTTGTCCTGTCAGGTCCTGCTGAGTGATATCGAGGTCATGGCCGATATCGGCGCGCTGGAAAGCGAAAGGGGGGTGCCGCAACCGCTGCGGATCGATGTCAGGGTGAGCGTCGTGCCCCCGTCAAGAGACGAGCTTTCGCATACCTTCGACTACTCCCGTATCCGGGCCTTTGCCCTCGAACTCGCTGCCGAACGTACCGTGCTCATAGAGCGCTTTGCGCTGAAGCTTGCGCTGAGATGTCTGGCTGACGACACGGCGCTCGAGGCTGAGGTGCGAATTGGAAAACCGTGCGCCTTGCCTGGCTGTCTTGCCGGCACCCGTGTCGTAGTAAGCAAATGCCGAGGCGTGATATCTGCCTGAGCGGTTGAGATTCGTGCCTCGGAATGATTGCGCTATTTTTTCACACTCAAATAAATTTAGGAGTCCTAATTTAAAAGTGCAGGACATCAACTTATATAACGAAGATCTGGAGACAAATGAAAAAGACCTTTCTCGCAGCGTCCGTCGTCATCTCGTCATGCATCTTCCACGCTGCGCATGCGCAATCGTCTGTGACGCTATACGGTATTGTCGATAACGGCATCGAGTATCAGAATGGCGGTGCAAACCGCGTGATCCGCATGTCGTCGGGCGGCATGTTCGCAACGGTTTATGGACTCATCGGTCATGAGGACATCGGCGGTGGCGTACACGTCAATTTTCAGCTTGAACAAGGTTTCTCCGCCGCCAACGGTGCTGCATCCGTCCCGGGCGACGCCTTCAATCGGCTGGCATGGGTCGGCATGTCGGGGCAATTCGGCGAATTCCGCGTGGGGCGACAGAAGAAGCCCCAGTATCTGTACCTCGATGGCTTGCTCGATCCGCTCGCGGGGAAATCTATCGCGTCGCCGCTCGGCAATTTCATGTCGACGACGGTTCGCGCCAACAATGCCATCGCCTACTTCACGCCGAACTACCGGGGCCTGACCGGGCAGTTCATGGTGGCCATGCGCGACTCGACCACCAAGCCTTCCAACGGCATTCAGTTTTACAACGCGGTGTTCAAATACGTCAATGGTCCGTGGATCCTGGGCACCGGTTACGAGCAACAAGACAGCCCGGCGGGAACCTCGGTGCAAAAGGCATTTACGGCAGCCTCGTCGCTCAAGGTCAACGCGGCGCGCTTCTATCTCGTCTATCACACGGAAACGCAGTCCGATGGCAGCGAGAACGTAGCCGTCTATTCGGCATCGGCTTCTTACCTGTTCAATCCAGCCAATGAGATTGTCGTGATGTATGGCTATCTTCACGATCGCAGTGGCAGAGGCGACAACGCGCAGCAACTCGGTCTGTCCTACGAATATTTCCTATCGAAGTCATCGATGATCTATGTCGCCGCGGGCCTCATCGACAACCGCAATCAGGCGGCCTATACGCTCAAAGGGACTGAATATGCGGGTATTGCGGTCACGCCGGGTGCGACCGCGCGCGGCATCATCATCGGGCTGACGCACAAGTTCTGAATCGCTGGCCTGACAGGCTGCTGCCGCCACGGCGACGTTTAGCCAGCGGTTGGCCAGGGTCGTTTTTCAAGCACATCCTTAACGACGGGAAGTGCCGTAAAAACATTCGGCCAACCCGCGTAAAACGCCAGTTGGGTCATGACCTCCGACGCCTGCGCTTTGGTCAGTCCGCTATCCATTGCCCGGTTCAGGTGGAAGGTCAACTGTGCGACTTGCCCCGTCGCGACCAGCGCACTGACTGTGACGAGACTGCGGTCGCGCGGTGCAAGGCCCGGTCGTAGCCACAGGTCGTTGAACAGCGCGTCTCGAGTGAATTGAACCACCCCTGGCGAGACCGCGCCGAAGTTTTGTTGCACCATGGCCTCGCGCTGGGCTTCGGCCACCTTGTCGAGAGGGAGAAGTTCAACCGACGCCGGCGGAAGCTGCGCCGCTGTGGTTCCGCGTCTTTCATACACGGCGTTCGTCACCTTCACGGCCGAGGTCGCATTGGCCCAACCGGAATAGAACGCCAGATGCGCGATGATTTCCGAAATCTCGCCGGGCTCGAGGCCGCTATCGAGTGCGAGATCGAGGTAGAACGGCAACTCTGCGCTCTGATTGCGAGCAATCAACACCGAGAGCGTCACTACGCTTCGATCCCGCGCGGACAGTGGTGGACGCTGCCACAAGTCGCCGAGCACCACATCGTTCGTATAACGCTCAAGGACAGGTGAAACGGTGCCGATTCCGGCGAGTAAATCGACACCAGACGAGAGAGCCGGACTTTCCATATCAGTTTTCCTTTCGACCTGAGAACCGGCCGCGATACCGAGCGCAAGCGATGGATGGACGATGGGCTGCATTTGAAATCTAACGTACTCACTCATGCTCGACTAGGCGCTAGAATCGGCAAACACCTATGAAGTGAGTTCATCAATGCGTCGCGAAGGCTATAACGACCTGCTTGCACTGATCGCCGTCGCGCGCGAGCGCAGCTTCACGCGTGCTGCCGCGCAACTCGGCGTATCGCAATCCGCCTTGAGTCATACCATTCGAGCACTCGAAACCAGGCTCGGAATGCGACTCCTAACTCGAACCACGCGCAGCGTCTCGCCAACCGAGGCAGGTGAACGTCTCATTCGGACAATCGCTCCGCGCTTTGAGGAAATCGAATCCGAGTTGGCAGCCGTGGCAGAGTTTCGGGACAAACCTGCGGGCACGATCCGTATCACTGCAACCGACTACGCGACCGAGACGGTTCTGTGGCCTAGGTTGGCGCCGGTCCTGCGTGAATATCCGGACATCAAGGTGGAAATCATCACCGACTACGGCCTGTCCGATATCGTGGCGGATCGTTATGACATCGGCGTTCGCCACGGCGATCAGGTAGCCAAGGACATGATCGCTGTCCGCCTCGCCCCCGAAATGCGCATGGCCATCGTCGGTGCGCCGGAGTACCTGAAGACGCGTGCGTTGCCACAGAAACCCCAGGATCTGACCGCACACAACTGCATCAATCTGCGTTTGCCGACGTTGGGCGGCTTTTACGCATGGGAGTTAAAAAAGGGCCGTCGCGAGATGCAGGTTCGCGTCGACGGACAACTCGCTTTCAACGGAACCTACCAGATGCTGGCGGCAGCGTTGTCGGGATATGGCCTGGCGTACATTCCGGCTGACCTCGCCCAGTCCCATGTCGAAGCAGGTCGCCTCGCGAAAGTATTGGAGGAATGGTGTCCCACGTTCCCGGGGCTGCACGCCTGCTATGCGACCCGACGTGAATTCTCGCGAGCGTTGACCGTGGTGATCGATGCGATTCGTTATCGCAAGGCAGAGCACAGGAACTGAAATACGATTCATGAGCTGGATTCATGGGGGCTTGCCGTTTCACGGGCTTTATCACTGGATACTCTCCACCTATCATCATCCATACAGACGGCGATCGAAGCGCCAGCTAGTGCGCTGGCTTCGGCGCTCACGCTTTAGTAACCGCAGGCGCAGCCTGCATGGAGATGTTGACAGTGGACTATCGATATCTGGGTGGCAGCGCCCTCAAGGTGTCGCCCCTGTGCCTCGGTGCGATGATGTTTGGCGGCGAAACCGATGAAGCCACCTCCCGCAGGATGATCGACAAGGCTTTCGACCAGGGTGTCAACTTCCTCGACACCGCCGATGTCTACCACGCGGGTCGGTCTGAAGAAATCATTGGCCGGGCGATTGCACAGCGACGGGACGATTGGGTCGTAGCAACCAAGTTTGGCTATCCGGCTTCGGCAACCTCCCGTCCGAACGCACAGGGGCAATCACGCAAATGGATTTGCCGGACAGTCGACGCTAGCCTAAAGCGTTTTGGTACGGACTACATCGACATTCTCTACTTCCACCGGTCGCTAATCGACGCGCCGCTCGAGGAAGGGGTTCGTGCCATCGGCGATCTCATTCGCCAGGGGAAGGTGCGTTACTTCGGCTTGTCCAATTTTCGCGCTTGGCGCATTGCGGAGATTGTGCGCCTAACCGATCAGCTCGGCCTCGATCGTCCCGTTGCGATCGAACCGGTTTACAACATGGTCGACCGTACGGCCGAGGTCGAGTTGATGCCTGCTGCCGGACACTATGGCATTGGCGTCGTGCCCTACAGTCCGCTCGCGCGGGGCGTACTGACCGGCAAATATGCCTCCGGCGATGCGCCGCCAGCCGACTCTCGTGTGGCGCGCGGTGACAAGCGCATCCAGCAGACCGAGTGGCGTCCGGAATCGCTCGCCGTCGCCCAGAAAGTCGCGGCGCACGCCGCTGAGCGCGGGACCACTTCGATTGCGTTCGCCATCGCGTGGGTACTCAGAAACAAGCTCGTGAGTTCTGCCATCGCTGGTCCGCGCACGGAGGCGCACTGGGACAGCTATATGGACGCACTGACGCTGCAACTGGGGCCGGACGACGAAAAGTTTGTCGACAGCCTGGTTCCCCAGGTCATGCATCGACACCCGGCTATACGGATCCGAACTATCCGGTCGAAGGCCGACGCGTGAGGGGTTGATCTGCGAGGCGCCCTAAGACCAGATGCTACACGCGCAAAGCGTCGATGCCCGGGCGTTCCTTTATCGGATCGGGCAATCGGCGTTCTAAGCAAACCGCCGCTCAACTGCTAAGCCACTGACTCAAGTGGTCGAAGACCGGGCGCGCTCAATCGTGCTGCAGGAAGTGAGTGGAGTTGCGCACACCATGAGTCTGGAAGACCAACGTCCGGCAACCGACCGACTTCGAAAGCAGGTTGAGCAGAGAACGGCAGAACTACTCCGGGGCCGCTGGTCCGACCTATGGCGATAGATTTAGACGAGCACGACGGCCAGACCTCGACCCTGGCGAGCTTGCAGGGCTGATACCGACGCACATGGCCACCAAGGGTGACCTGAATGACTGGGAGCAGGAGAACATCCTGCAAGCCGTGCAATGGGTTCGCCGTCAACGCAAGGTCGATGTCCTCAGTGAAGCGTTCTGTCATGAGGCGATGCGCGGTCACAATGGATAGCGTCAAGCAGAATGGCCCAATCTACAAGCGTGAGATGTAGCGCGAAACGACCCCCAGCGCATGCATCCCATCGCCCTTAGTGTCCCGACAGGTTCGCCACTCGATTAACCAAACGGTTCAACCACGCCATTTGCGGTGCCGCGCGGGTATCGAACTGTGTCCCCGTGTAGCCCCACCAATCCCAGCATCCGCCGTAGTTTTGGTCCACGGTTCGTGTCTGCGGGTAGACGACGATCACGCGATAGTCGTCTGCCCAACGATTGAAGCCGACGTCGCGGACGAACTTTAGACCGATGGCGGTTTCGTTTTGATTGCAGCCGTGCAGGGCAAGCACCAAGCCGCAGGGTTGCCCGTTCATGCACGCTTTCGGCGTGTACACATAAACGAATTTCCCGGCATATGCCGCGCTCGGCGGGAGAGAGTTCGCCGATCGAAGCTTGGTGATCGCGCCCGCGGCACCATCGGGCTGGTCTCCTGTCTTGATGTCCGGGTATAAGTGCTCGAGGATGTTCTTGGCGCCGTCGAATCCGCAGTGCCCGAGATAAGGCGAAACCGATTTGATGCAATCGTCATCGGGTAGCGGCGGAAGATAGGTGGGAAAGGTATGGCCAAATCGATGCGTTCCATCTTCGCTGATTTGCAATCCGGCGAGTTGAGTGGGAAGCGTAGCTTGGAGTTTTTTATAAAACGTCGTGACGGCCCCCGCGATTTTCGTACCCACCACTTGGTCTGCCGTACCGTACAGCACGTAGATCGACCCATGATTGAGTAGGTTCAAATCGCCGAGCGAATGGTCCTTGGCGTTTTGCACGGCTCGATTGACTGCCGACGTCAATTGTTGATCGGTCAGTGCCGACGGAGATAGGCAACCTGCCATCGCGCCTGCCACTTTCAGGCAATCATAGGGACCACCGGCAAGAACTGCTGCTAGTGGGAATGTTTCGGGGTAAGCCAACTGAAGTTGCGTGGTCATGAACCCACCGGAAGAAATGCCGGCGACGGCTACGCGGTTTGCTTGAATATTGAGGCCCGATGGCAACTTATCCGTGACCTTCACTGCGTGCTGCGCCGTTTGCCCAGCGGCCATGCACGTGATAAAAATCGCCATCAACGCGATCCACGATCTCCCAATGCGCATATTCACTCCCTCGGATAAATATTTGAGAACAGGCGCATGGTAGGTTAACGGTTCATTAAAGCGGTTCTGCTGCTCCCATATGTTGGGGATTGGCGAGGAATGTAGCGGGACAGGCAATGCGGTGCGGCACGATGGGGCAGCGTGCCGCTCAAGCAAAGCCGACTAAATACCTACTCACGAGTCACCAAGTAGCGTGGTTTCGTGGCCGCAGGCCACGGCGCTGCACCTTCGGGTTCTGCGCAATCTGCCAATATAGTTGCCGCCGTTCCAAACCAGCCGCGCGCCGCACGGCCCGCAATAATGGTGGGGCGCAGCCGCGGTGCATTCGTGCCAGCGGGTACTGAAGGTCGTAGTGCGCGGCTTGACCTTATTGCAAAGCCTGCATCGTGGCATCCGGAGGAAGCACTCTATTACTTCGATATGCGCTGGGAGCAGGTCAGCGATATAAAAGCTGGCGTCGATGTGTCCGTCCCGATTGGCTTCCCATATCCGCGTGTGCCCCCATTCGATCGAGCGATTAGGCTCGGTCTGGATAAATCGGGTCCTCCCGTTGTGGGTGATCGACAATGCCCAGTGCTGCCAGTGATACCAATCGGCGAGTGGGGCCGTCACATGTATTTTGTAGGGGGAGAAGTGAGCCTGGGGCTGCAATCCATTGCGACGGGCCGCTTCGCGGGCCATGGCCGCCATGAATAGCTTCCGGGGATCACGATCGCCCAACGCCGCAGCATTGACATCGTCTATGGCGCTCGCTCGTGCTGCTGCGGCTTCTGCTTCGGCGGCACGGCGCTCCGCGGCGGCGGCGGCGCGCGTTGTGGCAGCAGTAGCGCCGTTGGCAGCAGCAACGCGTGCGGCTGCCCTTGCGTCGGCGCGTGCGTCGGCGAAGCGTTCCCTGGCAGCGGCGGCGGGCGCGGAGGCGTTGCGTGCCGCGAGCCATAGTGCGCCAATGCCAGGCTCGCCGGGAAAGACATGCGCGAAGGCGGGCCGCGGTTGGCCGTCGCGGTAGTCCACCGGTGCGTTCTCCTCGTACAGCACCACTGGCGAGGACGGAGCGTCAGGGTTATTTTGAGCAGAGCCACACAGCGCCCAGTTCCAACATGCGCGCGACACAGTGTTTGCGAGGCGGGCGGCGTTTATCGGCCCCACGTAGCCTGCCGGGATGTACAACTTCGCGGTATCCGCTGGAATATCACCACCGGCGATATCCGTTATTCCAGTTAGTTGTGCAGGCGTCAGTGGCATGAATTGTCCTTGCTTAAGGTTAGAGTTGTAAGGAAAGCAAGATGAAGAAGCGTGTGTCAGAATTTGCAAGACTCACGCGTCAATATGCCTGTGCTCTGCAATTCGTGCAACACCATCTCAAACTCGGAGCCTCAGCACTGTTCGCCATTCGAATAGACGGTGTTCCCTCGAACATAATGGCCGGACGCAATTCTATGACGTTCGGATCGGCGCATGAGCCCTGTCCAATAGGCGAACGACTTTATTCCGTAGCGGCGCCAGTGAAGGGCAGGCCTGTCGTTTCAAGACGGGCTTTACAGCTAGCCTGAATCTCCACCGTAATATGCGAAAGCCCTTTAAAGCGCTGAAGCGCAGCATGATAAAAGCGAGCATCCCGCTGTGAGTCGCTGGTCTCAACCGATACGACCGCGCTCATATGCCCCGGACCTACTCGCCATACATGCAGGTCGATCACCTTATCGCCACGGTCCTCGACAGCATGGCGAACGTTCTCCGCCATACGTCGGTCCGGATTCATATCGAGCAGGATGGCGCCGGTATCACGCATCAATCCGTACGACCAGTTTGCGATCACCAGTGCGCCGACGACGCCTGCGAGCGGGTCCATCCAAAGCCAGCCGAACGTGCGCGCTAGAACGAGCCCAATGATTGCCAGCACGGACACCGCCGCATCAGCCATGACGTGAATGTAGGCCGACCGGATGTTGTGGTCGCGAGTCGCTGCGTCATGAGCCTCATGAGCCTCATGGCCGTGCTCGCGCTCTTCGAATTCGATCTCGTGTTCGCCGTCCGACATTCGCACGACGGCCTTGAAGGCGTGCGGTTCAGGAATATCTTCCTTCGATTCCAGATAGTCACCGCGGTTCGCAAAAGTGAATACCTGTTGTATTCCGTCAGACCGTACGGTCGTTACCGACACGCCCGACGGGTCCAGCCGCGAACTCACTGTTGCCGGCGTAATGCGGAACACGGGAGGCACGCCATCCTCGAAGATGGAAACCGCAAACACACCCGACGGCGTAAAAATCGTCTGCACTTCGTCTTCGTGAGCGTGCTCGTCATTGCCATGACTGTGTCCGTGGCTATGACCATGACCATGCCCGTGGTGGTCTCCGCTCAGGAGCCACACGCTTGCCAGGTTGACCAGCAGACCGACCACCGCGATCGGAATCGCTTCGCCGAAATGAATCGGCACGGGCGACAGGAAACGTGACACAGCCTCGTACCCTATCAGCACTGCGATCATCGCAAGCACGATCGCACTCGTGAAGCCCGCGAGGTCGCCCAGCTTGCCCGTACCAAATACGAAGCGAGGATCAGTAGCGTGCTTGCGCGCGTAGGTGTACGCGAGCGCCGCAATCAGCATTGCACCGGCATGCGTCGACATGTGCAGACCATCGGCAACGAGCGCCAGCGATCCGAATAGACTGCCGCCGACGATTTCAATCAGCATCATCGCGCTGCACAGCGCAATGACCGCCCACGTCCTGCGCTCGTTCTGCTCATGGGCTGCGCCGAGAAAGATATGGTCGTGTCCTGCGCCGAACGCGACGTCTTTGAAATCACTCATGGTCTGCTTCACTTGAAATAGCTGCGAACGACTTCGACGAGCTGGTCAGTCGCACTGCCAGCCGGCTCATCATGCGTTTCAGCATCGACGAGATGCGTGCGGATATGGTCCTCGAGCACCACAGCTAGCAGGCCATTCATCGCGCCGCGACAACTGGTTATCTGTTGCAGTACGTCGATGCACCCTCGCTCTTCTTCGAGTGCTCGCTCGATGGCTTCCATCTGCCCCTTGATGCGGCGGACTCGATTGAGAAGCTTCTGCTTCTCACGAATGGTGTGACTCATTGATGACCTCCACGACTGCGGCGGAGTATAGCTCAGATAGGGTAGGGGGGTATGCCAATGTTTGGTCTGACTACCCCCTCATCATTTCCCCACCTGCCTCGTCGAGCCTCGCACGATCAACCGCGGAGCGGACGTATGAACGACTGCCGAATTCGATGCACGCCCCGCCATGAGTTCAACGAGCAAGCCTATGCCTTTCTCGGCCAGCTCCGCGGTAGGAATCGCGACGGTGGTCAACCCTGGGCGGCATTGGCGCGCAGGAAGGATATCCGTGATACTCACTACCGATAGATCCTCGGGGATCGAATAACCAAGATCCGCCGCGGCATTCAGCACCCCGAGCGCAGGCAAATCGTTCGAAACAAAAATCGCCGTCAGGTCAGGCCGTGATGCGAGCAAATCCCCGGCTGCTTCGTAGCCCGCCTCGAACGAATCGACGATGAATCGCTCGTCGGCGGCCACGGAGCGAATCTTCGCCTCTCGCATCACTTCTCGATACCCGGCGTAGCGTCCCCGATGTATTCCCTTCTTCGCGCTGCCGATGATGGCGCCAATGCGACGATGGCCGAGTTCGATCAGATGTTCCACGGCAAGCCTGGCCGCCCCCTTTGAATCGAACGTTACGCACGGAATGTCAGGCGGTTCGTCAGGTAGCTCCCACACCGAGATCGCCACGGGAACGCCGCGAGCCTGAAGTCTTTTGAGCTCCTCGATCGGTAGGTTTCCGTGATTTGCGACCAACACGCCATCGGAGAGCGATCCGGCGACCTGCTCGAGAAAGCTCGTACCCCCATCCGATTCGTGATCGGTGTTGCAGACGAGAAGGTGCCGCTCGTGCTTGAGCGCAGCAAGGTTCGCAGCGAGCGTGAACTCGGGATAGAACGGGTTCGTGATGCAACTGAGCATCAAGGCGAGTGTGGGCGCTTTGCCTTCGACGAGTGCGCGAGCGGTCAGGTTCGGCCGGTACCCCTGCTGTTCGATGGCATCGAGAACTCGCCGGCGTGTTTCTTCGCCCACGCGCCCCCGGCCGCGCAATACGTTGGAGACGGTCATCACGGAAACGCCGGCCTGCTCCGCAACGTCTCGAATCGTCGCAGCCGGATTGAAGGGTTTGCTGCTCATGCGTAGCGCCGTTGGCCAGGTCATCACTGAGAATTTGCCGCCACATTCAACCGACGTGACACGACCTTGTCAATCGAAATCTCAGGGGAAGCCCTATTGCACGTACCCATGATGGCGTGTAGAGTCCGACAAAACAATGAGGGAATAGCTTCCTCGCGGCGCTCGGCGCCATTTTTTAAAACTCGCTGGTGTAACGTTAAACCAAGCTTGGTGGAGACATGGCGGCAATCACACTGCAAGGCGTCAGCAAGGCATACGGAGAGCACGCGCCCGTGCTGCGCGGTATCGACCTCGACATCGGGGAGAATGAGTTTTGCGTCTTCCTCGGGCCGTCGGGATGCGGCAAGTCCACGTTGCTGCGCATCGTTGCGGGGCTCGAAGACGCGACGTCCGGCGATATTCGCATTGGGGGCCGTCTCATGAACGCCGTTCCGCCTGCCCAGCGAGGCGTGGCGATGGTCTTCCAGAGTTATGCCTTGTTCCCCCATATGACGGTCGAGCAAAACATGGGCTTCGGCCTCAAGCTCGCCGGACTTCCAGCGGACGAAGTTGCTCGCAAAGTCGAGCAGGCCGCGAAAATCCTTCAACTCGATCCATTGCTCAAGCGCAAGCCTGCTGCGCTCTCGGGCGGGCAGCGGCAGCGAGTGGCTATCGGGCGAGCCATCGTGCGCGAACCCGGTGTGTTTCTCTTCGACGAACCGCTATCGAATCTGGATGCCATGCTTCGCGGCCAGACGCGTGTCGAGATTGCAAAGCTGCATCGTCGATTCGCACAGGCAAGTACCGTTTACGTGACCCACGATCAGGTCGAGGCGATGACCCTCGGAGACAAAATCGTCTTGCTGCGTGCGGGCGCCGACGCCCAGCGTTTCGGCAGCATCGCACAGGTTGGCTCTCCGCTGGCGCTATATCACCGGCCGAACAGCCGATTTGTCGCGGAATTCATTGGCAGTCCTAAGATGAATTTTATGAGCGGATCGGTGTGTGCGCTGAGTGACAGCGGGGTGAGTGTCAAGTTGGACAACAGCCATGACATCGTCGTGGCGAGTGTTCAACCATCGTCGCTGGCACTGGGGCAGCCTGTTCAATTAGGCATTCGCCCCGAGCACTTCGAACGGATTGGCGATCCCCGGCAATCTGTGAAACGCGTCGATGAACGAGCATCGCAAGTTCTGCACCGGGACGTCACGCTCGTCGAGCATCTTGGCGAGCACAGCTACCTCCATGTCGAAGATGCCGACGGCAACGTCATGCTGGCGAAGCAGCCCGGCGACGCGAATCATCCGGTCGGCGCTACCGTCGCGCTCGAATTCAATGCGAGTACCTGCCATCTCTTTACCGCCGACGGCCGCGCAGTGCCGAGACCTCAATAAAACGATATCCGGAGACATCAATGAAACGAATGTTTGCGCTTTCAGCCTTGAGTGCCGCCCTCTTGTTCTCGGGGGTGGCCAATGCCGGGACGCTTCAACTGAACATCGCGTTCAAGGGCGCGGAGACACGCGCTGTTTGGGAGCATTTGATTCAAGAGTTCGAAAAGGAAAACCCGGACGTGAAGACGAAGGTCGCGTTCGTCGAGGAAGAAACTTACAAAGTACAACTACCCGGCTGGCTGTCGTCGGTCGCGCCCGACGTGATCAACTGGCATGAGGGCGAGCGCATGGCGTACTACGCTAAACGCGGATTGCTGCAAGACCTATCGGCGGATTGGCAGAAGAATGACTGGAATAGTCAGTTCGCGTCGCTCAAGACGGCGTCTTCGTTCGACGGTAAGCAGTACGCGATGCCGACGCAGTATTTTGCATGGGGGCTCTACTATCGCAAGGATCTGTTCGAGAAGGCCGGTATCAAGGGCGAGCCGCAGACGTGGGCGGAGTTTCTCGATGCGTGCAAGAAGCTCAAGGCGGCTGGTATCGCACCCATCGCCGTGGGTGGCCGTGACTCGTGGACGCTGGCCGCGTGGTTCGACTACCTCGATCTGCGCATAAATGGCTATCAGTTCCATATGCAGCTCATGAACGGCGACATTCCGTACACCGATGCGCGAGTCAAGCAAGTCTATCTGGCGTGGAAGACGCTTATCGACGACAAATATTTCATCGACAATCCACTGTCCTATAGCCTCGATTCGGTGCAGCCGCTGTATATCCAAGGTCAAGCGGCGATGATGCTGATGGGTACGTTCTTGTCTCCAGGCCTGCCTCCGGCAACGAAGGCGCAAACTGGGTTCTTCCGCTTCCCCACCGTGGATCCGAAAGTCACCGAGGCGGAGGATGGTTCTGCCGAGTGCCTCAATATCCCCACTCGCGCATCGAACAAAGCTGACGCCCGCAAGTTCCTCGCATTCATGGGCCGGCCCGAGAACGATGCGGCACTCGCCAAGGGTGTCGGTACGCTGCCGGCCAACAGCAAGGCCGCGATGCCGGACGACCCGATTGCAAAGATTGGATTCCAGATCTTGTCGCAGACCACAGGTGGTGTCGCGCAATTCTATGATCGCGATATGACCAAGGAGATGGCTGACGAGGGCATGAAAGGCATGCAAAAGTTCATGACCGATCCGTCGAAGCTCGACGAGATCCTGGCCGACCTCGAGAAGACACGCAAGCGCATCTACCATAAGTCCTGACGCGACGAGGGTCAAAATGGCTACAGCCGAGACGAGTAAGTCGGGGCGAGACGAGTCGCCCGCTGGTTTGCCTCATGGGTCGGCTCGCTCGTTGAAGCGATCCTTATCCGCACCGTTGGCGAGAAAGCGCAAGCGCGTGGCGATCTTGTTTCTCTTGCCGGCGTGCACGATGTTCAGCATCTATGTGATCTATCCGATCATCAGCAGCATCGTGCTCAGTTTCTATCGCTGGGACGGCATGAGCGAGAAGACGTTCGTCGGTTTTGCGAACTACGTGGAGTTGTTTCATACGGACACGTTCTACGTTGCCCTGAAGAACAACGTGCTATGGCTCGTCTTCTTCTTGCTCGCTCCCCCGATCGGGTTGGCATTCGCGCTCTACCTGAATCAGAGCGTCAAGGGCATGCGGCTGATCAAGTCACTGTTCTTTTCGCCGTTCGTGCTGTCGGGCGTCGTCGTGGGTCTCGTGTTCAGTTGGTTTTACGACCCTACGTTCGGTCTTCTCAAGCTGTTGGTGGGACACGGCATTCCGGTGCTGGGCGACGAGCGGTATGCGACGTACGGTGTCATCGCGGCGGCGCTATGGCCGCAGATTCCGTTCTGCATGCTGCTCTATCTCACTAATCTCACGAGTATCAATCCCGAGATCGTCGAAGCGGGGCGGATGGAAGGCGCGTCGGGATGGGCATTGCTCTGGCACGTTGTGCTGCCTCAATTGAGGCCTGCCACGTTTCTCTCCATCGTGCTCACGATCATCGGTGCGCTGCGCAGTTTCGACCTCATCGCGGTCATGACCGGAGGGGGGCCCTTCGATAGCTCGACCATCCTCGCCTACTTCATGTACGACCAGGCGATCAAGTATTTCCGGTACGGCTACTCGGCGGCTATCGCTGTGGTCCTGTTCCTGATCATGCTGGTATTCATCGTGTATCAGTTGCGCGGGCTTCTGCGCGCTGAAAGGTAATGAAGGAAGAGTGACTATGTACCCGACTCCCGTAAGCAGATGGAGCCCTGCCGGCCGGCGGCTCTACAAGGCCTCGCTCCCGGTTGCGCTCGTGCTCTGGCTGCTGCCGCTCATCGCCGTTCTCATTACGTCCGTTCGCTCGTCGGACGAGCTCATGATGGGAAACTATTGGGGCTGGCCTCATAGCTTCGCACTGTTCGACAACTACAAAACGGTGATCGTCGGATCTCCGATGCTTCACTACTTTATGAACAGTTGTCTCATCACGATTCCGTCCGTGCTCGGGTCTGTCGCGTTGGCGGCGATGGCGGGTTTCGCATTGGCGACGTACCCGTTCAAAGGCAACAACGCGATTCTAGGAATTTTTGTCGCGGGAAATTTCGTGCCTATTCAAGTGCTGATGATTCCAGTGCGTCAGCTCACGCTGCAGCTTGGATTGTTCAACACACTCACGGGCCTGATTCTCTTTCATGTTTCATTTCAAACCGGCTTTTGCACGCTGTTCCTGCGCAACTTCATCAAGGAGCTCCCGTACGAGCTGGTCGAGGCGGCGCGTATCGAAGGCGCGACTGAGTGGCAATTGTTTTACCGCATCATTCTGCCGCTGATTGCGCCTGCACTTGCGGCGCTAGGCATCCTCGTCTTCACCTTTGTCTGGAACGACTACTTCTGGGCGCTATGCCTGACGCAAGGAGACGACGCAGCCCCGATTACGGTGGGCGTTGCGAGCCTCCAGGGGCAGTGGACCACAGCATGGAATCTGGTCTCGGCAGGCTCGCTCCTCGCGGCGTTGCCGTCGGTGGTCATGTTCTTCGCCATGCAAAAGCATTTCGTTGCAGGGCTGACATTCGGCGCAACGAAGGGCTGAGCGGCCTTCCTACAAACACTATGCGCGAGCAGCGGGCTCGCGGGGCGTTGTGCGCCCATGACATCTAGAAAGGAACCGATCCATGAAAGTGGGTGTCGATTATTACCCGGAGCACTGGGACGTTGCGCTTTGGGAGCAAGATGCGCGACAGATGCAAGAAACGGGCATTTCGATCGTTCGTCTTGCGGAGTTCGCGTGGTCGAGGCTCGAGCCGCGTGAGGGGGAATTCGATTTCGATTGGCTCGATCGCGCCATCGCCGTGCTCGCTCGTCATGGCATCGAAGTCGTGCTTGGAACGCCGACGGCCACGCCACCCGTTTGGTTGACGCACAACTATCCCGACGTGCTTCCTGTCGATAACAAAGGGAATGCGCACTACGCGGGCGTGCGGCTCCATCGCTGTTACAACAGTCCTTCTTTGCGCAAGTATGGGGCGCGCATCATAGAGAAGCTCACGCAGCGTTACGCTATGCATGCCGCGGTAATGGGTTGGCAAACCGACAACGAGCTCGCGGCCAACGATTGTCATTGCGAAAACTGCACACTGCGCTTTCGGGGTTGGCTAAAGAGAAAGTACCGAACGCTCGACGAACTGAATCGCGAATGGGGCACGGTGGTTTGGAGTGGCGAATACAGCGATTGGGAGCAAGTCAAGACACCGCTGGGCGGCTCGCCCCATTTGAATCCATCGTTCCTGCTCGACTTCCGACGCTTCTCGTCGGACGCGGTTGCGGATTTCAATCGCTTTCAGGCGGACCTGATTCGCAAGCATAGCCCGGGTAAGTTCGTCACACACAATCTTTGGGGCTATCCGGTCACGGCCGATTACTACGATATGTTCGACAGCATGGACTTCGCCTCTGTCGACTACTATCCCGCGACGGATCTTCGCGATGACTCGAAGTCTCGCATGTATCACGGTGCGCTGACGCTCGATTTGACGCGCGGTGTGAAGCGCCGGAATTTCTGGGTGATGGAGCAATTGAGCGGAACTCCGGGATGCTGGTATCCGATGTCGCGTACGCCATTCCCCGGGATGATCCGCGCTTACGCATGGCAAAGCGTCGCTCGCGGTGCGGATGCGATCGTTCAGTTCCGGTGGCGCTCCGCGCGCGTCGGCGCGGAACAATTCTGGCACGGGCTACTGGATCATCATGGCTTGCCCGGCCGCCGCTATGCCGAGTTCGTCCGATTCAGCGAGGAAGCTGGGCGACTGACGCCGTTGCTCGAGGGTACGACGTTGCAGCACGACGTTGCGATGCTGTTCTCACACGAGCAACTCAATGCATTCCAGATCCAACCCCAAGCCGATGGTTTCGACTATGTCGGCAACTTCAAGCGCTTTCATACCGCGTTGCTGAGAATGGGCATCGGTGCCGACGTAATCAATTGGCGCTCGGACTTCGACGGTTATAAGTTGGTCATCGCGCCCATGCTCTATCTCATCGACGACGAGATGGCTGCGAAACTGCGGCGGTACGTCGAAACGGGCGGCACGCTGGTTTTGACCATGCGTTCTGGGGTGAAGAACATGAACAATGTGTGCTTGCCTGAAAGGCTCCCGAATTTACTGACGAATCTGATCGGCGCTCATGTCGACGAATACGATCCTGTAGGCAAGGATGTGCAAACACTCACCTTCGAGTCGGGAGAGACACATGCCTGCGCTCAATGGTGCGACCTCTTGATCCCCGTTGAAGCGCGTTCGATCGCGTCGTACTCGAGCGAATATTTCGCGGGCCGCTCGGCCATCACCAAAAACGAGATCGGGGCCGGTGTTGTCTACTACATCGGCACGGTGTTGGACGCGGTAGGGACGAAGTCGTTGCTGCGCCGTATTGCGACGGATGTCGGGATCGATTGTTCGCTGGATCTGCCGGAAGGCGTCGAGATGACGACGAGGAGGGCGGAAGGCAAGCAAATTACGTTCGTGTTGAATTTGTCGAAAGACGTCCAAACGCTATCGCTGCCCTTGCGTGATTGCGTGAGCGCACTATCGGACAGGCGATTTGCAGGCGGCGATTTCGAGCTTCAACCTGGCGCGGTTGAGATTCTAGTGCGGTAAACGAAAAAGGCAGAGGCGCCGCAACAACGCCTCTGCCTTCGATGAGAACTGCGAAGCCGTGCTATCCCTTAGGCCGCCAGTTGTCCCTCGGCGGTACTACGCCGCGCGGGCATCGCGAGCGACACGACCGCCGCTACGACAATGTTCGCGACCAGCGCAATCAGCCCGATATACATCGGCCACGTGGCACCGCCGATATGCAGCGCATAGACGGGCTTCAGTCCTTGCGACGCCGCGAGACTCGTACCGACCACGATCCCGACGAGCCAGCCGGCCAGCAGACCGGCCGAGCCGAGGCGGCGCGTGTACAGCGTAAAAACCACTGCCGGGAAAATCTGCAGAATCCACACCCCACCCAGCAGTTGCAGATTGATCGCAAACTTCGTCGGGAGTGCGACGATGAAGAGCAGCGCACCGAACTTGACGACCATCGACACGAATTTCGCAGTCGACGCTTCCGAAGCCGACGACATATTGGGCGATACGAGCGGGCGCCAGAGGTTTCGCGTGAACAGGTTGGCCGCGCCGATCGACATGATCGCAGCCGGCACCAACGCGCTGATTGCAATTGCCGCTGCCGCGAAACCGACGAACCACGACGGGAACAATGTGCCGAAGAGCGCGGGCACGACGTCGCTGGGCGACTTCACGTGGATGCCCGCGGCGATTGCCATGTAGCCGAGCAGCGCAATCAGACCGAGCAGCAGCGTATACGCAGGCAGGAAGATTGCGTTTTTCTTCACGGTATCGGCGGACGCCGACGACAACACGCCCGTCATCGTGTGCGGATACATGAACGCGGCGAGTGCCGAGCCGAGCGCGAGGGACGCAAACGCAGTGAATTGCGAAGGTTTCAGCAGAATGCCGGTCGCGCCGCCTTTCGCCTTGAAGTAGGTGTCGGCCGCATCGAACACATGGCCATACCCGCCGAGCTTCACGGGAATCAGGCACACGGCGGCGATGACGACGATGTAGATCATGATGTCCTTGACGAACGCGATCATCGCCGGTGCGCGCAGGCCGCTCTTATACGTGTAAAGCGCAAGAATCAGGAATGCGATGACGAGCGGCAGTTCGCCCGATACGCCGAGCCCCTTGATCACGACCTGCATGCCGATGAGTTGTAGCGCGATGTAGGGCATCGTTGCGACGATCCCAGTCACCGCGATCGCGGCGGGTAGCCATTTACCGCCGTATTCTCCGTGAACGTAGTCGGCGGCGGTGATGTGGCCTTTCGCATGCGCAGCCTTCCACAGCTTCGGCATGACGGCGAACACGAATGGATAAACGATGATCGTGTACGGCAGCGCGAAAAAACCATATGCCCCGACAGCGTATACGAGCGCCGGTACGGCGATCACCGTGTACGCGGTGTAGAAGTCGCCGCCCACGAGGAACCACGAGATCACGGTGCCGAATTGTCTGCCGCCGAGGCCCCATTCGTGCAACTGGGTGAGATCACCGCGTTTCCAGCGCGCCGCGACGAAGCCGACCACCGTCACGAGTGCGAACAATGCGATGAAGACGGTCATCGCGACCGGATCGATCGGAGGCGTATCGCTCATTTGGTGCTCCTATAGACAACGTACAGCAGCAGCGAGGTCAGCGGAACCCAAAGGAATTGGTACCAATAGAAGAACGGGAAGCCTGCGAAGGAAGGGTGGTTGCCGTTATAGAACGGTAGCCATAGCAGTGCGACGTAGGGAATCAGCAGGACGATCCAGTGCCAGCCGCGGCGGGTCTGGACCTCGTCCGTTAGCGGACGGTCGGTCATTGGGTTGGTCTCCTCGAAAGCTATTCTTTATTGCGCACTCCGACGTTCCGGGCGCGCCCGCCCTAACGTCGGAACCGATCTATTCGGCAGGCCGAGTATGTTCGATATGCCCCGCGAGTCACAACCGCACAACTACGCAAGCGGTCTACGTAGGATTACTTAGCTGCGCGATTCCTTTCGCTCTTTTAAAGCCGAGGCGGGAGTGCTGCGGCAAAAAACTCGGTTGCGCGACGAACGCGTGCAGGGACGAACCGCCTTCTTGGCCAGACGATGCTGACATCTCTGACGTCGCTTATGAATTCGTCGAGTACCGTGATCACGTCCGGATGCCGGAGTTCCTCGGCAAGAGAGACCTTCGCAAACAAACCGATTCCGACACCGGCCAGAACGCCTGCGCGGATCGTTTCGACACTGTTGGACGAAAGATTTCCGCGAACGGTTACGCTGAATCGACCTTCCGGTCCAACGAACGGCCAATTCGCCGACTCCATCAAGCCGCCGTATAAAAGGCAGTTGTGATCAGTGAGTTCGGCGGGCGTCTTCGGTATCCCGTGCTGCTCGAAGTAGCGACGAGAGCCGACGCAGACGAGCGGCGTGCGAGCCACGCGTCTGACGACCGCATCGGGATCGTCGACGGGGCCGACCCGAATCGCCAGATCGATCCGATCTTCCGTCATGTCTCGTATGAAGTCCGAAAGAACGAGGTCTACCTGAAGCCCGGGATTGCGCGACAACAGATCGGGTATGAGCGGAAGAACGTGAAGGCGGCCGAACGTGGCGGCTGCCGCGATTCGGATCAAGCCTGGAACATCCGTGGTACTGCTGGCCAGTTCGCCGTCGGCTTCATCCATCTCGTCCATGAGCGGCTTGATCCGATCGTAGTATCGCTGTCCTTGGTCGGTCAGCGTTACGCTGCGCGTGCTTCGGTTCAATAGCACGACGCCGAGGCGCTTCTCCAGCGCACCGATGGCCTTGCTGATAGCGGACTGCGAATCGCCGGTTCTACGCGCCGCGGCGGAAAAACCGCCGGCTTCGACAACGGCGACGAAGGCACTCAGTGCGTGAAATCTATCCATGGTCGTCCCTAACGGAATCAATCGTTTGCAAGGCCGCTTGATTGCCGGCGATTTCGGTACGACCTCGATCGGTCGTGCCCTCCCGCTTATTCCTATAAAGAATAGGTCTTATGGGAAGCTATGGGATTATCGCTCCGGGCGCCGGTAATTATCATCTTTCTGTCATTCACGATCAGACAGAGGAATTCAATGTCCACTCTCGCAGGCAAGACCGCCGTCATCAGCGGCGGCACGACCGGAATTGGTTTGGCGATCGCTCAGCGGTTTGTCGCCGAAGGCGCTCATGTGTTTATCTTCGGCCGTCGGCAAGCGCAGCTCGACGAAGCCGCCGAATCGATCGGACGCAACGTCACGGCTATTCGGGCCGACGCTTCGAACCTCGATGACCTCGATCGCGTCGCGGCCTCGGTCAGGGAAGAAAAGGGCGTCGTCGACATCGTCGTGTCGAACGCGGGCTTTACGGAGCAGGCTTCGATCGACACCATCACGCCTGAGCATTTCGACAAGGCATTCAATCTCATGGCCCGCGGCCCTGTCTTCATGGTGCAGAAGCTGCTGCCGTTGATGACGGGGAGTGGGTCGATCATTCTCGTTTCGTCGGCGATGCACCTCATGGGCATTCCGGGCCACACCGCCTATGCGGCGACCAAGGCGGCGTTGCGCTCTTATGCCCGCACGTGGGCTGCTGAATTCAAGGATCGCGGCATTCGCGTCAACATGCTCAGCCCTGGCGTAACCGACACGCCGATCCTCGACACTCAGTCGGCGACACGCGAGGATCTCGTGAAGATGTACCAGAGCATGGTGCCGATCGGTCGACTCGCGCGGGCCGAGGAGATTGCCGGTGCGGCGCTCTTCCTGGCCTCCGAGCAGAGTTCGTACGTGACGGGTGCAGATCTGATGGCCGACGGCGGTATTGGTCAGGTTTGAGATCTGAGCGTCGTCATCGACTGCTTGTCGAAACGGGGCGCTGCCGGCGGCAGCGCTCGCGGCGTGGCTTAGTCGACCGTAACGACGATCTTGCCGATTTGCTCGTTCGATTCGAGGAAGCGGGTTGCTTCGCGGATCTGATCGAATTGGAAGGTCCGCGAGATAAGCGGGGCGAGCGCGCCAGATTCCAGACCTTCGCTAATGAACGCCTTGGCGCGTGCGAGAAGAGCGTCGTTGCTCGTGATCTCGATGTAAAGATAGCCCTTGAAGGTAAGGCTCTTGCCTAGTAATGCGAACTGCGGGAAGGTTCCTTCGTCCGTGCTGAGTGCGCCGTATTCAAGAAGGATGCCGCCGAACGACATGCACTGTGCAAGCTGGGCTACCGCGGGGCCGCCGATTGGATCGAAAACGACGCGAGCACCCTTCCCATTCGTGATCTCCTTCACGCGTGCCGCGAGGTCTTCTTCCGACGTGGCAATCACATGGTGCGCCCCGGCATCGCGAAGCGGTTGAGCCTTCGCACTTGTTCGAGAGGTAGCGATAACGGTTGCGCCAACGCTTCGAGCGACTTGAATCGCGGCGATGCCAACACTGCTCGATGCCGCTGAGATGATCACGAAATCATCGGAATTCAATTTCGCTTGCGCAATCAGCGCACCCCACGCGGTGATGTACTGCATCCACGATGCAGCGGCTTGTTCATAAGTCAAACGCGCCGGGTGCTTGACGACATATTGGGCGGGAATGTTGATGAGTTCGCCGTAGGTGGGCCAGCGCGACATATCGAGTGTCGGAATGACACTGACAGCATCGCGTTCAGCAAGGCCCGTGACGTTTGCGCCCAGCGTCTTGACGACACCCGCCGCCTCGTAGCCAAGTTGAGACGGGAAGACCGCTTCTTGCAGATAGTGGCCAGTGCGGAACATAACCTCGGCACGATTGAGGCCGATGGCCTTCACGGTGATTTGAACTTCGTCTGCGCCAGGTGCGGGAACGTCCACGTCTTCAATACGCAGCACGTCTGCATCGCCATATTCATGAAAGCGGACAACACGAGTCATATATCGCTCCTTGGAGGGTAGCTCGGGCTGTGCTGCCGAGCGTTGACTCCATTGTTCGCATATGCGTTGTGCGGAGCAATACTACAATTTTTTACACATACTATACAAAAGGGTAGTGTAATGTGCTGCCTCGCTCTGCTCGAATCTTGGAGATGGTGATGCCGAAGCGTCGCAAATACGATGAAGTGCCGGCGTGCGCAATGGTCGCGACGCTCAACCTTATCAACGGTCGCTGGAAAGGTGTGATCCTCTACTACCTACAGACCAAAGGTACGTTGAGGTTCAATGAGTTGCACCGTCAACTGCCCGGCTGCACGCCGAGGCTACTCGTGAAGCAATTACGTGAACTCGAAGACGACGCGTTCATTACCCGCACTGTTTATCCTGTCGTGCCGCCCAAAGTCGAATATGCCTTGACGGACGAGGGGCGCACTATCGGTCCTATTCTTTTGCAGCTCAACGAGTGGGGAACGGGCTGGCTCGAGCGGCGGGGTTTGCGACCCAAAGCCGTCGACGCGGCGTAGTCAAACTGCCGAGTTGCCAGCCCCGATGGTGCTTATTGGCCTACCGGCGATTTCGTGGTCGGGGTCGCCAGCGTGTTGTTAGTTCCGTAGGCGGGGGCGGCCGGCATCGAGTTAGTGTCCGTGCTATTGGGCTGAGCCGAGTTCATCGACCCAGCGCCGCTGTCCGAGTTGGTGATGCCGGGCGTGCCGTAGCCGCTCGTTGCAGCGGCCGGCGACTTCGTGGTCGGGGTCGCCAGCGTGTTGTTGCTTTGTGCATAAACGCCGCCCGACAGCATGAGTGCGACGGCGGCCGCGATCAGTGTGCTGGTTGACTTGTTCATGATCCGCTCCTCCTTGGTTGGGCTGAAATTTCGACGCGAACGATTCTTTCGTATTTCGTCGTGCCATAAACCGACAACTCGAGATCGAGTCCGCGCCAGCTAACACCAAGCTTAGGAAAGCGGCCGCTGATAATTCAGTGCGTTGTTCGCAATGGTGAATTTCGATTTTCGGGTTAACCGGTTCCGAAATGCGCTATGTTGCTCACCTGCGTTTCGGATTCCACTCAAAAGCCGCTCCATCATGTTCGAGATCAGTCAACTCCGGTGCTTCGTGGCTGTTGCCGAAGAACTGCACTTCAGCCGCGCGGCCGAGCGCTTGAACATGACGCAGCCGCCGCTCAGCCGGCAAATCCGCCTGCTCGAGCATCAGATCGGCACGGCGCTGCTGGACCGCACGAGCCGTACTGTCAGGCTCACCGCCGCGGGTCGTTCGTTCTTTCAGGAAGCGGCGCGGATTCTTCGCCTCGCCGAGGAAGCGGCTTACACGGCCCGTCGCGTCGCGAAGGGCGAGACCGGCTTTCTGTCGATCGGCTTTACCGCCGCCTCCGGCTACGGCCTTTTGCCGAACCTCATACGCCTCGTGCATGAACACTCGCCGGGCGTTGCGTTGACACTCAAGGAGCTCGTGAGTCGCGATCAACTCAAGGCGCTCGAGTCGGGGCAACTCGACCTCGGGCTAATGCGTCCGCATGTCGACAGCGGCGAGCTCGAAACAGCCTTGCTCAGCAAGGAAGGGCTCGTACTCGCGATTCCCGAGCGGGAGGCCGCGAACTGGCCCGAGTATCCGGTTGCCGCGGACCTGCACGGCCGCGCGCTTCTGATGTACTCGCCCTACGAGGCCGATTACTTCTATCGCTTGATGCAGATGATTTTCGATCGCGCGGGCGTGGTGCCGGACATCGTCGAACATGTCGCGCAGATTCATACGATGCTGGCGCTCGTCCATGCGGGTATCGGCGCGGCATTGATACCGGCAACGGCAACGCGGCTGCGCTTCGAGGGCGTTGTATTGCGTAGGATCGAGACGGATCCGCCGCAGCCGGTCGAAACCATCTGCGCGTTCCGGCGCAACAACGACAACCCGATCCTCGAGATCGTCAAGACGCGGATTCTGCCGACTTTTTAGAACTCATGATTTTAGAACTCATGAGCACGCCACGCCGCCGATTCACTGCATTGATCCACAATTTGAATCGTTCGAGTCACTGGTTGATTTGATCCTGAATCCATCTCTTCCGACAATGCAACGGACAACAATGTCGGAGCCGCTCGTTGCCACGCTACGGGTACTTCGAATCGGAGGAGACGGAGATGGAACAGATACACGTGCCGACTGCGTCGAGTGCACCGACCGCGGCACCGACCGCGGCGATCGCCGGCAAGCTCGCATCCCGCACCCGCTGGGGCATTCTCGCGATGCTTTTCATCGTCACGACGGTCAACTACGCCGACCGCGCGACGCTCTCGATTGCCGGATCGGCGATTCGCAAGGCGATGGCGCTTTCGCCTGTCGAAATGGGCTACATTTTTTCGGCATTCGGATGGTCGTACGTGATCGCGCAGTTGCCCGGCGGCTGGCTGCTCGATCGGTTTGGTTCTCGGATCACTTATTTCTTCAGCATCCTGCTCTGGTCGGTCTTCACGCTGTTTCAGGGAGCAGTCGGTTTCCTGACCGGCGGTGCGGCAGTTGCTGCATTGTTCTTGCTGCGTCTCGTCGTCGGCGCGGCCGAAGCGCCTTCGTTCCCCGGCAATAGTCGGATTGCCGCCGCGTGGTTTCCATCCCATGAACGGGGTATGGCCGCTGCGATCTTCAACTCTGCGCAGTATTTTGCGACCGTGCTGTTTGCGCCGATCATGGGCTGGCTCGTGCACAACTACGGATGGCAGAGTGCATTCGTATTCATGGGGGCGATAGGTATCGTCTGTGCGTGTATCTGGCTCAGCGTCATCCACGGGCCAAAGGAGCATCCGCGCGTCAGCGAAAGCGAACTCAGGTATATCGAGGAAGGCGGCGCGCTCGTTGCGCTCGATGCGGGCCGCGGCATAGCGCAACCTAAGCAGGTCGAGACATGGGCTTGCGTCAAAGAGCTGCTTGGCAATCGCATGTTGCTCGGGGTGTATATCGGGCAGTACTGCATCACGACGCTCACCTACTTCTTTCTGACCTGGTTTCCGGTGTACCTCGTTCAGCAGCGCGGCATGACGATCCTCAAGGCCGGCGTCGTCGCATCGCTGCCGGCAATCTGCGGTTTCCTCGGCGGGATTGTCGGCGGCTGGCTGTCCGATCGCATGTCGACGTCGGGTCTCTCGCTGTCCGTTGCGCGCAAGACGCCGATCGTCGTAGGCATGCTGATGTCGATGAGCATGATTGCTTGCAGTTATATCCAAGCGAATACGTTGGTCATCATCGTGATGTCGCTCGCGTTTTTCGGTAAGGGTATCGGCGCGCTCGGCTGGGCCGTCGTGTCCGACACCTCGCCGCGCGAAGCGGCGGGCCTATCGGGCGGGCTCTTCAACACGTTCGGGAATGTCGCCGGTATTACGACGCCGATCGCGATCGGCTACATCGTGCAAGCAACCGGGTCGTTCGCGGGCGCACTCGTGTTCGTCAGCGCGAACGCGGCGATGGCCATCGTCAGCTACCTTTTCATCGTCGGCGAAATCAAACGCGTGCACCTCGTGAAATCGCTGGCGAAGTAAGCCGCGGCGTCGACTTTTCCTACTCAGCGGAGCTTTGAAGATGAATACGTTTCTTTCCGGCACGCCGATCGTGACGGACCTGCGGGTCATTCCGGTTGCAGGCCAGGACAGCATGCTGCTGAACCTAAGCGGCGCGCACGGCCCCTGGTTTACGCGAAACATCGTCATCGTGCAGGACAGCGCCGGCCGCACAGGTTTGGGCGAAGTGCCCGGCGGCGAGGCAATCAGAAAGACGCTCGACGATGCACGCGCGCTCGTCGTGGGTCAGCCGATCGGGCGCTACAACGAGGTGCTGAATGCGATGCAAGCCGCATTCGCCGACCGCGATGTGGGCGGCCGTGGCCTGCAGACCTTCGACCTGCGCACGACGATTCATGCGGTGACCGCGGTCGAATCGGCGCTGCTCGATCTGCTCGGCCAGTTCCTCGACGTGCCGGTTGCGGCGCTGCTCGGCACCGGGCAGCAGCGTGACGCGGTCGAGATGCTCGGCTATTTGTTTTACGTCGGCGATCGACGCAAGACGCCGCTCGACTATCGTGCGGAGCCCGATGCCGGCGATGCGTGGTTCCGCTTGCGCAACGAAGCTGCGCTCACGCCCGAGGCTGTGGTTCGGCTCGCGGAGGCCTCGCAGGCGCGCTACGGCTTCAATGACTTCAAGCTCAAGGGCGGTGTGCTGAGCGGCGAGGCGGAGATGGACGCGATCGTCGCGCTGCACGAGCGCTTTTCCGATGCGCGCGTCACGCTCGATCCGAACGGTGCGTGGTCACTCGCGCAGGCCGTGCGGCTGTGCCGCGACAAGCATGGCGTATTGGCGTACGCCGAAGACCCGTGCGGTGCCGAAGGCGGTTATTCGGGCCGCGAGGTCATGGCCGAATTCCGCCGCGCGACGGGTCTGCCGACCGCGACCAACATGGTTGCGACCGACTGGCGCCAAATGGCGCATTCGATCCAATTGCAATCAGTCGACATTCCACTTGCCGACCCGCACTTCTGGACGATGCAGGGTTCGGTGCGCGTGGCACAGCTTTGCCAGATGTTCGGACTCACATGGGGATCGCACTCGAACAATCACTTCGACATTTCGCTCGCGATGTTTACGCATGTCGGCGCGGCTGCGCCAGGCAGGGTGACCGCGATCGACACGCACTGGATTTGGCAGGACGGGCAGCGCTTGACGCGCGAGCCGCTGCAAATCGCAGGCGGCAAGATCTCGGTGCCGCAGAAACCGGGTCTCGGCATCGAAATCGATATGGACGCACTCGAAAAGGCACACGCGCTTTATCTGAAGCACGGCCTCGGCGCCCGTGACGACGCCGTCGCTATGCAATACCTGATTCCGAACTGGACATTCGACAACAAGCGTCCGTGCCTCGTACGCTGAACAGCACACGCTCTACTCCATACATTCACGGATTTCGTTGCAGGATCAAGATCATGACCACACCGCAAGAACTCAAGGCCATCATTTCCGAAGGACTCCTATCTTTTCCCGTTACCGACTTCGATGCCAATGGTGATTTTCAGGCGGATACCTACGCGGCTCGCCTCGAGTGGCTCGCCCCTTACGGTGCCAGCGCGCTGTTTGCTGCGGGCGGTACGGGGGAGTTCTTTTCGCTGACGAAAAGCGAATACTCGAACGTGATCCAAACGGCCACCGAAACGTGCAAGGGCAAAGTGCCGATTTTGGCCGGCGCGGGCGGCCCGACGCGCGTGGCGATCGAATATGCGCAGGAAGCGCAGCGCAAGGGTGCGCAGGGAATCTTGCTGATGCCGCATTACCTGACGGAGGCATCGCAAGAAGGTATCGCCGCACATGTCGAGCAGATCTGCAAGGCGGTGCCGACGATGGGGGTGATCGTCTATAACCGTGCGAACTCCAAGCTCAACGCCGATATGCTCGAGCCATTGGCGGATCGTTGCGAGAATCTAATCGGCTTCAAGGATGGCGTGGGCGAGATCGAGGCGATGGTGACGATTCGCCGACGGCTCGGTGATCGCTTTGCTTATCTCGGTGGGTTGCCTACGGCGGAAGTGTATGCGGCGGCGTACAAGGCACTTGGCGTGCCGGTGTACTCATCGGCTGTCTTCAACTTCATTCCGAAGACGGCAATGGCTTTCTATCGTGCGATCGCTTCTGATGATCACGCCGAGGCGGGCCGTTTAATCGATGAGTTTTTTCTTCCGTATCTCAAGATCCGCAATCGTCGCGCGGGTTATGCGGTGAGTATCGTGAAGGCCGGTGCGAAGTTGGTCGGCCGCGATGCGGGTCCTGTGCGCGCGCCGCTGACCGATTTGAACGACGAGGAATTGGCGCAGTTGGATGCGCTTATCAAGAAGCTGGGGCCGCAGTAAGTACGGTTGCATCGAGTCGCCGGCTTCCGATATCCGAGCCGTTGCGGTGTGACTCGGATGTCGGGTTGGGTTTGCGCAGTCGGTTTGGACCGACCGGCTTCGACAGCCGGTATGATGGCGGGCTTGCGCCGGGCTCAAAGCCCGCGCAGATCAAGCCCCCTTTACGACGATCCAAATCCAAAGGAAGACCGCCATGACGGCCGAAACGCAATTCGACCAAGTTTCCGTTATCAAACGAGCGAACGTCTACTTCGACGGCAAGTGCGTCTCGCACACCGTGCTCTTCGCCGACGGCTCGCGCAAGACGCTCGGCGTGATCCTGCCTGGCCTGCTGAACTTCGGCACCGATGCGCCGGAACTCATGGAAGTGCAGGCCGGCCAATGCCGTATCCGCATCGAAGGTAGCAATCAGTGGACGACGTATGGCGCGGGCGAGTCGTTCTCCGTGCCTGGCAAGAGCCGCTTCGATATCGAAGTGAGCGAAACGCTGGACTACGTTTGTAGTTATCTGTGAGGATGACGTGCCCGACGATACTTCAGAGGGTCACCGGTGGCGATAAGCGCGCGGGCAGCGTAGCGATCGGATTCGTTTCGTGCTGCTTGCGCCGCGCCGATGACATCCCTGGCTTGCACCTTCAGGATCATAGCCACCCGGGCTCGTACACCGGCGGTGTCAAACCCGTGTTTTCTCAGCCATGTGATGATGGTCGCACCCTGCAACCACGATGACGGCACGCCGTTGGGCAGCGTTGGCATAGTGGTGAACGCCAGCAACACCTCGAACTCCCGTCGAGGGCTTGCCAACACTTCTGCCCGCATCGCGTCGCAAAGCTGTGCCAGTGCGATTGGGCATCGTACAGGTAGACGATTAACTGAGCGAGCTAACGCAGCTCCGGCAACCGAATGATGCGTCCCGGGCGCGTGACCTTATCCTACCGCCGGTGTAATGCGAGCGCATGAAGAACACGACAGCGAATCCGACGAAGGAGAACGTCGCCAGCACGCGCGTGTCTGACCGCGACATCAGTTGGTCGACGACGGGCGCGAGGGCTCGCGGACGACGACCCGTTGCACCAGGCCGATCTGTCGACTAATATCGCGCAGGATTTGTCACTGAATCGTCCACTGAACATATGCCGCGCCCCGCGTGCGCGGTGTATGTTCAGGACTCCGAACGATGTCGCAGGTTGGACGAATCCGCGGTGGCACAAGGCTGCGGCCGCAACAGATAGTTTTGGTCAGATGAAAGGGTAAGCGTATGTCGAAGCGGTGGGTAACGAGGCTGGTGCTGGTAGGCGGTTTGCTCTTGTTGGCAGGCTGCAACACGGTGGCTGGAATGGGCCAGGACATCTCCGGCTCCGCCCGGGCCGTTCAACGAGCCATGTAAGCAGATGTAAAGAGTTCAACCGGATTTAACCGGATTCAGCCGCCTTTCCCGCTCCAGGGTACAAGGCGACGCTGAAGTGCCCGCAGTCCGAGTTCGAGCGCGACGGCGATGGCCGCTATCACCAGGATGCCGACGAGCACGACGTCGGTCGCAAGGTATTGCGAAGCGGACTGCACCATGAAGCCGAGGCCACGTGTGGCGGCAACGAGTTCGGCCGCCACGAGCGTCGACCAGCCGACGCCGAGGCCGATCCGTATCCCGGACAGAATATCGGGCAATGCATGAGGCAGCACGACGTGGCGGATCAGTTGTCGGCCGGTCGCGCCGAGCGCCTGGGCCGCGCGAATCTTCGCCGCATCGACGTGACGCACTCCATTGGCCGTGGAGATTGCGATCGGTGCGAAGATCGCGAGATAGATGAGCAGCACCTTCGCGAACTCTCCGATGCCGAACCAGATCACGATCAACGGTAAATAGGCAAGCGGCGGAATAGGCCGGTAAAACTCGATCAACGGATCGAGTACACCGCGCGCGATCCGGCTGCGGCCGATCAGCACGCCGGATGGAATGGCGGTCGCGGTTGCCGCCGCGAGCGCAAGCAGGATTCGCCGCAGGCTCGCCCAAAGATGCTGCCCGAGCGTCGCATCCATGTAGCCGCGCGTGCTCACGATCCAGAGCCGCTTCAGTACGTCGCCCGGAGAGGGCAGAAAGAGCGGCGGGATCCAACCGCTGCGGGTGGACAACCACCAAAAGAGCAAGAGCAGGGCGACAGTCGCCATGCTGATCGTCGACGGCGAAACAGCCGTTTCGCGTAAGCGGCGCGAACGTCGGAATGCTTGGTTTGCTGGAAGGACTTCTTCGCTTTCGTTATCGGTGAAGGCGCGCGGCGAATCGATCGAGATGCGGTTCATACGGTGCGCTCGCTGAGGCGTTCGGCAAAGACGCGTTCGAGAATATGCTCGCGCGTTGCGATGAATGATGGATCGGATTTGATCGAACGCGCGCTTTCGCCCTGAGCGTAGCGCCGCGCGAAATCGAGCGAGCGCCGCTCGATGATGCGGCCCGGATGCGCCGCCAAGAGGACGAGGTCGGTTGCGAGGAACGCGGCTTCTTCAATGTCGTGCGTGATGAGAAGCGCCGGCTTGCGGGTGCTCTGCCAGAGCTCGAGAAGCAACTCCTGCATTTGCTCGCGCGTAAACGCGTCGAGCGCGCCGAACGGCTCGTCGAGCAGCAACAGGCTCGGCTCGGCGGCCAGCGCTCGCGCAAGGCCGACGCGTTGCTTCTGCCCCCCCGACAGCGCCCACACGGGTCTACGCTCCAACCCTTCGAGCCCGACACGCGTGAGCCATTCGCTCGCGCGCCGTTCGCGCTTCTGCCGCGGTATGCCAGCGAGTTGCATGCCGAAGCCGACGTTGCTCAGCACGTCTTGCCACGGCAGCAGCACGTCATCCTGGAACACGATGCCGCGCTCGGCGCCGGGGCCTTCGATCGTCCGGCCGTCGAGCGTAATCGTTCCGCTCGCGGGCTTCGTGAAACCCGCCACGAGGTTGAGCAACGTCGTCTTGCCGCTGCCCGAGGGGCCGAGGATGACGAGCAGTCGATCCTCGGACAGGTCGAGCGAAATGTCTTGCAGCACGGGCTGTGCGGCGCCCGGGTAGTGCGCGGTCACGCGATCGAGCTTAAGCGATGCCATCGATGAAGCACTCCGGCGTTGCGTTACTGGCCCGTAGGCAGATAGCGTGTGCTGACATAAGGCGTGTAGTCGGCGAGCACGTCGTCGATCTTGCCCTGGTCCTTCAGAAAGCGCGAGGTGTTCGAGAGCGCGCTCACCGTCGGCGTGCCGAGCGTGCCGCGCTGCTGCGCGAGCGTCGGGAAATCGTTGCCTTCGAGGAGACCTGGGATATCGGACTTCTGCGCGCCCGTGATGCGTGCAACCGCATCGATATGGGCGGGATCGGCGAGCCACGCCTTCGGGTTGCGCTCATAGTCGGCGTATGCATGCAGCGTCGTGGCCGCAAACGCCTTCACGATATCGGGATGCTGCTCGGCGAAGTCTTTGCGCACCACCCAGACGTCGAATGTCGGCGAACCGAAGCGCCCCACTTCGCCGGACGTCACGAGTACCTTCCCGGTCTCCTTCGTCACGCCGAGTGCGGGGTCCCATACGTACGCGGCATCGATGTCGCCGCGCCGCCACGCAGCGCTGATTGCCGGCGGATTCAGGTTCAGGATCTGCACCTGCGACGGATCGATGTGCCAGTGCTTGAGCGCGGCGAGCAGCGAATAGTGGCTCGTCGAGACGAAGGGCGTGGCGATCTTTTTGCCGATCAGGTCGGCCGGCTTTGCGATGCCGGCACCGTCGCGCGTGACCAGTGCCTCGCTATTGATCAGTTTTGCCGCGATCAGGAATGTCTCGATGGGCACCTTGCGGCTTGCGGCCGCTGCGTCCGGGCTCGAGCCGAGATAGCCGAACTGCACGCTGCCCGAGGCGAGTGCGGCGACGACGGACGCACCGTCGTCGAACCTGCGCCAATCGATCTGGCTATGTGTGGCCTTTTCGTAGGCGCCGTCGGCTTGGGCGACGACGGCCGGAGAGACCGAGGTTTGATAGGCGACGGTGAAGTCGGCTGCTTGGGCACCGAGCGTGGTACCAGCGAATGCGGCGGAAACGATGAGACGACGAACGATCGGCAATGTGCGCATGGAGAGATTTCCCTTTTTTTAATGAATGCGTGAGCCGCGTCGCGGCGAGCGACGCGTGCGCGCGTGGTGACGGCAAAGTTCAGAGCAGATCCGTGCGGATTAGGCGGCAAGGCTGGCCAACGCGGCGCTGCGTCCTTCGCGCAGCCACGGTACGGCGCGTTGAGCCGCGAGCGCAACGCGGTCTTGCAGTGCCGCGCTCGTGACGGAATAGCCCGTGAAATCGCGCTCCGAAGCGTAGACGCCGATCGGCAGCGTGCGCGCCTGAAAGAAGCTGAAAAGCGGTCTCAATTGATGTTCGATGACGAGCGCATGACGTTCGCTGCCGCCGGTCGCGGCGAGGAGCACGGGAACGTCGATGAGCGCGTCTTGATGGACGAGATCGAACAGATGCTTGAAAAGCCCTGAAAACGAGGCGCGGAAGACGGGACTTGCGACGAGCAGTGCATCGGCGGTCTCGATTGCACGTAGATGCCCCTCCGCGTTCGCGGACAGTTGGCTTCGATAGGTTGCACGTCCGAGCTCGGGCGCGAGCTGTCCGAGTTCGATGAGATGGATATCGAGCGGCAGCACTTCGGCGAGGGCCGTCGAAAGTGCCTCGACGAGCGCGAGCGTGCGCGAAGGGCGCTGCAGCCCGCCCGATACGGCCACCAGTTTCAGCTTGGGTTCGTTGCTCATGGGTGAAGGTCCTATTACTGAGTCACTGGATCGCCGGGTGCAGTACGCGCTGCAACACGTTGTCCTCGATCGAAGCAAATGCCGCGGTGCCGCGGGCACGCGGTCGCGTGAGATCGACCTTGCGATCGAGTGCGATACGTCCGCGTTCGATCAGCAAGATCCGCCCTGCCAGCGCCACGGCTTCCTGCACGTCGTGCGTCACGAGCAAGGCGGTGAATCGATGCTCGTGCCAAAGCCGTTCGATCAACTGATGCATTTCGATGCGTGTGAGCGCATCGAGTGCACCAAGCGGCTCGTCGAGCAGCAGCAGATCGGGGCGATGCACGAGCGCTCGGGCAAGCGCGACGCGCTGCCGTTGTCCGCCCGAGAGCTGCGCGGGCCAATCGTGCTCGCGGCCGCTCAGGCCCACTTCGTTCAACGCTGCCCGTGCCTCGTTGCGCGCGGTATTCGGCAAGCCGAGCATCACGTTGCCCAGCACGCTTCTCCAAGGCAACAGACGTGCGTCCTGAAACATGATGCGCGTGCGTGGGGCCGTGCTCTGCTCGTCGTCGAGCGGTGCCGCGACGCGCTCGAGTTCGCCGGCGTCCGGTGTTTCGAGGCCGGCCACGAGGCGTAGCAACGTCGATTTTCCGCAGCCGCTGCGACCGATGATGGCAACGAAGCTGCCTTGTTCAATCGAGAGATCGATTCCGTCGAGCACGAGGCGTCCGCCATAACGCTTTGAAAGCGACTTGATCACGATTGCGGCGTCACTGGCGGCATCGATCGACGTCTCGTTCGTCGTCATGTTCATGCCTTCGCCTCCGTCAAGTCCAACGGACGTTTCACGGTCTTTTTCCATACCGATTCGAGACGACCGAGACGATCGCTGCGTGCACGCACCGCGCCGCCGTTGTACGCCGGATGCCATGGCAAGAGCCACTGTTCGAGGCCGTGCGCGAAGAGGTCGGCCAGCTTGCCGAGCAGCGCATAAAGCAGGACACCCACCACTACGACGTCCGTCTGCACGAACTCGCGGGCGTTCATCGTCATGTAACCGATGCCCGACTGCGCCGAGACCATTTCCGCGACGATGAGCATGCCCCACATCAATCCGAGCGAGAAGCGCACGCCCACGAGAATCGACGGCAGCGCCCCCGGCAGAATGACGTCGCGGTAAAGCGTCCATCTGCGCACGCCGTAGCTCTTGGCCATCTCGACGAGATTCGCGTCGACCGAGCGAATGCCGTGATACGTATTCACGTAGATCGGAAAGAACACGCCGAACGCGACGAGAAAGAGCTTCGCTTCTTCCTCGATTCCGAACCAGAGGATCACGAGTGGGATCATTGCGAGCGCCGGGACGTTGCGGATCATCTGAATCGTCGAATCGAGCGCGGTTTCCACCGGCTTGAAAAGACCGGTCCCGATGCCGAGCGCGAAGCCAATACCGCCGCCGACGGCAAATCCGCCCAATGCGCGCAACGCGCTGATCTTGACGTCGGCCGACAATTCACCGGTACGCATGAGGCTCCATGCGGCTTGCACCACGGCTAGCGGCTCGGGGAGAACGCGCGAGGAGAGCCAACCGAGGCGCGCGCTGAGTTCCCAACACACGAGCACGAGGGCCGGAACGATCCACGGTACGACGCGTTTTGCCAGCGCTGCTTCCTTCTTCATCTTGGCTCTCCTTTCATCTCGTTCAACGTGTAGGACTGCTAATCATCGTTTGGGCGGCTGCATCGTTCATGCAGCCGCAACCTTCGGCAGATGCGTGACGCCGACGATCTCGCCAAACGGCCCCGGCAGCGGCGCATCAATGCGCTCGCGCACGCGCTGGGGTAGCAGGGGGAATACGAGTTCGGCGAAGCGGTAGGCTTCTTCGAGATGGGGATATCCGGACAAGATGAACGTCTCGATGCCGAGGTCCGCATACTCCGTCATACGCGCGGCGATTTGCTTAGGACTCCCGACCAATGCCGTGCCCGCACCGGTGCGCACGAGCCCGATGCCGGCCCATAGGTTGGGGTAGATTTCGAGCTCGCCACGCGTGCGGCCCTTGCCGCCGTTCAGCGCGGCCATGCGGCGTTGGCCTTCGGAGTCCATCTTCGAGAAATCGGCTTGCGCTTTGGCAATCGTCTCGTCGTCGATGCGGCTGATGAGGCGGTCCGCTTCGGCCCATGCCTCTTCTTCGCGTTCACGCACGATCACGTGTAGCCGAATGCCGAATTTGAGCTTGCGGCCCTTTGCCTCGGCTTTGGCGCGCACGTCGGCAATTTTCTTTGCCACGGCAGCGGGGGGCTCGCCCCAGGTCAGATAAGTGTCGATGTGGTCGGCGGCAACGTCTTGCGCCGCCGGCGACGAACCACCGAACCAGAGCGGCGGGTGCGGCCGTTGCACCGGCGGGTAAAGCAGTTTTCCGCCGCGCGAGTTCAGATGACGGCCCTCGAAGTCGACCGTACCGCCTTCATTGGCGGACTTGAAATGTTCGCGCCAGATCGTGAGGAATTCATCGGTGATCTCGTAGCGCGCGTCGTGATCGGCGAAGAAGCCGTCCCCTTCGAGTTCGACGGGGCTGCCGCCCGTTACCACGTTGATGAGGAGACGTCCCTTCGAGAGCCGATCGAAGGTGGCTGCCATGCGGGCCGACAAGCCGGGTGAGGTGAGTCCGGGCCGTATCGCGACGAGGAACTTCAGACGCTGCGTTGCGGCGATGAGGCTCGAGGCGACGACCCAAGCGTCCTCGCAGGAGCGTCCCGTCGGCAGCAGCACGCCTTCGTAGCCGAGCGTATCGGCGGCTACCGCGATCTGTTGGAAATAGTCGTAAGTCGCGGCGCGTGCGCCTTCGGACGTGCCGAGATAGCGCGTGTCGCCGTGCAACGGGATGAACCAGAATACCTTCATGCGATTTTCTCCACTTCCGCTGTCAGGCCAGCCATTGCGCGTCTTTGACGGCAATCTGCTTCGGGATGAGCTTGAGCTCGCTGAAGGTGTCGGCGATCGTCTGCTGTGCAGCCAGCACTTTTGCGGAGACGGGGACGACGCCATACGATGAGCGGCGCGCAGCCACTTCGACGATGGCGGGATCGAGTCCCACGAGCGGGGCCAGCTCGTTCGCGACCGCAACCGGGCTCGCCTTCGCCCACGCGTCGGCGTCGGCCAACCCATCGAGCACCGCGCGCACGAGTTGCGGCTGCGCGGCGGCGAAGCGTCTGCCTGCGAGGTAGAACTGGAGGTTGTCCACGAGGCCTGTGCCGTCGGCAATCACGCGCGCGCCGGCTTGTTTTTCGATTGCCGCGAAATAGGGATCCCAGATGACCCACGCATCGATGCTGCCTTGCGTGAATGCGGCACGCGCGTCGGAGGGTGCGAGATAAATCGGTTGAATGTCGGAGTACTGAAGCCCCGTGTGCTTCAATGCCCGCACGAGCAAGTAGTGGACATTCGAGCCCCGGTTGAGCGCCACTCTTTTGCCGCGAAGATCACTGACCGATTTGATGGGCGAGTTGTGCGGCACGACGATCGCCTCGGACGTGGGCGCGGGCGGTTCGTTGCCGACATAGACGAAATCGACACCCGCTGCCTGAGCGAAGATCGGCGGCGTTTCGCCGACCGTACCGAAGTCGATCGCGCCCGCGTTCAATCCTTCCAATAGTTGCGGGCCTGCCGGGAATTCGAACCACGAGACGGCGATGCCTTGGCTTGACAGACGTTTTTCGAGCGTGCCGCGCGCCTTCAGCAGCGTGAGCGTGCCGTACTTCTGATAACCGATTCGCAGTGTTTTGGCGGTGGCGCCTTGCGCATGGGCGGCTTGCCCGAAGCCCACGCCGAGCGCGCCGGTTGCGAGCGCGGCGCCGCTCGCGGCCGCGGCTTTGAGCCAGCGGCGGCGAGCGGAGTGGTGAATTGGATTGCTGATCGATGACATGACTTCCCCCCGACGCTGATTTCGCGCCTTCGTCACAAACGGTTCGGGTTTGCAGATGAAAGGAGTGCCGTCACTGCGGCGGCAACTGGAACGCCCAGTCTAGAAAAGGGACGAAGTCGTGAGAACGATTGTTTTCAGCTTTGCTCTTGCTAGGCCGTCATAAGTGCCTCATCAGTGCTCGACGCCTTTTATTCCGAGAGCACGAGAGCGCCGTATCGCCTGCTGCGATCTATCGGAACGACAGCGCGAGTTCGACGAATTGGGTGACGCGGGCGTTGACGTCGCCGTAGCGATGCGCGACGTAGAGGGTGGTGGTCGTGTCGTCGTCTGCCAGGGTCCGAAACGTCACGCCAGGCACCGCGATGGCGCGCAACGATGCCGGCACGAGCGCCATACCGAGGCCTGTTGCAATCAAGCCGACCAACGTCGATGCCTGTTGGGCTTCCTGAAGAATCTTGGGTTCGAAGCCGCGCTTGGCGCAGAGCGATAGCGTTTGTTCATGCACGGCAACCCCGGCTTTGCGTGGGTAAGCGATGAAAGGCTCATCGCGCAGATCGGCGATACACACGTTACGCGCCTTGGCGAGCCGATGGCGCGATTGCACGGCGAGCAGCAGCGGCTCGGTATAGAGCGGCGAGAGCACGACGCTCGCAGGGCTGCCGCTCAGCGGCGCGCGCAATAGGCCTACGTCGAGTTCGCGTTGCTCGATCGCCTCGAGCTGCCGCGCCGATGAAAGTTCAACGAGCGTAATCGCCACCTTCGGCCTTCGCGTGCGGTAGGCATGGATCAGCTTGGGAAAAAACGGCGAGAGCGAGCACGCGTTCGTGAAGCCCAGGCGCAAGCGACCGACGTCTCCGCTGACGGCTTCCCACACTGATTCCCTCGCTTGCTCGATGCGCGCGAGGATCGCACGGGCATCGTCGAGCAATGCGAGCCCCGCTTCCGTCAGCGTGACCTCGCGCCGCGTCCGATGAAAGAGCCGCGCACCCAGATCCTCTTCGAGTGTCTGGATGCCGAGGCTCAGCGGGGCCTGGGTGATGCCGAGCCGTTCAGCGCTGCGGCGGAAGTGGAGCTCGTCGGCGAGCACGACGAAGTATTGGAGGTGACGGATGTTCATTGATTTAATCCGTAAATCAATAACCTGGTTCCAGAGAATAAATGAAATCGATGCCGCGGGCCATACTGCGTCTCAACGGAATTGACGTTGGAGGCGATATGAACGGGGCGGAACTGGTCGAACGTTTGCGCGGAGGACAGCCGGTGATGGCGCTCGGCATCCGCGCGTCGCGCACGACCGATGCGGTGCGCTGGGCGAAAGCAGCGGGGTACGACACGATTTGGATCGATATGGAGCACAGCACGTTGCCCGTCGATACTGTCTCGCAGCTCTGCTCATGTGCCGTCGATCTGGGCCTGATGCCGTGGGTGCGGGTGCCGGAGCGCGATTACGGCACGATCAACCGCGTACTCGATGGCGGTGCGCTCGGCATCATCATCGCGCGCGTCGAAAGCGCCGAACAAGCGCGCCATGCCGTGACCGCAACGCGCTTCCCGCCGCTCGGCCAACGTTCGCAACTCGCTACGCTTGCCTATCTCGACTTCGCAAAACTGCATGCGCGCGAGCTCAATGTGCGCATCGATCGTGCGACCGCGCTCGAGGTGTTGATCGAGAGCCGCGCCGGCGTCGAGGCGGCGGAGGCGATCGCCGCGGTGGAAGGGGTCGACGTGCTCGCGCTCGGCTGCAACGATCTATCCGCGGATATGGGGCACACCGGCGAGTCGGCGCATCCCGACGTCGTCGCGGCGTGCCGTCGTGTGATCGATGCGGCTCGGCGTCACGGCAAGGTTGCGATCGTCGGCGGGATGCCCGAATGCGAGGCGCTCGATGGGTTGCGTCGCGATGGCGCCGCGCCGTTCGTATTCGCAGGCATCGATACCGATGTTTTTCTCAACGCATTGCGGCAACGCGTCGAGCAGGCTCGCGCCGCGCTGCAGCCGCTCACATTTTGATCATGGTCCACAGTCATGGCTGAAACCCCGCTGATTTCCACGCCGATGCGCACGGCCGGCTCGCTTGCGCGCCCGTCGTTCGACATGCCCGATCTCGCCTGCGATTCTCACATGCACGTCTTCGGTCCCAGCGACCGATACCCGCATGTGGCACAGCCGCATTACACGCTGCCCGACGGTAAGCTCGCGCATTATCTGCAGTTGATGCAGGTGTTGCAGATCAAACGCTTCGTCATCGTGCAGCCCAGCTTCTACGGCACCGATAACCGTTGTCTCATCGATGCGCTGCACACGGCCGGCTCGATCGCACGAGGCGTCGTCATGATCGATGAAGACATCGATGCCAAGACACTCGACACGTTCCACGGCGCAGGCGTACGCGCGGTACGGCTCGACCTGTTTGCGCGTTCAGCGTTCTCGACCATCGAACTTCAGCAGTACATCACGCGGATGGCGGCGCTCTGCGGGTCGCTCGGCTGGCATCTGCAGTTCTATGCGCCGGGCTGGGTCGTGCGCAATCTGATTCCGTTTCTCGCGGATGTGCAGACCGATTTCATGATCGATCACATGGGCTACATGCTCGAAGAAGATGGACTCACTGCCGATGACTTCAATCGGTTGATCGGCTTGTTGAAGGACGGCAATTGCTTTCTCAAGCTCAGCGCGCCGTACCGGATCGCGAAGCATCGCGGCTACGACGCCGTGGCGCCGATGGCGCGCGCGATCGTCGAGGCCGCGCCGCGGAAAGTGGTGTGGGGTTCGGATTGGCCGCATATCCCCGACGGATCTCGCGACACCGGCGAATTGCTGAACTTGTTGGGCGCATGGACGGATAGCACGGAAATTCGCCGCATGATCCTTTCGGACAATCCCGCGCGTCTATTCGATTTTTGATGCGCGGTTGTTGGGATCGAATCCATGTTGGAGGGGGCATGATGAGTTATCAACCGAATGCGGTGTTTGCCGGGCTGTTTCGCGCATTCACTTCCGATGGGCAAAGCATTGGTGCGCACATCACGCAGCAGATGGCGCGGCTCGATGCGAAGGACCCGCTCATCGTGTCGACCGGGTCGGACATCGTGCTGTTTCCGGGCGAAGGTGCCGCGCCGCTGATCGAGAGCTTTCGGAAATCGACGCGCGGCTTCATCGAGCTCACGGCGATCTCGCATTTGCCGCTTGCGCTTGCTTACCTCGCACGGATGCGCGAGCTTTCATCCGATGACGAGACATGGCGAGCCGACGCGGAGAAGCTGCTCGATCACGCGCGTCGGACGCGAGCCGAGAATTCGGTGGCGTTGTGGCGCGATCGAATCTCGGTGGATAGTTTCTCCGGGCAAGAACACAAGATCGCGAATCTCGTCGACTACACGTGCGGCGCATCGATCGAGCGGCTCGAGCGCGCGCTGGCCGATTCGGCGTTGCTTGGCTTCGAGCCGCTATTGCGCGATTTCTTCGATCCGAAGCCGGGCCAGGGTGTGCCGGTTCCGATGAACGACGTGATGTTCGCGACCTTCGGCCTGGCGTTTCTCGACATCGTCTACCGAATCGGCAACTGGCTCGACGCGCAGCGCATCGATTGGACGCGTGCGATGGTGCTTGTCAGCGGCCAGTCGGGGCGGCCGACCGCGGGTGTCACCTGGGCTTCGAACAACATGTGCCATCTGCTGTGGCGCGCATCCGGCCGCCTCTTGCCGCCGGAGCGGGTATTCGTTGCCCCTCATGCTCCGGGGTTTTCGATCGAATCGATGCCGGATAACGCGGGGATGGCCGAACTCGAACGGACTTGGCGTGGCTTATGGCTCAACACGAGATCGAGCATCGACGTTGCGCGCAGGCTTTTCCCCGAACAACCGCCTTATAGCGTCGAGCCTACGTCGGCGCAAGATATGCCGCCTATCACGGCCGTCGGCGATCGAGCAGCGGCGAATGCGCGGCTGCGCCGAATCATGGAGGACCCCACGCAATTGCTGTCGAATGCGGTGGCGGACTATATCGTCGACCAGTTGCATGAGAACGGTAACGATCCGCGACGTGTGCCGATTCCAGGCTTCACGAACGCAACGTATCCGGGGCCGTATTGAAAAGCATTAAGACGCATTAATACGCCTTGCGCACGGGTTTGCCGGGGCACAGCGGGACATCACGACGATAGGGACGGCCATGTCGCCGTCCGACGGAGACATGACATGACGAGCCACCTCGAAGCGAGCGTATCCAATACGTCGCCCCCATCTTTCAACGGCCCACTCGCTGCCTCGCTGGTGATACGTATCACGCTCGTTTGCTTTGCCGTTTCGATGATCGACGGTTTCGACACCTTGATGATGTCGTTCGTCGCGCCGCTGCTCTCGAAGTCGTTGCAGATCGATCACGCGATGTTGGGCCGCGTGTTCAGCGCGGGTTTCGTCGGCACCGTGATCGGTTCAGTCGTCGTCGGTCCCGCGGCGGACCGCTTCGGGCGCCGCCCGATGCTGTTGCTCGCGCTGCTGGTGACGGGCGTCTTCACGCTCGCATGCGGGTTCGCCACGTCGGCGACAATGCTCGCGACATTGCGCTTTCTCGGCGGCCTAGGAATGGGTGGTGCCATTCCGCCCGTGACCGCCATCACCGCCGAAAGCAGCCCTGTGCGTCGCCGCTCAACGCTCGTCATTCTGATGTTCATCGGCTTTCCGCTCGGTGCCGTGGCGGGCGGGGCGATTTCAGCGGTGCAGATGATGCGCTTCGGCTGGCCTTTCGTGTTCGAGATGGGAGGTGCGTGCGCATTGCTCGTGTTGTTGTTGGTGTGGCTCGTCATTCCGGCCTCGGTCGCAGGGCATCGCGTTGCGACGGCCACGATGCAGGGCGAGGGTAGGCGCCGTTTGAATCCGGTCGTCGACGTGCTGGCCGATGGCCGCGCAGCCGCCACTTTCGCGCTCTGGTTCGGCGTGCTTGCGACGATGATCTTGTCGGGCTTTCTCGTCAGCTTCATGCCGATGATTCTCAACATGAACGGCGTGCCGCCGACGCGTGCGGCGTTCGGTTCGGTGCTGCTGAACCTTGGCGCGATCGGCGGTGCGTTGACGATCTCCGCGCTCGTCGGCAGGCGCGATCCCTTCCGGCCGGTTTCGATCGCTTTCGTCGGCGGTGCAGTGCTTACGTTCGCGTTGGGCGAGGCGATCGGCGCGGGCGATACCGTGCTTGCCATGCTGTTCGCCGTGGGCGCCTTTCTCGTCGGTGGGCAACTGACGATCCCGGCCATGGCGAGCCGACTGTTTCCGCCTGGCGTGCGTGCGGCGGGCGTGGGCTGGACGATGGCGATCGGCCGTTTGGGCTCGATCATCGGTCCGTTCGTCGGCGGGATCTTGCTTGCGCGGCAAGTGCCGTTCGAGCGGTTGTTCATGATGGCTTCGGTGCTCGCGGTCTGCGGTGCCGCCGGTATCGCCCTTGCGGATCGTCGGCGGCCGCGCGACACCGTAGCCGTGGTAGCGGGCGCAACAACGGGCGCCTCGGCGTTCGACATCGAAGGTGCGAGCGTGGTCAATGGAAAGCACTGACATGGAAAACAAGTGGTTGACGCCGATTCAGTCGTTGGCGACGAGCGGTGCCCGGGCCGTCGAAAGTTTCGCGATCGATGGCGCGCGCTATCTCGTGATTGCGCAACTCGCGCGCGATATACCCGGCTCGCCCGCGCATATGAATGGCGGCGATAGCGATATCGAAGCGCAACGCTTTCGCTGGACCGACGATGCGTTCGTTGCCGCGGGCACGCTGCCGCTTGCGGGGGGAGAAGACGTCGAATACTTCGAAATCGGCGCACGACGGTTTTTAGCGACGGCAGGCATTCGCTCCGGAAAGGGCCCGTACGCGTACGACTGCGAAGCGATCGTGTACGAGTGGATCGGCGAACGATGGGTGCCGCTGCAACGCATTCCGACGTTCGCGGCGAAACAATGGCGCGCGTTCTCGATCGATGAACGATATTTTCTCGCGCTAGCGCAAGGCGTTGCGATCGACGGCGTGGCACCGGAACATCCGCGCACGTCGCGTATCTTCGAATGGGATGGCGAACGATTCGCGCCGCATCAGGATGTGGGCGGCCTTTGGGGTTACGACTGGATTCATGCGAGTTTTGGTCGTGAGCACTACGTTGCCTATGCGGATCATGTCTGCGGCTCGACGATCTATCGCTGGAACGGCGCGAGTTTCGAGTCGTTTCAAACATTCCATGAGAAAGGCGGCCGCACCTTTCGTTTCTTCGAAGCGGACGATGCGTGGTGGATGGTGCACGTCAATCTGCTCAGTCACACCACGCTATATCGCTTCGATGGCGTGCGATTCGTCGAGACGCAGCGGCTCGGCGATGCAGGGTGTCGCGAGCTGTGCATGATCGACGGCGAGCGCGGCCGCTATCTGTTGTGCCTGCGTTTCATCACCGGCACGCCGCAAGCGCCGGTCGTGGAAACCGAGTCTGAACTGTTTCGCTGGGCCGGCGCGGGCTTCGATCGTATCGAGACCCTAGCGACTTCGGCCGCGACCGATGCGACGACGTTCGTCGAAGGCGGTCGGCGCTATGTGGTCGTCAGCAACAGCCTGAGCAGGGATCTTCGCTTCGGCACGACCTCGACGGTTTATCGCTTTCACGGTTGAACGGCTGAGATCATGAAGTCGCAAACGTTCCGGTCATTGCTCGTCCGCTAGCGACGCGCATTCCTTCGTGTTGCCCCGATATTCCCTTTCCGCGGGGAAGGGGATCGCTTTGCCTCGTTTTACCTGAAAGACGCACATGAAAAACTTTTACAACCACAATCGGAGACAGCAATGAGAAAGTCCTTTGGACGTGCCGCACTGTGTGCCGCAACGTTGATGCTTGCCGCGCAAGTTGCCCATGCTCAGAGCAGCGTGACGATGTACGGCATCATCGATGCCGGCATCACGTACTTCAGCAATTTGAACGGACACGGCACCTTCGTCGCCAATGACGGTTCGATTCAGGCGAATCGCTGGGGATTGCGTGGACAAGAGGACCTGGGCGGCGGCACCAAAGTCATTTTCGACCTTGAAAACGGCTTCAATCTGTACAGCGGAACGATGGTGCAATCGGGCGTGTTGTTCAGCCGGCAAGCCTGGGTCGGGTTGAACGATCAGCGCGACGGCACGTTGACGCTCGGCAAGCAGTACGACTTCTTCTGGGACAACCTCACGCAGTTCGCGATGGGGCAGTTGGCGGGGCAATTCGCGTGGCATCCGGGCGATTTCGATCACCTCGCGGGGACGCTGCACATCAACAACGCGCTCAAATATACGTCGCCATCGTTCGGCGGCCTCACGTTCGGCGGCTTGTATGCGTTCCCTTCGCAGTCGGTCTCTGCCGGGACGGGGCGTGTAATTTCATTCGGCGCGCGCTATTCGAATGGTCCGCTCAATCTCGGCGCCGCTTATACGGACACGCACGATCTTGGCGTCAACGCGCCGACGCAGGCCGGCACGACGCTGTTTTCCAATCTGCCGCCGGCACCGGTCGTCGCCACGGATGTCAGCAGCTTCGGTGTGGGCGGCAGTTATCGATATGGCCGAAGCCTGACGCGCCTGCTGTTCACCGACGTGCATTTTCGGGTGCTCGACGACAACGGCTCGCTCGTGACCTACGAAGCGAACGAGGCATACCAGGTTACCCCAGCATTAACGTTGATGGCGGGTGCCTGGTATAGCAAGCTCGGGGGGGAACGGTGGCAAAATGGCACGCTCCTCGCTGACTACGCGCTCTCGAAGCGCACCGACGTATACGCATCGGCGAGTTATTTGCACGCGGGAGGCGGGGCGGCACCGGTATTTCTCGGCGGGGGTTCCGCACCGGTATTCGTCAATGGAGACTACGTGAGTACGGGCGCTTCATCGACAGCGGTGCGAGTGGGGATTCGCACGACGTTCTGAGTTCGGCGGTTCCGGATGCATAGCTATTGCGCAAGCTAGAGGTAGAAAGTGCGACACGCGACGCTCACGATCAGATTCAAGCTCGGCATGGCCTTTGGAACATGCGCGATCTTAGGTTTCGCAGCCGGGCTGGCCGGGACGATCGGCTTCGTTCGCGTGGGCGCACATGCATCGGCGTTGGATCGATGGTTGCTGATGGGACAAATCGCGGCAGCGTTCGGCATGTGCGCGTTGGCGGCGTGTTCCGGCATGCATCTGTTGCGCGTGGTATGCGGAGGGCTGGACCGCATGGGCAGAAAATTCGAGGAAATCGCGGTGTCGCTCGATTTATCGAAACGCTCGGCCAGCCCTCGAAGGGATGAGTTCGGCCGCGCCGCCGTTGCTTTCGATCGACTGATGCAGCGCGTCGAGTCCTCCGTGCTCGAAGTTCGGTCCGCGGCCGATACCGTCGCCATCGCGGCTCGGGAATTGGCCTGCGGCAATCTCGATTTATCGACTCGCACGGAGCAGCAGGCGACCTCGCTCGAAGAAACCGCGGCCAGCATGACGCAGCTCATCAAGACGGTCAAAGACAACGCGGATAACGCGCGGCAAGCGCATCAATTGGCGTCGAGCGCGTCGAACGTCACCGATACCGGCGCCAACCTCGTGGGCGCAATGGTCGATGCGATCGCGGCGATCAGCCGATCTTCGATGCGCATTTCCGCGATCACCAGCATGATCGAGGGCATTGCGTTCCAAACGAACATTCTCGCGTTGAACGCCGCGGTCGAAGCCGCCCGAGCCGGTGTACAAGGGCGCGGCTTTGCCGTGGTCGCGGCCGAGGTGCGAAGCCTCGCTCAACGCGCGGCATCCTCGACGAAGGAAATCAATGAACTGATCGCGTCATCGGTCGAGGCAATCCAGGCCGGATCGCAGCAGGCAGGCAGAGCCGCAACGGCGATCGCAGACATTAGAACCGCTATTGCCCGCGTATCGGGAATCGTCGGCGAAATCGCCGCGGCTTCGGATCGACAATCGCGCGGCATCGAGCAGATCGGGCAAGCAATCGGCGAGATCGACTCCGTTACCCAGCAAAACGCCGCGCTGGTGGAGCAGGCGGCCGCCGCCACGCAATCGCTGAGCGAGCAGGGGGACCGACTCAAAGTGGCCGTGGCTTCGTTCAAATTAGCCGAGGCCGTGCATTGACTAGCGCCGGCGGTGGAACGTGTGCCGCGCGGACGCTGCTCGCAGCTACGCCAAGTCTAGCCGCGCCCCCATCTCGATGACCCGGTTGGGCGGCAACCCCAAATGCTCGGTTGCGTCGAGTTCGTTCCTGCGCAGCAGAGCGAATAGGCTCAGGAGTAAACCTCGCCCGAAGCTGTGCGTTTGCACCGAGAGCGAATCGCGCCCCAGGTAAAACGTGGTCGTCATCGCGTCATACCTCGGACATTTCGCCCGCGGTAAAGCCTGTTCGAGCAGTTGCGGTACATCCAAGGTGTCCAAGTAGCCGTAGTGACCTTCGATCCGCACGAAGCCTTGTTCCAAGCGCCGTACGTTGTATCGTTCGGCGAGCGGCACCCACGGCGTTTCATGGGTGAGCAACGTCAGCAAAATCACCTGCTCGTGGAGCACCTGATTGTGCTTGAGGTGATGCAGCAAGGTCGTGGGTATCGAGTCGCCCGCGGCCATCAGAAACACGCTTGTGCCACTAACGCGATGCGGCGGTGTGGCAGCGATGCTGGCGATGAATGCGGCGAGCGGCAGGCCGGAGTCCTTGCGGGCGCGGTGCAATGCCCGCAACCCAATCAGCCAGGAAGTCGAGATCAGGAACGTCAGTGCGCCGATGCCGAGCGGCAACCAGCCGCCATCGGCAAACTTCATGGTGTTGGCCGAGACGAAGGCCACATCCACCACCATGAATCCCCCGGCGATGAGCGCAACGTGCCACACCGGCCACTGCCGGCGCACGCGCGCAAACGCGGCGAACAGCAGCGTGGTGATCGCCATGGTCGTCGATACCGCGATGCCATAGGCGGCAGCCAGCTTGTCTGAAGTCCGGAATCCCAACACGATGGCAATCGTGCAGACCATCAGCACCCAATTGAGGCTAGGCAGATAGATCTGCCCTGCCGTGTTCGACGACGTATGCTTGATCGCCACGCGGGGCGACAGGCCAAGCTGCGCGGCCTGTCGCGTCAGCGAGAAGACGGCCGAGATCAGGGCTTGCGACGCGACGATGGTGGCAAGCGTGGCCAGTACCACCATCGGATACACGCCCCATGACGGCACGAGTGAGTAGAACGGGCGATCGGCAGCGCCGGCGTTGCGCAGCAGCAACGCGCCCTGCCCCAGATAATTGACGCTCAGCGCCGGCAATGCGAGGCAATACCAGGCCAGGCGAATCGGTCGGGCGCCGAAGTGACCCATGTCGGCATACAGCGCCTCGCCGCCGGTCAGACATAGCACGACGGCGCCCAATGCGACGAAGCCTTTGAATCCGTTATGTACGAAGAACGCAATGCCGTTGAGCGGGTTGAACGCCGCTAAAATCGCCGGCGTTTGCGCCAACGACGTCAAGCCTAGCGCGAAGATGACGATGAACCAGACGGCCAGGATCGGACCGAATGCCACGCCGACGCGGCCCGACCCCAACGGTTGCACGGCAAACAGCACGACGAGGATGACGACCGTGATGGGCACGGTGTAGTGCGCGAACGCGGGCGTCGCCACCTCGATCCCCTCGATCGCGCTCAACACCGAGATGGCGGGCGTAATCACGCCGTCGCCGTACAGCATGGCAGTGCCGAACATCGCGATGAACACCCAGCGCAACGCGCTGCGGCGGGTCACGCGCCTGGTGCGCTCGCCCACCAGAAGTGCGAGCAGCGCCAGCAGCCCGCCTTCGCCGTGGTTGTCGGCCTGCATCAGGACGAATACGTATTTGATGCTGACCATCAGGATCAGCGACCACAGGAACAGCGAGACGATGCCGATGACGTTGGCCGGCGTCGGCGCTACGCCGAGCGTGCCGCTGAAAGACGCTTGCAAAGCATACAGCGGGCTGGTACCCAGATCGCCGAAGACGATGCCGAGCGCGGCGAGCGCCAGCGCAAACATTGGGCCGCTACCGCTTTCAGGCTGCGAAGCTTGGGGAGCATGCACGTCGTTCATGGGTTCGTTCAAGGCTAGGGAGTGAGTTCGAACACGGCTCGCGATTGCTGGGGGACTCGTGCGTCAGCAGTCTAACGTTATTCGTCGCCTTGCAAAGCATTCCGTCGGTGTTTTCCGCCGCTCGTCGCATCGATCCACGAGACGCCGATAAAGCGATCACAGTACGTCCTCGATAAACGATCGAGAGAGGTGCCCGTGATAGCGGCCAGTCTGCATAGAGTGACGAGAATGTATGGCGCCGGCGAGACAGTCGTGCCGGCCGTGCGCGATGTTTCCGTCGAAATCATGTCGAGCCGGTTCACCGTGCTGTCGGGGCCGTCCGGCAGCGGCAAGACGACGATGCTCAATCTGCTTGGCGGGATCGACCGCGCGACGAGCGGCAGCGTCGTGGTGGCCGGTCAGGCGCTCGAGACGCTGCGAGACACCGCGCTTTCCGATTTTCGTGCGCGGCATATCAGTTTCGTCTTTCAGTCCTTCAATTTGATTCCCGTTCTAAGCGCTTATGAAAACGTCGAATATCCGCTGACGTTGCTCGGCGTATCGAAAGCGCAGCGCCGTGCCGACGTGCTGGCGTTGCTCGATGCCGTCGGTGTTGCCCAGCATGCTCACCGCAAACCGGGCGAGCTTTCGGGGGGGCAACAGCAGCGCGTTGCCATCGCGCGTGCGTTGGTGACGCGTCCGGCGCTGGTATTGGCCGACGAGCCGACCGCCAATCTCGACAGCGCGACCGGCGCAGCCATTCTCAGCCTCATGCGCAAGATGCAGCGCGAACGGGCAACGTCGTTCATCTTTTCGTCACATGACCCGCAGTTGCTCGCGTCGGCGGACGACGTCGTCAACATTCGCGACGGGCGCATCGTCTCGATCGAACGGATGGCACAACAGGAGGCGACGCTGTGAAGACATGGATCCTCGCTTTTCGAAATCTGCAGCGCAACCGGCGGCGTTCGTTCACCACGTTGCTGGCAATGATGATTGGCCTCACGGCCGTGCTGCTGTTCGGCGGATATACGCGCAATATCAACTACGGTTTGCAGACCAGCTATGTGCGGTCCGGCGGTCATTTGCAGATTCAACGTCGCGGCTACTTTCTTTACGGCAGCGGCGATCCCGTTTCCTATGGAATCGCCGACTACGCGCGCATCGTCGATGCGGTGCGTGGCGATCCGCAGCTTCGATCGATGGTCACTGTCGTGACGCCCGTTCTGGCCGTCAATGGGATTGCCGGTAATTTCGCCGCGGGTGTGTCGCGCACGGTGTTCGGCAACGGCATCGTCGTTGCCGAGCAGAGCCGGATGCGGGAGTGGAATGATTACGGCTTCCCCACTCATGCGGGCCCGTTGGCGCTGGCCGCGACGCCGCCCAATGCCGTCGTGATCGGGACCGGCGTTGCACGGGTACTGCGCTTGTGTACCTCGCTGAAGGTGGCGAACTGCAGCGATCCGCGCTCGACGCGCGATACCGCTCGGCAAAGCGCGGCGCCGAACGATCTGGTCGAACTCGCCGCGGCCGAATCGCGTTCGCTTCATGGTGCTTCATCGTCGGCGCCGGCGGCGCATATCCAATTGTTGACGTCGAATGCGTATGGCGCACCAAACGTTGCGGATCTCGATGTCGTTGCCGCGCAGAAGCAGGGTGTAAAGGACGTCGACGACATGTACGTGCAATTGCATCTGGCGCAGGCGCAGCGGCTCGTCTATGGCGGCGGGCAGCCGAGGGCGACGTCGATCGTCGTGCAACTGAACCACACGGCGGACATCGATCGCGCGCGCGCCCGGCTCACGGCTTTGCTGCGCCGAACGCCGGGGGGCGATGCGCTAGACGTGCTCGACTTCTCGACGCTGAATCCGCAATACGGGCAGATCACCGGGATGTTCAACGCAGTGTTCGGCTTTATCGCCATTCTGATCGCGACCGTCGTGATGTTTACCGTCGGCAACACGATGAACATGGCCGTCATGGAGCGCACGCATGAAATCGGCACGTTGCGTGCGATGGGCCTACGCGGTGCCGGCGTTCGCCGCATCTTCGTCTGCGAGGGTTTTCTGCTCGGGCTGTGCGGCGCTGTTTCCGGCACGCTGATCGCGCTTGCCGGTTCCGCGCTCATCAATCACGCGGGATTGCATTGGATGCCGCCGGGGCAGACCGATAGCGTCCCGTTGACCGTACGCGTATGGGGCGAGACGGCCATGATCTTGCGTAATGCGCTCGGTATCTTGTTGGTGGCCACGGCTTCGGCTTGGCTTCCGGCGCGGCGCGCGTCACGCATGCCGATCGTCGAAGCGCTGCGCTTCTCGTGATTTCCCCTTTTCCATCGGAGCGCTCATGAGATCAACCCTATCGCGTGGGTTTGCCGGCATGCTGCTTTTCATCGCAGCGGCTGCGAACGCGGCGCCCAGCGCGCAGCAATTGCTGGAGGCCAGCGACGCCATTCGCAACCCCGACAAGCCCTTCAGCTTGACCACTACGCTGATCGAATTCCACCAGGGCCGGCAGACCGATCAGAACATATTGACCGTCTATTCGAAAACCGATCCCGACAGCGGACAGTATCGAAGTCTCGTGCACTTCGACGCACCGGCGCGCGACGTCGACAAGTTGTTGCTGAAAAACGGCTTGGACCTGTGGTTTTACGATCCGTCGAGTCAGGCAAGCGTTCGCATCTCGCCGCAACAGCGATTGCTCGGGCAGGCGGCCAACGGCGACGTCGTGACAGTGAATTGGGCGCACGACTACAGTTCGTCGCTTGCGGGCGAGGAGGACATCACCGACGGCGATCGGCAGCAAAAGCACTGCTACAAGTTGGCGCTGGTGGCGCGTTCGCCCGAAGCAACTTATCACGCGATCGACCTATGGCTCGACAGCGTAACCGATCGGCCCGTCAAGGCGCGCTTTTACGCGGAAAGCGGGACCGTGCTGAAGGTGTCGTATTTCCGACGTTTTCAAGCGGAGCTAGGATTGGTGCGGCCCACCGAAATTGTCATCATCGATGGGCTCGATCCAGGCTGGGTAACCGTCATGCGTTATTCGAACTACGCGTGGCGAAACATTCCCGATGCGTGGATGCAGCGCGACTACCTTGCTCGCTTCAAGACGAACTAACCAATGCGATGCTTATGTAAAAGGGCATGGCTCGTTGTCGGCATGCTGTGCGTATCGACGGCCCATGCGGCGGCGGATGCCGACGCCGATGCATTGAATCTCGCGGATACGGCAACGTCTACGGCTTCGGCGCCTAGCAATTGGCGCGGATCGTTCGAAACGGCGACGGCAAACTACAATGCGGCCAGTCAAGCGAGCCGCTTGGAATTGAACGATACGGTTCGTGCGGCTTCATCGCTGTCCTACGACGGCGTTTTTTTCGGCGATTGGCGAGCGGTGCTATCGAATCGATTCGACACCGGCTGGCGGGACGCGAGCGGCGAGTACAACGCCGTCGACACGCTGAAGCAGGCGTATTTGAGTTGGCATTTGACGCCATCGGCCTTGGTCGACGCGGGACGGATCAATTTGCGCGAGGGCGTTGCTTCGGGCTTCAATCCAACGGACTTTTTCAAGGCGGATGCGATCCGCTCGATCGTTTCGATCGATCCCGCGAGCCTGCGTGAGAATCGCCTGGGCAGTGTAATGCTGCGCAGTCAAGTGCTATGGGCTGGCGGTTCGCTGAGTGCGCTCGTGTCGCCGAGGCTGGCCGACCATCCGAGCGATGCGACCTTCAGTCCGGACTTCGGCGCAACCAATCGACAGTGGCGTTATTTGATTAGCGGCACGCAGCGTCTTTTCGGGAGCTTCTCTCCGCAATGGCTCGTGTATGGCGGCACCGATATATCGCCGCAATTCGGTGTCGATGCGACCGCACTGCTCGGCGACGCAACGGTGTCTTTTGTCGAATATGCGGGCGGGTGGGGCAAGGCGCTTGCGGACGATTCAACCGCAGGCAATCGCTTTCATTCGCGGCTCGCGACGGGGGCGACACATACGTTTCCGGGCAAGGTCTCGGTCACGCTCGAATATGACTATGACGGCCTGAGTGCGAACCCGTCCACTTGGAACGCGTTGGCAATGGACCCCGCGCGTTATGGCGCATACAGAGAGACAGTCACTCAAGATCAGGAGTTGACCACACGTCAATCGATGTTCGGCTACATCAGTTGGCAGGACGCGCTTATTCTGCATCTCGATGCGACGCTGATGGGCCGGTACGATCTCGTCGATCACAGCTTCTTCACTTGGCTCGAGGCTCGCTATCACTGGCCGCGCGCCGACGTTGCCGTGCAATGGCAAGTGGATCATGGCGGTGCGTATAGCGCGTACGGTAGCGGATCGCAAAGCATGATCTGGCAAGGCATCGTGACGGTTTACTTTTGAGTGCGATCGCGGATGATCGCTCGTGGCGCTTACGACGCTCGCAGTCTTTTTATCGCTCTTTCACCGTTACGTCACAGGCAAGGCAATCTTGACCTGCAACCCACCCTCCGGATGATTGCTGACGTCGCATCGGCCGCCATGATCGCGGACCAGCCGCGACACGATCGCAAGCCCGAGTCCGCAATGACCTTCGCCCCCGCGTGCCGCATCGAGTCGCACGAACGGCTTCATTGCCGCAGCGATTCGATCTTCGGGGATACCAGTTCCGTGATCGCGCACCGTCAGAACCCACTCGCCGTCTTCGCGTGCCGTGTGAATTCGGATGGGCGCGGCGCCGTGCTCGAGCGCATTGTCGACGAGATTCGTCATGAGCCGGTCGAGCAGCACGCGAGGCAGCGTAAACGACGGGCCCGCGTGTAGATCGAGTTCGAATAGCGGGCCGTCGCCGCCGCCTTCTTCCACGACCGTGAATTGCGTCCGTAGGAATGCTTCGGTCTCGACTGGCAAACCGTCGTCGATGGCCTGTCCCGCAAACTCGAGAAACTGCTCGACGATATTCGACAGTGAATCGACATCGTGCAGCAGGCCGGCCCGATCTTGCTCGTCCGCAATCAAACTCGCGCGCAGCTTCAGGCGTGTGAGCGGCGCCTTCAAGTCGTGCGCGACGCCGGCGAGCATCACCGCTTGATCGTCGTCCGCTTCGTTGAGCCTGCGCATCATGTCGTTGAACGCACTGATCAAATCGCGCAACTCGCGTGGCCCTCGCTCGCCGACCGGCGCCGGTCGCCCACCCGCGCCGAATGTCCGCGCGGCGAGCGCAACGCGCGACAGGGGGCGCTGCATCTGCCACGCGACGAACACCGACAAGATGATCGCGGCGATCAGGATCGATGCTGTTTCGAGCATGAAGTGCGGCGGCGGTGGCATGTTCAGCGGCACGACGATCCAGTTCGCCGAGCTGGGCGTGCGTACCCAGATGTGCGGCGGACGATCGTCGTCGACTGCAATCGTGCTGCCGGTCGGCAGATGTTCGCGCAGGAAGCGAATCGTATGGACGAGCGGCGGCTCGGTCGGCTCGTGAAGATGGGACGTCGGCGGCACCTTATTCCACGGCACCGTTCTTATCGGTGGGCCAGGCGGTCCGAGCGGTCCATGCGGCCCCCGCGACATCGGTGGAGGGTGCAGCCCGTTGCCGTCGTCCATCGGCGGTGGTCCAAGTGGCCCAGGCGGTCCATGAAAAGGCCCGTTCGGCGACATGTCGTCCAACGGCAGTGGACGCATCGGCGAATCTATCGGCGAATCCATCGGCGCTCGCGGGAGACCCATGTCGCGGCTGTTCGCGGCTTGCAGCGCGAGCAATATTCCGTGCGCGAAACCGTCCGCTTCGTGCCGCGGCTCGCGAATCGCGAGCGTGATGAACCAGGTCGATTGAATGGCGAGCAGAACGACGGTCGTCAGCAACGCCATTCTGCCGAACAACGTGTTCAGTGGATTTCGCATCGACGCTCCGTTACGCGTGGGCGGGCGGTTCTGTCGCATCGGGCACGAACACATAGCCCTTGCCGCGCACGGTCTGTATGTAGCGGGGGCGCGACGGATCCTCTTCGATCGCGCGGCGCAGCCGCCAGATGGGCACGTCGAGACTGCGATCGTGGAATGCAATCTCGTCGCGATGCATCAGATCGTGGATCAGCACCCGCGACAGCACCTTGTACGGGTGGCTGGCCAGAATCTTCAACAGACCGAATTCGCTGTTGCGAAGCGGCAGCGCTTCGCCGTTGCAAAAGAGCGAACGTGCGCCGAAATCGAGCGCAAACGGGCCGAAGCAATATCGTTCGCGCGTATCGGGTGCACTCGCGAGTGCCGGCCCGCGGCGGCGAAGCACCGCCTCGATTCGTGCCAGGAGTTCATCGGGATCGAACGGCTTCGGTAGATAGTCGTCGGCGCCGAGCTTGAGCCCGGCGATGCGCTCGGGTATCGAGCCGCGCGCGCTGACGAAGATCACCGGGATGTCGTCGCCGGCTGCGCGCAGCGCGGCGAGCGCGGTTAGCCCGTCCGTGTTCGGCATCATGACGTCGAGCACGATGACCGATGGACGTTCGCGTTCCAGCCGGCGTCGCAGATGCGTACCGTCGTGGAGCACGGACGTATCGAGTCCGTTCGACTGCAAAAAGCGGCACAGCAGATCGCGTACGACGGGGTCGTCGTCGACTATCAGAACCTGGGGTTTCATGTCGGGCATTGGGGCGGGATGACGCCGGCGATACTGAGATCACGACGGCATACGAATTCGCGATCATCGCACGGATCGATCCGCGAAAGGCTCTCTGCCGCGCGGCGGCACACGCGTGCACCGCCGCGGGAGCGGGCGCGGCGCGCGTTCAGGCGCCGGCCAGCCAAGTTGCCGCGTATCAGGCGGACGTGCTGACGAAAACGCCGCTCGACGAAGACCCGGCGCTTTGCAGGTTGCTCGCGAGTGCCGTCAGAAACTGCTGCAGCGTCGACGTGTCGCTCGACGTGCTGCTGCTCGATGCGCCGAATGCCGACAGCAAGTTCTGGAAGTCGCTCTCGAGCGTGCTCGTGCTCGACGAGGTGCTCGTCGTATCGCTCGTCGTCGAAGTGCTCGCCGTGGCGTTCGTCGACGTGCTGTTCGAACTCGACGACAACGATTGCGCGAGGCTTTCGATCGCCGCCGCAAGGCCATTGCCGTAGCCTTGGCCTTGCGGCGGAGGCGGCGGGGGTTGCATCGATGCGGTGCTCGTCGACGAATCCGTCGACGAAGAACCCGTCGATGCGGAGGTCGACGACGTCGAATCCGAAGACGAGGTCGATGCGCTCGTCGTACCGGTCGTGCTCGACGTGCCGTCGCTGTCCGCTTGCTGCGGAGGGGGAGGCGGCATCCCGCCGCCGCTCTGCTGCGAAACGCTCGAGAAGAGGTCGCCGAGGAATTGCTGAAGTGCGGCGCTGATCGAACTCGCCGACGTGCCGCTCGTCGTGCCGCTCGTCGATGCGGTCGAGCTCGAGTCCGTGCTCGTGGACGACGTGCTCGAGCTATCGGAGGAGGTCAGTCCGACTTGGGCTAGCGCAGCCGCGATCGCCGCGGCGAGCGGGTTCGTGCTCGAGCTTGAGCTATCGCTCGACGACGTGTCGCTGGTATTGCTTTGCGATTCTTCACGCTTCGTCTTGAGCGTTTGCCAGATTTGAGCGCTGGCGCTCGTATCGGTCAACGCGGAAATTGACATGGATGGTCTCCGTAAGTGTGGCGGTAAGGCTTGCATCTCGACCCGGACGGTCGAGGCACACGCGACATTACGGCCAACGGCCCTTAATTTGAATGTCGGGCCGGCTTCGGATGCCTTACCAAAACTTTCTTGCGGTGGGGGGCAGCGGGAATGCCGGGCGCAATGGAGTGACGATGACGAGGGTAGCGGTCGAAGTTTTGCGGCGCTTGTAAACGGGGCTAAGCATACCGCGCGAGAAACATATCGGCAGCCGATTCCGCGATTTTCTTTTGCTCGCTGTTGCTCAGAGGCGGCTGCCCCATCGTCACCTGCGGCCAGAAAGCGAATCCTTTCACGAGCCCCTGCAATTGCAGCGCGGCGAAGACAGGGTCCGCTGTCTTGAGGCGGCCATCGGCCGCGGCCGCTCGCACCCACACCGTCAGGTCTTCCTCGCGTTCGCCGAGCCGTGCCACCATATCGCGCGCACGCTCCGGCGAATGAATGCCCGCCGCGATCGCGACCCGCGCAAGCGACAAGAATGCTTCGTCGTTCAGCAGACGAAGCTTGCGCATCAACAGTTCCAACAACTGCGGACGCAACGGTTCGTCCGCGCGATAGGCCGGCGCCTGACTCGTTTGGCTCTCGTCCCATAGCTCGTGAAGGATCGCCGCGAACAGCGCTTCCTTGCTCGGGAAATGGTTGTAGACCGTCCGCTTCGAGACGCTCGCGCGGGCCGCGATGCGGTCCATGCTGGTGGCCTCGAAGCCGGCCGCCCGGAATTCCTCGATGGCCGCGCCAATGATGGCGGCGCGCTTCCGATCGGTCAGGCGTCGATAGAGGGTACAAGGGTCCATCGCGAAATTTTACACCAGGCAGTTTACTTTTCTCGACAATAAACTACACTAGCAAGTCTACTTTTGTCTCAAGGTCCTCGCATGTCATCGATCCCCGATCTGATCAGCAGCGTTCTAGGTATGACGGCGGCGAAGCGCGGGCGCGCGTTGTCCAGCACTTCGCCGCAGCACGACGGCCAGCGTTTTCGCAACGTCGCGCCGCGTCCTGTCGAAGGATTGGGCAAGACCTTGGGTATTGCGTGGAATCTTCTGTTCAATAAACCGCGCGACACGGTCCCCGGCGGCGCGGTGCCGGTCGATGCGCTGACGCGCGCGCAACTCGATGCCGCGCCCGATCGCAGCCTCTATCGGCTCGGGCATTCCACCATGCTGTTGAAGCTGCGCGGCCAGTTTTGGTTGACCGATCCCGTGTTCGCCGAACGGGCGTCGCCGTTTCGGCACGTCGGCCCCAAGCGCTTTCACGCGCCGCCCATTGCGCTCGCGGATCTTCCGCCGCTGAGCGGCGTCATCCTGTCGCACGACCACTACGATCATTTGGATCGCGATGCAGTGCTCGCATTGGCCCCGACGACGAACCTGTTTCTCACGCCGCTCGGTGTCGGCGATCGGCTGATCGAATGGGGTATCGATGCATCGAAGGTGCGCCAGTTCGATTGGTGGCAGAGCGCGGAGATCGGCGCGTTGTCGTTTACTGCCACGCCCGCGCAGCATTTTTCCGGGCGCAGTTTGTTCGACGGCAACAGCACGCTCTGGGCATCGTGGGTCATCGTCGACGATGATGTGCGCGTGTTTTTCAGCGGCGACACCGGGTACTTCGATGGGTTCAAGACGATTGGCGAACGGCTCGGCCCGTTCGACGTGACGCTGATCGAAACGGGCGCGTACGACGTTCAGTGGCCCTATGTCCACATGCAACCCGAGCAGACTGTGCAAGCGCATATCGATTTGCGCGGCCGGTGGTTGCTGCCGGTTCATAACGGCACCTTCGATTTGGCGATGCATCGTTGGCACGAACCCTTCGAGCGTGTGATGTCGCTGAGCGCCGCGCGCGGCATTGCGATCTCGACGCCGCGCATGGGCGAGCGGCTCGATCTCGCCGCGCCGCATCGAGGCGAACGGTGGTGGCGCAACGTCGTCGAAGTCGCGGAAATGCCGAAGAAGGCATGGCGCCTATGTTCAGGCCGCGATGCAGGGCGTGCGAATCCTTAGGAATCCTTATCGATAAATTTCGAGCGGCGCGACGACGCAACGCGCCTGGATCGATCCTGTTTCAACTCATCGTGCCCGCATAGGCGGCCTTCAGCGCCGCCGTCAATCAGTTTCGTGACGCTTGCCTTCCTCGTGGCGTTCAAAATTCACATTTGGCATTCGCACCGCGCATCGTAAAGTCGAGTGCGCGGCGTAACTGCTTTAACGCCATCATTGCAATTCAATGCATTCATTAGGGTGAGACTGCGCGCTTCGAATGCGTATTCAGGATGACATCGGGTTACCCCCTAATATCTTAGAGGTAGACGTGCGTCGCGGCGGGCAAATATATTTGCCTCGCATAACAAAACAAACCTATCCATTAACCGCATGTTTACCGGTTTAACGAAATGGACAGCAAAGCTTTGAAGTTGATTTATGAGAGAAAAATCAATACTTCGACGATTTCGGACATCCTGGATTCTCTTGGCGTCGAGGCGGCTCTCAATCCTGAGATTCATCCGATTGCCCAATCCAATCATTACTTCGCGGGTTTGGCGCATACGGTTGAATGGACCCGCGTAAGAAAGGGTGGCGATATTCTCGCTTCGCAAGAATCGACGTGGGAGCAAGTCAAGCACTTTCTGGTTCCGGAGATAACCGACGGCACCGGCAAAGTCTATGTGGCCGGCGCTGGCCCGATCTTGAGTTCTGCAGCGCTCGCCGGCGCCATGAGTTGCACTTACTTCGATCGGCTCGGTTTCGAAGGGGTCGTGCTGGGCGGAGCGGTCAGAGATATTCCCGAATTGCGCGAACTCGGCATACCCGTATTGGCCAGCAATCCCATTCCGGTCGATACACAGGGCAGCTATCGCGTGGTCAGTACCGGCCATTCATGCGTGATAGACAACAAGACCGTCAATACCGGTGATCTGATCGTATCCGATAGCAGCGGGACCGTTGTCGTGCCGGCTGAATTGATTGACTGTGTTTTAGAGCGCGCTTGGAGAACCGACGAGCTCGAAACCGACATGCTCCGGCAAATTCGCGGCGGACGTTCTCTGCCTCAATTGGTCGAAGAGCGACGCCGGATCTGATGGCTGGCTGATTATCTTCAAGGAGATTGACGTGTTGAAAATTCACACGCTGGGCCCCGCCGGAACGAATTGCGAAAAAGCCGCGGGCGTCTATCTAGACCGCCGTGGGATCGACGGTCAAATCGTGCTCTACGACACGCTCGAAGAAGCGGCCGACGAGATGATGGGCACGGAGGAGTCCGACGATCTGCTGCTCGGGTGCATCGTCTATCCCTATCTGCACGAGCTCGTGTTTCGCAATCATCACTGGATGAAGCTCGTCGATTGCTTCGTGATCGATACGTACGACATGGTGTTTGCGAGCCGGCTCAACGATGCCTCGCGTGTCGAGAGCATCGGCTCCCATCCCGCGCCGGTCGATCTGCTGGCCGGGGTCGCCGGGCTGTCGTCGTCGTTGGAGCCGATGCTCGTCACGTCGAATTCGGAAGCCGCTCGGTTGTGCGTGGCCGGCCGATTCGACGCTTGCATATCCACGCGCGTCGCGGCGGAGCGCGCCGGCCTCAACGTGTTGCAGAACTTCGGCCCCGTGCCGATGGGTTTCAGCATCCATGCGAAGGGGGCACGTCAATGAAATGGTGGCTCGACGGTAATTTGATTCCCAGCGACACGTTGTCGATCCCGATCAATACGTACTCGCTGCACTACGGCCTGTGTGTTTTCGAGGGCATTCGCGCCTATGGCGTCCACGGCGGCCGCTCGATCTTTCGTTTGGAGGAACACGTCGCCCGCTTTTTCGCATCGGCCGAGATGCTGGGCTCGCCGATCAAGCGCTGTCGCCCCGTCGACGTCTGCGATGCCGTGATGGCCGTGGCAGAGACGGCGCCGAGCAACGATCTTTATATCCGGCCGCTCTACTACGTCGGCAACGGCATCATGGGTTTGCGCGCCACGCCGCTCGAACAGCATGTGGCGGTGACCGCATGGCAATGGCAGACAGACCGCTCGCACGCACGATACACCTCGGGAATCAAAGTTGCGATTTCCCGGCACGTGCGGCGCAAGGACTACGCGCAAGCGAAGGTGTCGGGCAACTACTTGGCATCGGTCGCCGCAGTGAATTCGATTCCCGAAGGATTCGATGAAGCGATCTTGCTCGACGAGGACGGCTATCTGTGCGAAGCAACCGCGCAGAACGTTTTCATGATCGTTCGCAACGAAGTACATACGCCGCGCGTCAAGTCGTGCCTGAACGGCATCACGCGCAATGCAGTGATTGCATTGGCACGCCAAAACGGATTGAGCGTGTACGAGCGCGATATCACGCCCGCCGAGTTGCTGGCCGCCGACGAGGCGTTCCTGACGAGCACGGCATCCGAGGTGTTGCCGATCGCGCAGGTCGAATCGCACGCGCTCGAATCGGCCGCGCCGGGTTCTTGTACGTCGCGCATTCGGCAAGCGCTTCTCGATCTCGTTCAATCGAACTGAATTCTCTTGTTGCACAGCCAAAGGAGCCGAAATGGGAGCGCCGTACTTCATGCACAACCGGAGCTTTTTCCGCCACACGCCCGATGTCGACCTTGCTTTCTTGCAAGCGTCGTTCGACAACGTGCCGTACGACCAATATTTCACGAACGGTCAGCGTTTCAGAACGACCTCGCGCGTCGAGATCACCGATCGGGGATTCAAGCTGTTGCCGAAACGTCCGCTGTATCAGCCGCCTTCCGTCAATAAGCTCGAAAAGTACGGCGGAATTTGCCGCGATTACGAGGATGCCCCCGTTTCGCTGATCGAATCGGAGCCGTTTCATCAGCTGATCATGGAGTGGATTTCGCGCACGGGCCTGACAGTCAAAAGCTTCTCGGTCCACCAGATTCGCACGACCGGTACGGGTAGTCCCGTCCCGGAAGGCCGGCACCACGACGGCACCGACTGGACGGGACTCTATGTCCTCAAACGCCACGGCATCGAGCCTGAGAGCGCACGCACGACGTATTGGGACCGCGACGGCGAAATCGTCATGTCCGACATCCTCTCCGAAGGCGAACTCATCACGTTCGAGGACGGCAAATACACGCACGATACGACGGCGCTCGAGCCGACGCGCGAAGGGGCTTACCGCGACGTGTTCGTGTTGACGCTGCCCGAGCACGGCGTGAACGTGCCCGCCGACATGATCGGGGAGTGACATGCCGCTCTTCAACCGCAGCGATTTGCGCGTTCACGAAGTCATCGACGGCGGGCGGGCAAGCTTCATTCACGGCGAGCGGTTTTCATTGGCGTTCTGGAAGCTCGATGCGGGGGCCGTGCTGCCGCTGCATCGGCACCCTCACGAGATGGCGCCCAACGTCATGTCCGGCGCCATCGAGTTGACCGTGGGCGACGAAACGTTCCGGCTGAGTGCCGGCGATACGTTCGTGATTCCGCCGAACGTTCCCCATTCGGCGGTGGCGCTCGAGCCCTCCGAAGTGATCGACATCTTCGCGCCGACGCGCGAAGACTACCGCGCGCTTGCCGAAGGGGCTGAATCGACCTATCTCGGGCCGACGCAGACCGACCCATCCTAAACGAGGCATACGATGGAAACGTACTATTCGATGCTGTCGCGGCATCGCGACAGCACGCGGCCCGCTTTCGTCGACGCGGGCGGTCAAATGCTTTCGTTCCGCACCCTGTTCGAACATGCCGATACGATCGGGCAATGGCTGACGAGGCTGCTTGGGCAATCCAATTGCGCGGTCGGCGTGCTTCAAGACAAGAGCCTTACCGCTGTCGTTTCCATCTTCGGGACGCTGGCCGGCAATAAGGTTTTCGTGCCCATTTCGCCGGCGTTGCCGGCAGCGCGCCGCGAGTCGATCGTCGAGGCAACGGCGATGAAGGTCGTGATCGTCGACTATGCGTTGGACGACGCCATCGCCCTCGAATTGACGCGGCTCGGCCTCGTTTTGCTGTTTTGCGCGGTGGACGAAGACGGGTTGCGAGTGCATGTCACCAACCGTGAATTGCTCGGCGGCGAACCCGCCGCTGCCGTATTCGATGAGCCACTGAGTCACATCCTCTTCACGAGCGGTACGACCGGCACGCCGAAGGGCGTCATGATCAAGGCCGAGAGCCAAGCCGCTTTTACTCGGACCATGGCAGCCGCATTCGGCCACGGTTCGTCGACACGCTGGCTTTCCGTCTCGCCGCTTTATTTCGATGTCGTGACGCTCGATCTCTTTGTCGAAGTCTATAGCGGCGCGACGGTCTATCTTTATCCGCCGGGTCTGCCGGCCGCCGAACTCGCTTATACGCTCGAGAAGCATGCGATCACCGACGTGCTGTTCATTTCGTCGGTCGTGAAGATGTTGGCATCGGAATTCTCGGAACTCGGGCGGCGCGATCTGTCACGTCTCAGGCAGCTTTGGTACGGTGGCGAACCGTGCCCGATCGAAGCGCTGAGAAAGATCAAACAGTGGGTACCGCATATCGGGTTTGCACAGTGCTACGGCCCGACGGAAGTGTGCAACAACTCGACGCTGATGCGCTTCGATGACGTGCCGTTCGATCGCACCGGATTCATGCCGCTGGGCAAGCCCATCGAGTCGGTCGAGGCCTATGTGGTGGATGCCGACGGCCAACTGCTCGTGGGCTCGGGTATCGGTGAACTCTATCTGGGTGGCGTGCAAGTGATGGCCGGCTATCTGGGCGATACGGTGGGCACCGCGACGAAGCTGATCCCGAATCGATTCAACTCCGCGTCGCCCTATCGGCTCTTTCGCACCGGCGACTTCGTTCGGCGCGACGACGAAGGCTTGCTTTGGTTTCACGGCCGCCAGGACGATCTCGTCAAAGTGCGCGGCAATCGCATCTCGCTGCACGAAGTTCAGGCCGCATTCGTCTCCGAGCCCGAGATCGCCGATGCGGTCGTGCGCGTCGTACCCGATTCCATCGGCGGCTTTCTCGATGCGCTCGAGGCCGTACTGATCTGCCATAGCGCCATCGACAAACGTGCGCTCGTCGAGCGCTTGCGCGAGCGGTTGCCCGCCTACATGGTGCCCGATCGAATCCATATCGAGCTCAGAAGCGATGTGCCGATCAAAGAGAACGGGAAGCTTGATCGGCATCGACTGCTTTCGCGTATTTGAACGATTCAACAACTCATTGATTCTATGACTCAAGGAAAGGACATGTCCGAGATCAACGACTACCAAACGCCAGAAGAAGCGGGGCTTGCTTCCATTTTTTGCGAGGTGCTGAACCTCGATCGGATCGAGCGCAACGCCGGCTATCTCGAACTCGGCGGCAACTCCGTCTCGCTCTATCTGATCTTGGAAAAGGTGAAGGAGCGCTATGCGATCGATCTCGATCCGCAGTTGTTCTTCAAAAAGGAAACGTCCTCGCTGCGCGAGTTGGCCACGGCCCTCGCACGGCAGACGACCGTGCTCTTCTGAACCGCCATCGCGCTCATCCAACAAGGCAGACAGTCATGACGAGCAAATACAGCCTGACCCAGGAAGAATTGTCGAAGTTTTGGGCGAACGGTTTTATCGGCCCCTTCACGTTGTACGAACCGGATGAAATGGAGCGGTTGTGGGCCGACGTGCGATTGAACTTATTCGATCGTTCTCGCTCGCCTTATCCCGAGTCGCGCTTGAATTACGACCGGCACCTGGACGTCAAGGCACTCAGCGACGTGGCCAGTAACGCGCGTATCGTCGATCGCGTGGGCAGTATCCTGGGCGACGATCTACTGTGCTGGCGCTCCGAATGGTTTCCCAAGTATCCGGGCGATGAAGGCACGGAGTGGCACCAGGCCAAGACGTTCGTCGAATTCGAAGGCAATCCGCGCCTGCGCCCCACCGAAAACAAGAGCGGCTTGTGGGGGCTGACGGTTTGGACGGCGTTCACGGAAGCGACGCGCGAGAACGGCTGCATGAAGCTCATGGCCGGGACGCAGAACGAATGGTTCTTCGACGAAACGCGTTCGGTCGAACATGATCCGACGCGCATCAACAACAAGATCGCCGACAACGAAAAGCAAGGCTTTTTCGGCTACGACTGGGACAAGCTGAAGGTCGATCCGAATTGGAAGCCGGACGAATCGCGAGCGGTTCATATGGAAATGCGCCCAGGTCAATTCTTTATCTTCTCGTCGCAAACGCTGCACGGCTCCGAACCCAATCGCAGCCGCACGCAATCGCGCTTCGGTTGGTCGACGCGCTACGTCGCGACGCAAGTGCAGGTCTACCCCGGCTACGATCGCTACACGAGCCTCGGCGAAACGTTGTCGCTAGACAATTACTCGACGGTGCTCGTGTCGGGCGCCGACCGCTTCGGCCACAACAAGGTGCGCGCGCCGCTCGCGTGATTTGCACCCCACCCGGAAGAAAGCAATCATGAAAGAACCTGTATTCATCAGCGCCCCGGCGTTCGTGACCGGCGAATTCGTCGAGCTGGCGCGTTTCGAACTCGACGAAGCGAGCGGCGCGTCGTTGGCCGACGTGGGGGTGATCGGCGCCCGTACGGTTGTCGACGTTCCGTTGATGACATTGGCGGCAAGCGCGGCTCGGAAGGTGATGCAGGCGACGAAGGTTCCGGGCAGCGAAGTCGATGCCGTCGTCGTGTGTACGTCGAGTTTTTGGCGGCATCGGCAGCTTTCTTCCGGCGAGATCAGCCGCGCGTTGCTCGATCTGGGCATGGATCGCGCGCAAGTGGTCATGGCATCGGTGATGGGTTGCCATAACGCCGTCGCGGGTTTTCGGCTCGCGCGCAGCCTGATTCGCGCCGAGCAATTCAAGCACGTGCTGCTGATCACGGTCGACGTTGCCGATTCCCCTGCATCGAGGCTCGCCGATGGCCCTTCGCTGCTCGGGGACGGTGCCGCGGCGTGCTTGATTGCGACGCAGCCGTACGGCGACGCCTTTCAATTGATGGACCTCGTGCTGTGTGACAAGCATTCGATCGCGCGGCTCGGCGATAGCGCCGAAGATCGTCAACTCAAACTCGTGGCGTGGCTGGCGGCAATCAATAGCGTTTGTTCCGATCTTTTGAAGCGCAACGCATTGTATGGAGATCAAATCGATCGGCTTATATGCAACAATTACAACCCTCGAATGAGCCAGTGGATTGCAACGCAAGCCGGTGTCGGTCAGAAAAAAACTTATCCGTTCGACGGCACGCGCGGACATATCTGGTCTTCCGACATTTTGATCAGCTTGTCGGAGATCGCCGAGCAACGCGACTTCGAAGGCTTGGAGCGTCTCATCTGCGTGGGATCGGGGCCGCATAACTTCGGCGCCGCGCTGCTGGAACGGCGTATCCGCTGAGGCGTCATTCGAGCTTCGACAATCGGCGGCCGTTTGCCCAGCAATCAAATTTCCGGGGAATCCCTCTATGCTTGAGCTGCAAATACTCGTGATCGTCTGCGCGACGATGCTGACCGGCTTTTGTGCCAGAGCGATCGGTCAGCCTGTCGTGGTCGGCGAAATGGCTGCGGGGATTCTGCTCGGGCCGGTGATATTCGGCGGCATTGCGCCGGCGCTGCAACATCGAATTTTTGCGGCCGATTCGCTGGGTGGACTGCAAGCGATCGCCGAATTCGGGCTCATGCTGTTCATGTTCATCGTCGGCACCGATTTGTCTCAGCCGGAAAAGGACCGCGGCCACGGTCGCAAGCAAACGGGCGATAGCCGCCTCGTCATCGTGACGGCGACGGTGAGCGTCGCGGTTCCTCTGCTCATCGGCGCAACGTGCACCTACGTGTTGAGCCAAGTCATGGATATACCGGCAGGGCAACAGACTAGGTTCGCGCTGTTTCTCGGTACTGCCATGGCCGTCACCGCATTTCCCGTATTGGCGCGGATGCTGACCGATCATGCGTTGCTTCGCACGCCGATCGGGCGAATCGCGATGAAGATTGCCGCGATGATCGATCTGTACGCTTGGATTCTGTTTGCGATTTGCACGACGCCGACGCATGCGCTCACAAGCGCCACGTCGGTCGCAAAGCTGGTTTTGGTGCCGCTCGCGTGCGCCGCTGCCATTTGGATTGCGCGGCCGCGCATCTCGGCGTGGCTTGCGCAATTCGGCGACGACGGTCAGGCGGGCGAGATGCACTTGCTCATGCTCGCGGTGGTCGCTGCGATCGTCGGCGCCGCGATCTTGAGTCGCGCCGCGGGGCTGCATCCTGTGCTGGGGGCATTCGCGGTGGGCTGCTGTTTTCCGTCGGGGACGGCGGTGAGCGAAAAAATCAGGCGCGATCTCGGGTCCATTGCGAGTCGCGTTCTGATGCCATGCTACTTCGCGCTCGCGGGTTTGAATATGACGCGCGACGCGTTTATCGGCGTTGGCTTCACGCTCTTTTGTGTGCTGTTGGCCATCGCAGTGGCATCCAAGGTGTTCGGTACCGCTGCCGGTGCGCGCTTGGGCGGCGCGACGTGGCGCACAGGCATGCTGTTGGGCGTGCTGATGAATACGCGAGGGCTCGTCGAATTGATCTTGCTGAAAGAAGGCCTGAATGCCGGCGTCATCACACCGAAGCTTTATACGTTGATGTTTCTCGTCGCGTTGGTCACGACGGCACTCACGGGTGGTTTCAATACGTTTTTTGTTGCTCGACAACGTTTTTCACCAACCAGTTCGTACGCTCCATGATCGTGGTATGGTTTCGCGATCGGTAGTTCAAAGCTCACGCATGCCGCGCTGATCGGCGCGGCGTGTGTCGATCGTCGTTTCCACCTTTCGCGAAGGCCAGGTATGAATACCATTCTGTATGCCGTGACGGTAGCGATTTGGGGCAGCACTTGGATCGGCATTCATTACCAAGTCGCGTCTGTGCCGCCGGGTGTGTCGCTGTTTTATCGGACGGTGATTGCCGCGCTCGTCATGCTGAGTATTTGCGTCATCAAGCGCCAATCACTGCGGTACTCCGGTAAAGACCATCTGTTGTTGGCACTGCAAGGCTTTTGTTTATTCGCGGGCAGCTACTGGCTCGTCTATGTCGGAGCGCGGACGCTCGAAAGTGGATTCGTCGCACTCGGCGTTTCGACAGTAATCGTTTTCAACTTGATCAATTCGCGTCTGTTCTTATCGAAGTCGGTTGAAAAGATCGTGGTATTGGGGGCATTGCTCGGCTTGGCGGGTGTCATGTTGGCACTCATTCCGAGCTCGGCGGAGCCGGCGAGCGGCGAACGAATTCGCGCGATCGTCATTACGCTTGCGGGGGCCTATGTGGCATCGGTCGGCAACATCGTCTCGGGCAAAACGCACGCGCGCGGCATTTCGGTATTGCCGGCCAATGCGCTGTCGCTCACGTACGCCTCGTTGGCGCTCGCCGTGCTGTTGCTTGCGAGCCGCACGGGCCTGACGTTCGACCCCAGCCTGCCTTATGTCGTTTCGCTGCTTTATCTTGCGCTGTTCGGAACGGTGATCGCATTCCTGTGCTACCTCACGTTGATCGGCCGCATGGGGCCGTCGCGTGCCGCTTATGCGATGCTGGCCTCGCCGGTCATCGCGCTGATCATTTCGTCACGGATGGAAGGGCTCACGCTGAGCGCGCGCGTCGTGGCCGGCGCGGCCCTCGTCGTCCTCGGCAATTGGATCATCATGCGCAAGCCCAAGCTCGTGGGGCAGCCGAATCGTCCGAGCACGTCGGGCGTCACCGCCGGGCCCGGCGAGCGCGGATGATCGTGGGTCGACGCGCTCGACACGCCCCGCGCGGCGGATCTCGCTAACGAAGGTAAGCACAATGAGCCAAGAAACACTGTATGCGTTTCGCGGATGCTGCCCGCGCGTCGTCGGTACGGGGCATTACTTCGCCCCTGGCGCGTGCATCATCGGTAACGTCACGATCGAAGAACGCGTCAGCGTTTGGTTCAATGCCGTGATTCGCGGCGATCGGGACAGCATTCGAATCGGGCGAGAGACCAATGTGCAGGATCTGGCGATGCTGCATGTCGATACCGGCTTCCCATTGATCGTGGGAGAGGGCGTGACGATCGGCCATCACGCGGCGCTGCACGGTTGCACGGTTGGCGACTATGCATTGATCGGTATCAACGCCGTCGTGCTGAACGGCGCGCGCATCGGTCGCTGCAGTGTGATTTCCGCGAACGCACTCGTCGGGGAAGGTGTCGAGGTACCCGATCGTGCGGTGTTCGTCGGCAATCCGGGGCGTGTGATCCGGCAACTCAGCGACGACGAAGTCATTGCGTTAAAGGGCGTCGGAGTGAATTACGCGGCGCACGCCGGCGAGTTTCGGGTTGCCTGCGCGCCCGTCGCGCCCAGCGACGTGCTACGCGATGCATTCAGCGACGCGTAACGAGATGCTTAGACGAATTCGAGCCCGGGCTTTTCGGTAAAGATCTGGCGGCAAATTTTCCAATTCCCGACTTCTTTGCGCACGTGCCACAGTGCGCGATAGATCAAATCCTCGGTGGGTGTTTGATTGAACGGCGCCACGTGTACTTGCACGAGTGCTGTCGCGAAGCCGAAGCCCACCGAGAACAAGCCGCATTCCTGGAAATTCATTTTGATGTGGATGTCGGCCTGCTTGGCGATGAACGCGAAGCGGATGGCAGCAGGCCCGCGCCTATCGGGTGCGCTGGGCGGAGACCACAAAGCATCCGCGGTATAGAGCGACGCGTAGCGTGCGGCGTCGTTGGAATTGGCGGCCGCGACGTAATCTTGTTCGATGTAACGTCGGATCTGTTCGAGCTCGGTTCCCGACTCGACATCAGTAGCGTTGAGCGATGGATGCATGGTAAGGGACGTGGCGAATGAGTGGATTTCAGCGGCTGCAGGATTGAGGCAAGTCATTCGCAGTGTATTGAGAGTCTCATCGCATTTGAGCTCTAACAATTGAGGGGTACGTAGGCCTCGATCTCAATCGTCGAGCAGGCGCTGCTCCATCGAAATGGCGGGGGCCGCGCGGCCCGACGACCCGACGACGCGTGCGGGCACCCCGGCCACCGTTGCATGCGCCGGCACGTCGCGCAGTACCACGCTGCCGGCTGCAACCTTGGCGGATTCGCCGATGACGATGGCGCCCAGCACGGTTGCACCCGCACCGATGAGTACGCCGGTGCGCACCTTCGGATGCCGGTCGCCTGTGTCCTTACCCGTTCCGCCGAGCGTTACCGACTGCATGATCGAAACGTCGTCGTCGATCACGCACGTTTCGCCGATCACGATGCCCGAACCGTGATCGAGCATGATGCCGCTGCCGATCACGCTGGCCGGATGAATATCCGGACCGAGCACGATCGATGCGCGACCTTGCAGATGCTGCGCTGCTTCACGGCGGCCGGCTTGCCACAGCGCGTGAGCAATTCGATAGACCTGCAGCGCCTGAAAACCTTTCTGATTGAGCAGAATCGGGAGTGGCCCCGAGGACGCGGGATCGCGAGTCAACACGGCCTTGACGTCACGCATCATGCTCTCGGCGATCGACGGCTTCCTCGTCAAGCATTCGCTGACAAGGCGCTCCAAATCCGCAACGCCGACGTGAGCATCGGCCACGCTACTCGCGATCAGATGCACCGCCATCGGCGCGAACGAATCGAAGCGTAAAACGAAATGCTCCAACTTAGGGCGCAAGAGCGGTTCGCTCGCGGCGACACGCTTCGCGTCGTTTTTGATGCGCTCGAATATTTCTTCCATATAAATTAAATTCCTTCGTGTCGGCGGCGCGAACGGCCATTCGCGTGCCGAATTTTCAGCGCAGTCTACAGCAAGCCGGTTCCGCCACGCGACATGCGTCGCGGATCGCCGGCCGGTCAGTGTTGGGATCTCAGAGAGTGATAGCCCGGCTGCCCGGACGTTCGAGGTCGTTGGATAGGCTTGGGAATTGCGGTTAATTCCGTGTCGACGCCGAGATATTTATTCAATAAACGCGGAAATCGTGTCTCCGCAAGCGGCGCCATGCCCTCTCAAATCATACAGGTAGAGGGCCCAATGAAAAACCGGTACGAAGAATACCTTAGTACGTATGGATTAAATGCAACGGATGCCGACGAGTCGTCGCGCGAAATCGATCGGCGGGTTCGGTCGCTCGGATTCGATACATGGTGGTTCTCGCTGCTCGTTCCGAGTCCTGTCACGTTGCCTCGCCTTTACCTGCGCGGCAATTTTCCCGAGGACTGGACGCCGCGAGGCATTCACGGCGGGCATCCGAATCGCAATCCAATTCTTCGTCGCGCGCACTATTCGAGCGTGCCGATCGTTTGGGAGAGCGATGGTCAGAGCGGCGATGCCGAATTTTGGAAGCGGCTCGCTCAGCGAGGCAGCCGCTACGGCTGGTCAAAACCCACTCGTATTTATGCTTACGCCTCGTCGGTTCTGACGCTTGCGCGCAGGAACGAGCCGCTTTCTTATCACGAACTCATGGAGAAGGACCCCGCGCTGACCTGGCTGGCCTATAGCGTTCAGCAGTACATGTGCAAGGAACTCGGCAACGAATCGCGGCTCGCCGATCGCTTCAGTCTCACGGCGCGAGAGAGAGAGGTCATGTTATGGACGGCCGAGGGAAAGACTGCGTCGGAAATCGCTTCCATTCTCAACATCGCCGAGACCACCGTCATCTTTCACATTTCCAATGCCGTTAGGAAAACGGACTCGGTCAATCGAGCACAAGCGGCGGCGAAAGTCGCGTTGTGGGCGTTGTTTTGAGCGCGGCGTGTTGACCTGAGTGTAGGCGAGGGAGGTCCTAAGTAGCTCGGGTTGCGGATGAAGCGTCGGTGTCGACGAGTGATGTTCCTGCGGACGCCTCACTTGCGCGTCGCCACGATGAACAGCCGTGGAAACGGCAACAGCACCGTACCATCGGCGAGCGACGGATAACCCAGTGCGACGGCGTCACGATAGCGCTCGAGAAATGCGCCGCGCTCGCCGTCGTTCAGCGCTGCGAGAAACGGCCGCAACGCGCTTCCCTTGAACCACTCGACGACCGCATTCGCACCGCCGCGAAGCGGGTGATAGTAGGTCGTGCGCCACACATCCACACGCGAGCACAGCGGCGAGAGCAGCGCGTAATAGTGCCGCGCATCGAATCGCTCCGTTCGCGCCGCACTTTTGAGCTTCTCCGCCCACGGCCCCGCCGCCGCGACTTCACGCATCGCGCGGTGCGCGGGCTCGTCGAGATTGTCGGGCATCTGCACGGCGAGGTGCCCACCATGCGCGAGTTTGCCGACGAGCGTCGGAAACAGCGTCTCGTGCGAAGGCACCCATTGCAGCACCGCATTCGAAAGCATCAAATCGTACGCGCCGGGTTCGTCCCATGCGGTGACGTCCGCAACGTCGAAACGGATGTTGGGCAGACGTTTGCGTGCCGCCTCGATCATATCGGCCGACGCATCGAGCCCGCGAACTGCGGCGAGCGGCGCTCGCACCATCAACGCTTCGGTCGAATTGCCCGGTCCGCAGCCGACGTCGATCGCCGTGCGGATCGACGTTTGCGGGACGGCGGCCAGCAGATCCCTGACGGGTCGCGTGCGCTCGTCCTCGAATTGCACGTATTGCTTGGCATATGGATCGAGCGAGTGAGTCACGATGCGCCTCCTTGTCGAGTCTGTCGGGCCGCCGCATCCGGATTCGGAAACGCGCGGTCCGTCGATGGCGCGAATTTTGCGACTATCCCGATCATCAGTAAAATGAATTTAATATCGTGATTGATTCAAATTTCTTATCGCATGATCGCATGATCGCAAGATCGCGTGAAGATTCTCGATCACGCGTCCGAGTCGTCGGTTTTGCGCACGCTCGTCCTCGTCGAGCGCGCGGCGCCGCTGGGTTGATTGCCCGGTGAGCGGGGCGGTAGCGCGCTCAAAACCGATACGAAACGGCGAGAAACGTGATGATCGGATCGGCTTTGAGTTTCGCTTTGCTGACAGCGAGCAACGTGCCGTCGGCGGCCTCGATGTCGGTTTCGGCGTACGTTTTCAGCGGTATGTAGGATACCGAAGCATTGAGTTGCCAATGCTTGCTGAGCGAGTACGCCGCACCGATGTTGAAAATCGGCGCCCACGACGAAGACGATTTCGCCGAGATGCTCGTCGGCCCCGGTTTGCCTGCACCGGCAGCGAGAATGCCGCCGAGGTTTTCGTTGAGCGATTGCGAAAAGTACGGATTGAGCTCGAACGAGTTGAACCAGTTATAGGTAAGGCCGATACCGAGGAATGGCCGAAATCGTGTTTCGGCCTCACCGAAGAAGTACTGCAACATGGCGCCGGCCGTCCATTGACGCACTTTCCCGACGAGTGGATTGTTCGACGGCGCGCTGAGATTTTCTTGACCGAGCGCACCGGCCGGCCCCGGCGGTTGAATCACGCCGTAGCCGCTGATCCGAAATTCCGGCGGTATGCCGCCCAACGCCGTCACCGCGATGTGGTCGGTAAAGAAATGACTGAACGTGAGCCCAATCGTGTTGGTATTGCTGACGGCCAGCCCCGTGCCCGCCGACGTAAACGCGGACGGTAGGCCAAGCGGCCCGTTGATCGGTACGGGCGCGACGTGCGTTGTCAGCGGGTCGCTCGAATACTGCGGCGCGATGTGAAACCAGCCCAACGTGACGACGTTGTCGCCGGCCGCTTGCGCATAGGCGCTTGTCGACACGCAAGCCATACCCGCCATACCCGCCACACCCGCCATGCCGGCCGCGATGAACGGCGTGAATATCTTCCTCATCCCCATGTCTTCGTTTCCTTAGGTCGTCGTTGTTATCGGGTCATTGGACGAATGCGCTGACGGCGAAGTACGGTGCGCTCGGGTCCGACGTATCGAGGTAGCCGATCGTGCCGCCCGTGAAGATCATCTTTCCTGTCGGCATCGTGCCGGCCATGCCCTTCGTCGTCGTGACGAGTCCGGGAAGCGCCTGCGTGTAATCGAGATCGAGCGCGGTGGCGAGTGAGGCTTGCGCCGCATTGAATGGATCGAGCATCGTCGCCTGCGCATTCATGAGCGCCGTCGTGCGATAGGCGAAATTGCTGTCGACGCCGACGTACTCGCCGTTTTGTAACCCGAGGGCGACGTTTGCCTGCGGTGCGAGCATTGCGATGCCTGATTCGTCGTCGGCGAGCGGCGTTTTAGGTGGCGAGCCTGGCGGAGAGAAGATCGAAGGATCGGCTGCGCCTACGCGAATCAGAATCGGCACGAGTTGGCCGCGCAGCTTGCCGACGATCAAGATGCCCTGTGCTTGGGGGCCGTTCACGGCTTGCGTGGGCGCGACTTGTCCCGTGAAGTGAGCGGTCTCGAACGTCGGCGAGTCGGTACGCGCGACGAAGTTCGTCCCCGATTGCCGGCATTGCCCCGCGTAGAGCCCACGGTTGTCGCATTCGGTGAAGCTACCGTCGGCATTGATCGTGAACGATGCGTCGATGCCGACGGGGGCGAAATTCTGCGACGGTACCTTGTGATACCCGAGCATCGAATATTTTCCGGCGATGTCGGCAAGGCTCGTGGACGTTTGCGCGAATGCGATGAACGGATAGTAGGGGAACGTCGTATCGGGCACGACGCCGACGCCCGCCACGCCGTCGAACGAAATCTCGGCGCCCGGAATCGTGCCGCCCAGCACACCTTCGCCGAGAAACACGCGCGCGGGGCGCGTTGCGTCGAGGCTCGCGTTGTTCAGGCGGAATGCGCATTCGTTGAGCTTCGCTGCCGGCAGCAGCGTCTCTTGCGTCAACGTGCCCGACACGACATTGTTCGGCGCGGATGACCGCGTCGGCGACACGGTGCCGGTGGTCACGGGCACAGGCGACGCGAGATACGTGATCTTGTACGTCATCGCCGTCGTGTCGACCTGCACCTGCACGAGTTCGCCCGAGCCCGCGCCGCCAGTGAAGACGGTGTCGTAGTCGATCGACTGCGGACATAACCGCGTCGCGATCGGGGCCGGCGGATCGCCGCCGCTTGCGCCGCAGGCAGACAGAACGAGAGCGGCCAGCGCTATCGAGAGCAGACTACGCCAAATCATAAGGAATCCTAAATAAATGATCGTGAGTGAGAATCGATGCTGCGCGCGCCCGCTCCTCGTGAGGCGGGCGCGCTCGACGCCGCGGCGGATCAGCCGCGGCTAATCGGTCATTGGACCGTGAGGTACGGCGTCGTCGTGAGCGAACCCGATACCTTGCAGCCGCCCGAAAGGATTTGCTGTGCGAAGCCGATGACGGTTTCTTTGTCTGCCGGGTTTTCTGTCATGCTGGCGCCGATGGTGCTCGGGCCGCAGTTACCCAGGGGCGTGTTGACGCCGACGCCGCTCAGCGAAAGGCTAGTCGTCGACAGTACCTGGCCTGACCACGGCAAGCTTGCCGGCGTGACGTGAGAGCACAGGCTGTTACCCGAGAAGCTGGCCGACGTGATCGAGATCTCGCCGCTGCCGCCGATGGTGCCGGTCATCGTGGCCGTGCAACCGAGCGAGGTGACCGGATTCGTCAGCGTGGTGGAACCCGATAAGGTGATCGGGCCGGCCGGAGCGACCGTCACGGCAAACGCCGGCGCCGAAGCAGCGACGCACAACGTCAACGCCGCCCCTATGGGGATGAGCTTGAAACTCTTCATGTTGAGAACCTCTCATCAGGTTGATGGCAGGATGGGATGGCGGTCGGCTGGTGCGGCCGGCCGCCCCTTGAAGCGCTACCGCCGCTACTGTACGAACGCGCCAATCGTGAAGAACGGATTCGGAAGGCCCGTGCCGTTCATGAGCAACGCGAACACGGAACCGACTTGAATCAGATAGCCGGTGTCGCCTGCCTTGAAGAGGGTGGCGGCGCCCGAAGTGAAGTTGTTTTGCGCGGTGACTTTCACGAGGCCCGGCCGTGTTTGCGTGAAGTCGAGTGTGAAGTTCGTGGCGGCGGTGGACGTGAACGGATCGAGGAATGCCGCGTTCGCGCCTTGGAATATCGTCGACGTGTAATTGACGCCGGGATTCGTCGTCGCCGTATCGTCGAGGCATGCGCCTTCGTAGATCGGCGGCGACGTCGATGTCGGTCCGTATGCGCTGACGATGCCGCACGCGGTCGCGCTGTTCGCCCCGATGAATGCGCCGGTCAGCGACGACGCAGTGACGTTTTGCGCGGGCGCGAGCAGCGAGATGCCGAGCTGATCGTCGACCGAAGAATTCGAGAGCCCCGTGCCCGAGAGAGCGTAGCCGACGCGCAGGACGATCGGAATGATCTGGCCGTTCAGCTCGCCGGCGATCATGATGCCGTGCGCTTGATTGCCGGCCAGCGCGGATTGAAGTTCGCCGGCGCCGGCATCGGGATAGACGTTTCCAAGCCCCATGTCGATATTGGCCGCGCTCGTAAACACGTTGTCTTGTGACCCATCCGCATTGGTTCGCAGCGTCCAATTGCCGCCCGTCGTCGGACAGGACGTGTAGGCCTGGCCGCTGTCCGGGATGCATGATCCGTCGGCGTTCATCGTCTCGGCCAACTGGATGCCGTCCACTTGCCACCCGAGCGCGATACCGCCCGGGCTGGCAGCCGTCGTCTGAAAGTTGCCGCCCGACGGCGTGAAGTGGATACCCAGCTCGTTGTAGCGGCCGGCGACCTTCGAGAAATCGGTGACGGTCCGGCTAAACGCAATGAACGGGTAGTAATCGAACGTTTTGCGCGGCACGGCGGCCGCGCTGAAGCCGGGTGCGATCTGCACCCCGTCGAACTGCACGGTCGATCCCGGAATGCCGCCGCCGACAATGCCGTTGCCGACGAACAGCATCGGCGGATCGTTTGGATGGATCGCAACCTTGTAGCTGCCGTCCGCCGTTTGACCGTTCTCGAGCACGAACGCACAGCGGTTCTGTTCGACGGTCGGCAGTTTGAACGGCGTCGTCGCGACGCCTTGCGCGTTCGGGACGGAGTAGAGATCGGGCGTCTGATAGCTTCCCGTAATTGTGAGACCGGCCCGCGTCGTGTTGATTTGTCCCGCGGACGTGGGCACTTCCGATTCGATGAAGGTCATTCGATACTGCTGCTTCGACGTATCGAATTGGACTTTGATGTACTCGCCGCTGCCGGCGCCGCCGGTAAACGTCGTGCTGTAGTCGAGCGAGGCCGGGCACAGCGCCTTTGCATCAAGCGGCTGCGTCGCCGCTCCCGATCCCGCGCAGGTGTTACCGGGACAGGATGCGGCGGCGATCGGCGCGGGGTCGTCCGAGCCGCCGCCGCTGCACGCGCTCGACAGCAGTGCGATGCCCAAGGCGCCGACCGATGCTGCAATAACGGATTGAATGCGCACGCTAGGCGCCATAGCTGTCTCCCATACTTGTCGGTCGAGCCGATTTAGCGCTTTGGGAGCTGGAGAAAATCAGCACTCGCGTGCCTTGCTCTCGCTCCAAATAAAACGCTCCCTCCAGCCGCATGCAATGCATGCGATATGGATCGATGAATATTTACCGATCATTTGGCATATTCGAGGGCGGCGGGCGTTACCTTACGAGCACCCAACGATTGATGTAAATAGAGACGCAGATCCAAACTAGCTTTTTTAATTTCTTCAATCATTCCGCGGGTTTGAGTGATCGTTTAAAACACGAGAGAATTTGAATTTCACGCATTTTCGATGCGATTTGAGTGATTGTTTTTGAGAGACGCATTGAGCGTGGTATTCGATTGCTGTGTCGCGCACTTGCGTGCGCCGGCTAGCACCTCGGCCGATATAGAAAAGTCATTTCGGCGTGTGCGATTGAAGGGTGTTAAAAATGGGTGATTACGGAAAGCGATGCGTTTTACTTAGATTTGATTCAATCTCGTGCGTGGGTATCACGTGTGTTTGCGGCCGGCGAGCAGCCGTGCGCACGCCGCGGCAGACACCCCAGCGGGTCAACGAATCAATCGAGTCAAACCTGAGTCAAACAGAACGCAGTGCGGCTCGCGCGGTGGGTTCGGACGCCGCGGGCGCAGGTGCCGGCGGCGCATGGGCGGCGGACGTGCCGGCGACGGCGTCGGTCGCGTCGCCGCTGCCGACGTAGCCGTCCTTGAGGATGGCGCACATGGAGACGAGCAGCGCGAACGCGATCGTCAAAAGCAGACCGTAACCGACGATTTTCATGAGCGACACCTCATTCGTTGAACGCGCATTCCAAGGCGCAAACGATTGCCGTTCGGCGTTTATATCATGAACGCATGACAGTTCATGACGCCCGAACGCTTAGGTGTCCGATCTAATGGGATTGGCCGAGCTTGCCTCGGCCCTCGGCATCAGCGCAGTTGCGCAGCCGCAACGAATAGCACCATGCTGCCGATCGCGCCGTCGAGCACGCGCCATGCCGTTGCCTTGCGAAATAGCGGGGCCAGCAGCCGCGCGCCATAGCCGAGCGAGGCGAACCACAACGGACTGATCGTCATCGCGCCGAGCGCGAACGCCGTTCGTGCGCCTTCCGGCTCGCGAGCCCCGGCGGTACCGATCAACAGCAGCACGTCGACATAGACGTGCGGATTGAGCCAGGTGAACGCCAAGGTCATTAGGACTACTGACCATCCGCTTTGCGGCGACGTAGACGTTACCGGCGTTTCCATTACAGTGCCCGCGGTCACGTCGATGACGCTGTGGCCGGGGCGCCAGGCGCGCCTCAGCGTCGACAGGCCGAACCAGGCGAGATACGCCAGGCCGCCGTATAGCACCCATTCGACTACGCGTGGATATCGCAACGCGAGCGCGGAGGCGCCGCCGACGCCGGCCGCGATCAACAAGAAATCGGAGAGCGTGCACAACGCGACGATCTTGCCGACGTGCGAGCGCAAGATCCCTTGGCGAAGCACGTAAGCGTTTTGGGCGCCGATGGTGACGATGAGCGAGGCGCACAGCGCCGCGCCGTGCGAGTAAGCGGTCCAGTTCATGATGATGCGGGTGGTGACATGGGTAGACGAGGCCGAGCGATGGCGTTAGTCTGCATGCCGGTTGCATCTAAGAACAGCTAATTTCTCTAAGCTGGATTAAGGAACGCTAATGCTCGACTACGCTTTGCTGGACGCACTCGCTTCGGTCGTGCGTCACGGCTCCTTCGATCGCGCGGCCGGCGAATTGAACGTGACCGCTTCGGCCGTTTCGCAACGTGTGAAGTTGCTCGAGGAGCGGGTTGGCAGCGTGCTCGTGAAGCGTGGTCAGCCGTGCGTGGCGACCGCGTCGGGCGCATTGCTGTGTCGCCATACCGAGCGGGTGCGGCTGCTCGAGGCGCAACTGTCCGATGACATGCCGTCGATGACCAGTACGCTGCTCGGCGAGTCGTGGCCGACGTTGCGCGTGGCCGTCAACGACGACAGCGTCGGTACCTGGTTCGTCGATGCCGTGGCGGCGTTTTGCGAGCGGCGGCGCATGCTGCTCGATCTCGTCATCGACGATCAAGACTACACGGCCCAACGGATTCGCGACGGCAGCGTTCAAGGCGCGGTTACCACGCAAGCCGAACCCGTGCAGGGATGCCGTTCCGTGCGGCTGGGCCGGATGCGCTATTTGGCCGTTTGCTCGCCGTCGTTCTTCGCCCGCTATTTTGGCGATGGGGTTAACCGCGAGGCACTGCGGCGAGCGCCGTGCGTGGTGTTCAATCCGAAGGATGCGTTGCAAGCGCGATTCATGCGCCGCATTACGCGCGCGGAAGTCGATCCGCCCCAGCACTGGGTCCCGCACGTCGGCGGTTTTCTGCGCGCGTGCATCGGCGGTCTCGGCTGGGGCATGTGCCCGACGCAGATGGTCGACGGGCCGCTCTCGCGCGGCGAGCTCGTCGAACTCGCGCCGGGCCGGCACCTCGACGTCGACCTGTATTGGCAGAGCTGGCGCTTGTCGATCGGCTGGCTCGACGAGTTCGGCGCGGTATTGAAACAGCGTGCCGGCGAATATCTCGACTGAGGGCTGGAATGAAGGTGTTGTGTAAGCTGCGGTAAACCCTCGGAAAGCGTTGCTTTTTGCGCTTTGCATTGCTGTTCTGGCAACATAGAGTGCTTCGTCAAATCTGAAGATCGTTGCGCGTAGACGCGACGGGCGCTCAGCGCCGCATAAATAGCGGTCTTTTCCAACCACCACGAGCAGCGCATTCCCTATGGTTTTGAACGTCGAAAGTGCCCGCCAAGCTGCGGATTTAGGCAGCAAGATTCGAGCGCTGCGGCATCGGCTGCGCAGGACGCTCGACGAGACTGCAACGGCGGCCGGTATTTCCAAGCCGTTTCTGTCGCAGGTTGAACGCGGCCTCGCCACGCCTTCGCTAACGTCGCTTGCCGGGATCGCCACCGCGCTCGGCGTCACCCTTCAATACTTCGTGGATACGCCGAGCGAGGAGCGTTCGGTGCGCCGTGCGGGGCAACTGCGGTTCTTCAGCTTCGCCGATTCGACCGACTTGTTCGCTCGATTGACCAACTCGGCGGTCGGTAGTCAGCTCGAGAGCATCCTGGTCCGCTTGCCCACGGGGCAGCCCTCGGCCGCGGAAGTGACGACACACGCGGGCGAGGAGTTCGTCTACGTCATAGCGGGCGAGCTATCGCTGACGCTCGAGGGCAAAACCTTCATGCTCTATGCCGGCGATAGCGCACATTACGAATCGACGGTGCCGCATAGCTGGGCGAATACGGGCGATATCGAAACCACGCTCGTCTGGGTCGGCACGCCGCGGCTCTTTTGACGCCAGGCTCGTGCACATGATGCCTACGCTTTACCGATCCGCTCGATCAGCGCCATCGCCGCTGCCGGATTGCTGGCCTTGTAGCCGCTGATCACGTACAGGTAGACTTCACGCGGTGTGGATTTCTGCTTCGTTTGAGCGACCGCCTGCAAGTCGTCGGGTTGTGCGCCGGCGGCCCACCGGTTCGCACGCGTGGCCCACGCGTCCAGTGCGTCATCCGAATAACCGAGCGATTCCGATTCGATCGTGCCCATGATGCGTGCGTAGATGAACGGGGCGGTGACATCGGCGATTTGCGGATGTTTGCTGTCGCCCGCCATGACGATCGCGACGCCATGTTCGCGGGCGAGCGCCACGAACTCGGGATGCCGGAAGCTGTCATGTCGAACTTCGACGGCATGCCGGATCGCGACACCCTCGGCGCGCTGCGGCAGGAGCCGCAAAAATGCGTCGAAATCTTCCGCATCGAATTGCTTGGTCGGCGCGAATTGCCAGTTGATGGGGCCTAGCTTGTTCTTGAGCGCGAGCACGCCGCTCGCAAAGAAGCGTTCGACCGAATCGCCGGCTTCTGCCAGTACCCGACGGTGCGTGGCGAATCGTGGCGCCTTCAGCGCAAAGACGAAATCGTCGGGTGTTTCGTCGTGCCACTTTTCGAAGCTCGTCGCGCGCTGCATGCCATAGAACGTGCCGTTGATTTCGATCGAGGTGAGTCTGCGGCTCGCGTATTCGAGTTCGCGCTTTTGCGTCAGATCGCCGGGATAGAAGCGCCCGCGCCACGGCTCATAGGTCCAGCCGCCGATGCCGATGCGAATCCGTGCGGCAGGGTGGCTCGCGCCTCCGGTGCTAGCGCGAGGGCGAGGCGTGGCGCGATGCGTGTCGTTCATGGCCGCTCCGTCGTGTACGTTGCGTGTATCTAGACCGTTACTCTAACGTCACTCGGTCGCCATGCCGTGCGCGTTCGATGCGGCTAGCGCATTGCTCGATGCGCGGCGGTGCTGGTCGGACAGCTTTCGCATCAACGGCAACAGCGCGAGCGACATCACGACGCCCGCCGCCGCGAGCCAACTGAGTTCCGTGAATAGATTCGTATAGAGCGGCAGCGATTGTGTCGCGGGCAGGTTGTTGGACGGCAGTTGCGCGAAATTCGCAACCACGCTGCCCAGGTACTGAGAGATGCCCGTTGCGAGAAAGTAAGCGCCCATCATGAAGCCGCTCATGCGTGCCGGGATGTAGCGCGCGATCATCGCGAGGCCCAGGCCGCTCACGAGCAATTCGCCGAGCGAGTTCAGCCCGTAGCCCCAGACCATGAACCACGATGACACGCGGCCGTCGACGGCATAGCGCCCGCTGAATGCATAGATGACGAACCCAACGGCGACGGCCACGTAGCCGAGCGCGAATTTCGCGGCGATGCTGATGTCGCCGCGGCCTTTGGCCAGCCGCGTATATGTTGAGGCCAGCACGGGGCTCAGTAGCATGATCCAAATCGGGTTCAGCGCTTGGAATTGCGCGGCGCTCCATGAGAAGAGGCGCACCCCGAAGATCGAGAACGTCGGATCGACGTTGCGCAGCGCGAATAACGTCAGCGACGTCATCTGCTGCTGGTAGAAGATGAAGAACAGGATCGATTGCAGCACCAGCACGAGGGCCGCGATGAGCCCCGCGCGCTCGGAGCGATCGCACTTGGCGATCATGTAGGCGAACAAAGCGAGAATCACGAGGGCCGCGACATCGACGCAGGCCACGGCGAGCGTCTTGCTGCCCAGCACGAACGTCGTCGCCGCGCCGAGCGCAACCGCGCCGACGGCGACGGCCGCCACGCGGCGCCATACGATCGGCTTGCCGTCCGGCGCGGAGCCGACGTGGGAAAGCGAGCGGTAGCGCAACAGGAAATTTAGGACTCCTAACACCATGCCGGCGCAGCAGACCGCGAATGCCGTGCGCCATCCCCAGCGATCCTTGATCCAAGGCGTCGCGAGGATGGAGATCGTCGAGCCGACATTGACGGCCATGTAGTAGATCGTGAACGCGCTGTCGATACGTGCGTCGTCGCCTTCATAGATACGGCGCACGAGATTCGCCGAGTTGGCCTTGAACAAGCCGTTGCCGACGACGATGACGCCGAGGGACGTATAGAGGAACGACAAATGATCGTTCGGTAGCGCGAGCATGCCGTAGCCGATCGAGAGCACGATAGCGCCGAACAGCATCGTGCGCCGCGAGCCGAGGATCTTGTCGCCGATCCATCCGCCGATCGACGGGGCGGCATAGACGAGCGCGGTGAATGCGCCCCACGTGAGGTTCGCGCGCGCATCGCCGAATCCGAGCCGTTCCACCATATAGAGCACGAGCAGTGCGCCCATGCCGTAATAGCCGAAACGCTCCCACATTTCGACTAAGAAGACCGTCGTGAACGATCTCGTTTGCGAAACCGACGAATTCATCAAATGTTCTCCCTGATAGGTCGAATTACGTTCGCACGTTGTGCGTGCGGTGCTCGAACGCCGGCGCTGGGTAGTGCGCGGTAGCGCGCGATTCTCCTAGCGTTGGCCTCGAGCGTCACTTCGGGTATGCACCAGTGAGCGTTCCCAATAGTGTTGCTAGCTGCACATGGAAAAGGGCCCGTGCTTTGATGCGCCTTGCAATCGACCGATTGCATTTTCCTTGCCGCTTTTTTCGAATCGCCATTCGCCACTATGAAAGCCACGCCACTCTTCACGACGGCCGTCCCGCGTATCGACGCGACCGGCGCTATCGTACCCTCACTTGTACCCGCATTTGCACGTTTGCGGCCGAGGCCCCTCTCTCTTGACAGGACGATCGCCTCGACCTCGCGGGCCGTCGCATTGACCTGCGGCATGCAGGCGCTTGCCGGTATCGCGGCGGCGTGTGCCGACGAAGTGCCGCAGGTCGCGCAGCAAGCGACGACGCCGAACGCCGTCGTCGGTGCCGAGTCCGCGCTGACGGGCAAGCCGCCGGCGCCGCACTCGAGCCAGGCGGGCAGCGCGGGGCGCGTCGCCGATAGCCGGCTCGATCTCGAATGGCGCAATTACACCGACTACTTTCATGCCGACGGCTCCAACCATCGTCATGCTTGGGTCGAAGGTCTGCAAGCCAAGTTCGAATCGGGCTTCACGCGAGGGCCGATCGGTTTCGGCGTCGATGCGGCGCTGTTCGGCGCACTGAAGCTCGATGGCGGAGATGGCGCGCACAACATGGTGTTCATCGGCCGGCACGGCGATGGCGAGCACCGGACCGCGTGGGCCTATCCGGGCATGTATGCGATCAAGGCGCGTATTTCGGAGTCCTTACTGAAGTACGGCTTGCAAGATGTGTCGAATCCGTTTCTCGACCCGCACGACAATCGTGCATTGCCGCCGACGTTTCTCGGCGCATCGCTGGTGAGCCGGGAAATCACGGGTCTATCGATGCAAGCGGGCAGCTTCACGAAGGTGGACGCTCGCGGCCGGACGAACTTGACCGACTTGAGGACGGCTTACGGAGGCGTCGCGTTCAAGCGCGTCAGTTACGCGGGCGCCACGTGGGATTATTCGTCGAACGGGTCGGCGTCGCTCTATGCCGACCAGGCGGACGACGTATGGCGTCAATATTACGCATCGTTGCAACACGGCATCGGCAACGTGCGGTCGATCAGACTGACCGGCTTCGCTAACGTTTATTCGACGCACGACGCCGGTGCTGCGCTGCAAGGGCCGATCCGCAACAACGCTTGCAGCGTGTCGTTATCCGCGCAGCACGGTCCGAATGGACTGCTGATCGGCTATCAAAAGATCTTCGGCGACCAGTTCTTCGACTACATCGACGAAACGGCGGGCGTCTATCTCGTCAATTCGATGAACGTCGACTACAACGCACCGCACGAGCAGTCGCTGCAATTGCGCTATACGTTCGACGGCAAATATGCGGGCATACCGGGCTTTTCGGCGATGGTATGGGCACAGCAAGGATGGGGTGCCGACGCGTCGGCGGCGCAGCGCAACGCGAACGGGCCGCTTGGTTCGCTCTACTTTCGCAATGGACAGCCCGTGCACGGTCGGCATCACGAGTTCGGATTCATTCCGACCTATGTCGTGCAAAGCGGACGGCTCAAGAATACAAAGATCACGCTCATTGCGCAGTGGCATGTCGGATCGGCATCTTACTCGGACAGCACGAATCAGGCATATCGTCTTTTGGTGACGTTGCCGGTGCGCGTTTTTTGATCGGAGCCGGTACGATAAGCCCGCGACGGCGCTCATGGCCGTCGCGAGCCTCTACTAATAAGAAAGAGAAATGAGGGAACGCAGTGAAGCGAGAGACGATAGCGATCGTGTGAGAAAGACGATGGCTTTCGGTAAATTCATCGAACGTGCTGTTCGCCCGGTAATTCTGCCCCGTGCGCGCGTATCGCCGCGATCAGCTCGGCCGGCGTGATCTCATAGCGGACTTCCCGGTGGATGCCCGGCTTGCGCTCGTCGATTTCGATCAGATGAATACTTTTCCCGTCGTCTGTCGCTTCGAGCCGCAATGTGCGGACGACATGTCCGCCCGTGTCGTGGATTTCGGTGAGCAGGGTCATTGCCCCGGAAGAGCCGGTGGTGCGCATCGAACGTTTCCTCGAGTCGTGGTGAAGCGATTGTACGGGCTTACAGAGGCTTATGTCTGTCGCCGCGCGCGCATAACGCTCATAGCGCCGCCGCGACGGACAAGGCCGGCATGCCTCGCGCCCATTTCATGCCGATGAGTGTATCGCGAAGTTCGGTCGCGCCAGCGCCTTTTAAAAGTGCGCGAACACAATGCGCCACAGCGCGCGCGCTTGGGGTTGACGCTCTTCCCGAAGTGCCTCACCGTCGGCGCGAGTGCCGGCGGTGAGCCTTAGGCGATGTGCATGCGTTCGTTTTCGATGACCGCCTGCGCGATTTCCCATGCGTCGCGCGCGGCATCGACGCGTCCGCTCAGTTGACGTGCCAGCGTTGCACCATCGAGGAGCAGTGCGCAACGGCGTGCGAGACGGATCGCCGTTTCACCATCGAAACGCTCGTCGAGAACGCGTTCGAGCGAATGAACGAAGGCGCGGCGCTGCGCCTGCGACGCGGCGAGAATCTCGTTCTCCTCCGCGTGGTATTCCGCCGCCGCATGGATCAGCATGTTGCCGGTGAACGTTTCCGAGCGAAACCATGCGTCGTGCCATTGGAAAATCGCATGGAGCTTGTCGAGCGCATCCGTATGCGCCGCCACGGCTGCGGCGATCCCGGCCACCAGGGCCGCGCCTTGCTCGTTCAGTACTTCGACGACGAGGCGGCTCTTGGACGGGAAATGCTTGTACATCGTCATCTTGGCGACGCGCGATTCGGCGATGATTCTGTCGATGCCGACGGCGTGAAAACCGAACTGCGAAAATAGCCGAGTTGCGGTTTCGATCAGCGCTTTCTTTTTTTCGCTCATTTAGAGGCCCGCTTCTATAGTGGAAGTTATGTGTTTTCGCGTCGAAACCCGTCAAGTGCGATGTTTCTTTCCTTAAAAAACGGTTTTAGGAAGAAACGTTTTCGCGGCAGATGACTTGGTTCGGCCTGCCGGCAATCTCTCAATGCGCGGCAATGATCTCGAAGCTTCGTAATTCAAATCGAAGCGCGCGCCGAAATCAAGCCCTTTCCCTTGGTTATTGAAAGGCACGCGCTGTTCATTCGAGGTGTCGGACGATGCATTCGAACCCGGCGGTGCCTGCCGACCTGACAGTTTGCTTGCAGTGCTGCATCGACGTCCGTTGCTCGTGCGAGCCTAGTGATACGATCGCCGGGCCGGCAACTTCCTCTTTCGACGACACATGGTGACGCTGTACGAAGCGCTTGGCGTGCGCGAAGACGCCTCCGACGACGAAATCAAACGTGCATATCGAAAGGCCGCGATGCGAGCGCACCCCGATCGCAATAAGGGGCGCGAAGCCGCGGCGCACGATGCGTTTCAGGAAATCAAGCAGGCTTATGCGATTTTGTCCGACCCGGCGCAGCGGCACGTGTATGACGCCGTCTTCGCGGAAGAAATGAGCAAGCTGGGCGAACGCGAAGCGCAAGAAGCACAAGAAGCGCGCGAGCGGGCCGAGCGTGAAGCGCGTGCCGAGCGGGAACGATATGAAAAATACGTCTCGCAGGCGATGCGCTACGCCGAGCGCGGGCACAACCGAGACGTCGTGTTCGGCGTCTTGCTCGGCCGAGGATGCGACGAAGCGCTCGCCGCGCGGATCGCCGACGGCATAGCGGCGCTTTGCGCGTCACGCACGCATGCGGCTTATGCCGAGGGCGCCGCGGCCTCGAGCCGCGCCGAGGATGCAACGGCCGGCGATCGGCGGCGGGCATCTTCGCCGGCACCGCTCAACGAAGCGAGCGCCGACGACGACGCCCTGTCGCCCGAACCCGCCGCACACGCGGGACTGTTTTCCACCCTCTGGCACGGCGTTTTCGGCTTGCACTCTTAACGCTTGCAGTTTGTCGTCAAGCGGGGAAATCCGTCGATGTCGATAGCGCTTCCCACGCATCGAATTCCGCGCGCAACGCGTCGAGCTGTTCGCGCACACGTGCGACGGCGTCCGTGCCGAGCAGTAAATGCATCGGCGGGTTGCTCGATCCGACGATTTCGAGAATGGCGCGCGCGGCTTGCGCCGGATCGCCGCGCTGCTTGCCGCTCGTCGATTGCCGGCGGGTGCGCATCGGGTCGAACAAAGCGTCGTAGTCGGAGATCGAGCGCTGCGCGCGCACCAGCGAGCGTCCGGCCCAATCGGTGCGAAATGCGCCGGGCGCAACGGCCGTCACGTGGATGCCCAGGTCTTTCACTTCTCGGGCCAGGCTCTCCGAAATGCCTTCGAGCGCGAACTTGGTGCCGTGATACGCGCTCAAGCCCGGGTGCGTGATGTAGCCGCCCATCGACGTGATGTTGATGATGTTGCCGCGCCTGCGGCGGCGCATGTAGGGCAGCACGGCTTGGATCATGGCGACGGCGCCGAAGACGTTGACGTCGAATTGCTTGCGCCAGTCGGCCAGTGTCGATTCTTCGAGAATGCCTTCGAAACCGTAGCCGGCGTTATTGACCAGTACGTCGATCGCGCCGACTTTGCCTTCGACGTCGGCAACGGCATCGGCGATAGCATCGGTCTGCGTCACGTCGAGCAGCTTGCCGATGGCTCGACCGGGGCCGAGCAGTTCGAATTCGCCGAGCGCCGTTTGATCGCGCAACGTACCGACGACGCGATGGCCGCCCGCGATCGCCGCCTGTGCCAGCGCGCGGCCAAGGCCGCTGCTGACGCCCGTGATGAAAAACACCTTGCTTTGCGTAATGGACATCAGTTCCTCCGGTTGGAATGAAGTCGGCGTCTATGCTACGGCAAGTACGACAAGGGCGGCATACCGACGGTTCGTAGGCGCAATGCGCGTGTCCGCCCGATTGCTCGGCGGACACGATCAATGTCCTGACGATTCATGCGCCGCCGATGTCGGGCCTCTTCGACGATCCGAGCACCCGACTCGCTATAAAAAGAGTGCGGCATTGGCTATCGATATCCGATCGATCGCGGCTGCAAAGATGCGTCGCACTCATTGCATACGCTTAATGCCGTGGCATACTCCGGCCATTCGAAAAAGAACGTTTGGCCAAAGGAGTTCGTTCGATGAAGGACATGTCTTTCTTGCAGTGGCGCGCGGGTGCGTTTGCGCGCTCGATGGCGGCGGCTTCGCTGGCCGCGTCGATTCTGGCCGGATGCGGCGGTAGCGCACCGCTCTTTACGGGCGACGGCAGGCCGACGACGGTTGTTCAATGCTCGGCGGGCAGTTCGTGGGATAACTGCACCGAGCATGCGCGCGCCATTTGCGAGGGCGATATCGACGTCATCCAGCAATCGGATGCCAATGGATCGCATAAGTTACTGTTCGCTTGCCGGGCTAAATGACCGCATACCGATGAGTTGCATGTTCCAGCGCGCGGCAACTCTATAGCGCCGAGGTCCGTAGCTTGCTGTCTTTTTCATGGATACCCGGCGATTGCACTTTTGCGCGAATGAGCAGTCAGAGGAGTGGTAACCGTCAATCAACGAGGAGGGTGAATTTTTATGGCGACGTACAGGCAGTTGACCGAACAACTGGCGAAAGTGCAAAGAGAAATGGCTGTGGCACGCGAACAAGAGTTGCACAGCGCCATCTCGCAGATCAAGGAGCAGATCGCGGAGTACGGCATTACGGCCGAAGAACTCGGGTTCGCGAACAAACGCGCGGCGTCGCGTAAAGCAGCGGGCGGGTTACCTCCGAAATATCGAGATCCGAAGACGGGGGCAACCTGGAGTGGGCGTGGGCGCGCGCCGGCTTGGCTCGGTAAGCGGCGCGAGCGATTCCTCATCCAGCCGTAATTTCAGCCGTCATTCGCACGCCGATCGGCGCCCTCCGAGCCTAGCGAAAAGCGCGATGACGCTTTTCGCTAGGCCGCGGCTTCGTAGTCGCCGTCCGCGGGCAGTCGGCCATGACGAAGAGGGCGTCCATGACGTTGGAACAATTGCTGGAAAGAGCGAAGACGGCGCGTGAAAGGGCGTATGCGCCGTATTCGAAGTTCAAGGTGGGCGCGGCGTTGCTGACGAAGGACGGGCGCGTCTTCGATGGCTGCAACGTCGAGAATGCTTCGTACGGGCTTTGCAATTGCGCCGAGCGTACGGCGCTCTTCAGCGCGATCGCGGCAGGCTGTCGACGCGATGAATTTTCCGCGCTGGCGGTCGTGGGCGATACCGATGGACCCATCGCACCGTGCGGCGCATGCCGGCAGGTCATCATCGAACTGGGCGGGCCCGATCTCGAGATTCGGCTCGGCAATCTACGCGGCGAGGTGCGCGATACGACGGCGCGCGAGCAGTTGCCCGACGCTTTCCACTTGTGAGTATCCGTATGCACAAGGTCATCTACGACACCGATCCGGGCGTCGACGATGCGATGGCGCTCGTCTTCCAAGCGATGCATCCGCAGATCGAACTGCTCGGCGTCACGAGCGTATTCGGCAATGCCGCGATCGAGACGACGACGCGCAACGCACGCTATCTCGCGGAGCGTTTCGCGCCGGGCGTGCCGGTCGCGCGCGGTGCGGCGGCGCCGCTTCGTCGTGCGGCGCCTGCGCCCGTCGACTGGATTCACGGCGATGACGGTCTCGGCAATACGGGTTTGCAGCCGACCGATCGAAGCACGTTCGATGCGCGCTCCGCGCATCGCTTTATCATCGATACCGTTCGCGCGTTGCCCGGCGAAGTCACGCTCGTTGCCGTCGGACCGTTGACGAATCTCGCGCTTGCGCTCGGCGAGGACCCGGATGTCGCACGGCTCGTCAAGCAGGTGGTCGTCATGGGCGGCGCCTTCGGTGCCGGCGGCGTGAACGGCAACGTGTCGCCGGCGGCCGAGGCCAACATGCTCGGCGATCCTCACGCGGCCGACATCGTCTTCGGTGCGGCGTGGCCCGTTGCCATCGTCGGCCTCGACGTAACGGAAAGCACCGTCATGACGACGGACTATCTTGCCAAGCTGCGCGACGACGCGGGCGAGATCGGCCGATTCGTCTGGGACGTTTCTCGGGACTACGAAGCATTTCACCGATCGAGCGCGGGGCTCGAAGGCATTTACGTGCACGATGCGTCGGCGGTTGCGTATTTGCTGGCGCCGCAACTCTATACGACACGCAAAGGGCCGGTGCGGGTGCTGACCGAAGGCATTGCCGCAGGCCACACGATTCAAAAGCCCATGACGTTTCCGGCGAGCGCGCCCGATTGGGACGATCGGCCGCCGTGCGAGGTGTGCGTTGGCGTCGACAGTACGCAAATGCTTGCACTCTATGCACGCACGTTGTGCGGCAAGTTATCCGGCAAGAATTGATGGGTCCCGAAAACCCTCACCTTTGAGGTCGAACGGCGAACGCCGCAGCCGTAGCGGGAGCGGATGTGCGTCTTGGGATTTAGCAGGTCCCGAAAAAGCTCACCATGCGAGCGTGGCCGACTATCTTCCGGCGTCGCGCTCGCATGCCCAGGTGCTCAGCAATGTGCGCGTATTCGTAAAAATCGTTTGTTTGACGAACTCGATCTTCTCCGCATCGAGACTCGGCCATTTGAGCAGCGTTAGCAGGCTGCGCGGCGCCGTATGGAACAACATGAATTGGCCGTGCAGCGTCACCAATCGAATGATCGTCAGTGGATCGTCGGGGGCCGTGCCGCCAATCTTCGCGATGAGCTGGGTGGCGACGCGGTTGAGCGGGCCGCGCACGCGCTCCTGAAAGATCTCGGTGGCGATCGACGGCTCCTGCCCACCTTGCTCACGCACGAAGAAGAGCTTCAGCGTCGGTGCACTGGGCGTGCCCAGCGCTTTATCGATCATGACGTTTTGGATGTCGACGAATGCTTCGATCAGGGCGGCGACATTGTCCGTCGACTCGAGCGTCGCCGCAGAGCGCAGGACCACCGGCTCGAATTTGGTCCATACGTCGTCGGCCAAATGTTCGGCGCACGCTCGATAAACCCCTTCCTTGTTTTCGAAGTAGTACTGCAGCGCCGGCGCGTTGACGCCTGCTCGTGCCGCGATGTCGCGCGTCGAGGCCGCGACGAATCCATGTTCGCCGAATAGCTCGATGGCCGCGTGGATGATGCGAAGGCGCGTTTCCTCGCCGCGCGCGTAGCCCCCTTCAGTCGAACGGCGTGGGCGCTTCGTCTCGGTCATGACGTGAATCCTTTCGAACGGTTACGGCGGTGCTGGTCAGAAATATATCACTTGACACATTTTTTCCAACTGGAATAATTGTCAGGCGTAAGGCTACGCCCCCAGAGGACACAGGAACATGGCAACGACCATCGACGCGCGGCCGCGCGAGAACACACAGCAAGAAGGCGGCGCTCCGCGACGCTCGCGCAACCGCGGCTGGCTGATCGGCGTGCTGATCGTCGCGCTCGTGGCGGGGATTGTATGGCTCGCGCACTGGTGGACGGTTGGCCGGTTCATCGAAAGCACCGACGACGCTTATCTGCAAGCCGACAGCGTTACCGTTGCACCGAAGATCAGCGGCTATGTCACACAGGTTTACGTGCAAGACAACGAGGCCGTCGCCGCAGGTGCGCCGCTCGCGCGGCTCGATATTCGGCAGTACGAAGCATCGCTCGCACAGGCGCAAGCCACGGTCGATGCGCGGGAGGCCGATCTCGCGCGGGCTCAGGCCGACTTGAAGCAACAGCAGGCTGGCGTCGTGCAAGCGCAGGCGCAAGAGCAAGTGGCGCGCGTCGCGGCACAGCATGCGCAAGACGACGTGAGCCGCTATGCGCCGCTTGCGGCAACGGGTGCCGAAACGAGCGAGCGGCTCGCAAGCCTTGTCAGTACGCGCGACCAAGCACGCGCGACGCTGACGGCCAATACGGCGGCCGTGCGTTCCGCACAGACGCAAATCGATGCCACCACTGCTCAGATCGCGCAGGCCCGCGCACAAATCGAAGCGGCGCAAGCGAGCTTGCGCCAGTCGCAGCTCGACGTGAACGACACGACCCTCTACAGCCCGATCGCAGGTCGCATCGGCGATCGATCCGTGCGGGTCGGTCAGTACGTGCAGCCCGGAACGCGCTTGTTGACGATCGTGCCGGTGCAAAGCGTGTATCTCGAAGCGAATTTCAAGGAGACGCAGATCGGTCATATGCGCGTCGGTCAGCCGGCGACGCTGCATGTCGATGCGCTGCGCGGTGTTGACCTGCATGGCGTCGTCGACAGCTTCGCGCCCGGCACCGGCGCGCAGTTCGCGCTATTGCCGCCGGAAAACGCCACGGGCAATTTCACGAAGATCGTGCAGCGCGTGCCCGTGCGGATTCGCATCGATGCCGGTCCGCGCACGCGCAGCCTGCTGCTGCCGGGCCTATCGGTGACAGTCGACGTCGATACGCGCTCGGCGCAAGCGGACGATCGGCGTGTTGCCGCCGAGAACGCTCATGGCTGACGCCGCGTCGCAGGCGAGCGCCGGCGGTATGCCGAGCCATCCCGAGCGCGCGGGCGCCGCCGATTGGATCGCAGTTGCGGCCGGGTCCTTGGGCGCCTTGATGGCGACGCTCGACATCTCGATCACGAACTCGGCGTTGCCGCAGATTCAAGGTTCGGTCGGCGCGACCGGTACCGAGGGCACGTGGATCTCGACGGGCTATCTCATGTCCGAGATCGTCATGATTCCGCTCGCGGCATGGCTCACGCGCGTGTTCGGGCTGCGCAACTTTCTGCTGACGAACGCCGTGTTGTTCATGGCGTTTTCGATGATGTGCGGCGCATCGCATTCGCTCGAATGGATGATCATTGGCCGCGTCGGTCAAGGCTTCACGGGCGGCGCGATGATCCCGACGGCGCAGACGATCATTCGCACGCGCCTGCCGCGCTCGCAGCTTTCCGTCGGCATGACGATCTTCGGTCTCATCGTGCTGCTCGGTCCGCTGTTGGGACCGGCTGTGGGCGGCTGGCTCGCCGAGAATGTGTCGTGGAAATGGTGCTTTTTCATCAACTTGCCCGTTTGCATTGCGTTGATCGCGCTGTTGATCACGGGCCTGCCCGCCGATCCGCCGCATTGGCACGACTTCATCAACGCCGATTGGATCGGCATCGTCGGTCTTTCGATCGGCCTTAGCTCGCTCACGCTCGTGCTCGAAGAAGGGCAGCGGCATCAATGGTTCGAATCGAGCGAAATCGTCACGTTCACTCTCCTCGCGGCGCTCGGTTTCATCTTGATCGGCATTTCGCAACTCGTCGCGAGCAGGCCGATCATGCGCTTATCGCTGCTGCGCAATCCGCGTTACGCGAGCGTCATCGCCATCGTGGTTGCGGTCGGCGCGGGGCTTTACGGCGTGGCGTATCTCGTGCCGCAGTTCTTGAGCCTCATTTCCGGCTACAACGCCGAGCAAGCGGGCGACATCATGCTGTTGTCGGGCATACCGGCATTCTTGATGATGCCGGTCTTGCCGCGCTTGCTCGGAAGGATGGATTTTCGAGTGCTCGTCGTGAGCGGTCTGGTGTGCTTCGCCGTGAGCTGCATGCTCGATACGAGCTTGACCGCGCAAAGCGCGGGTCACGATTTCGTTTGGTCGCAACTGTTGCGCGGCGTGGGGCAAATGCTTGCGATGATGCCGCTCAATCAGGCATCGATGGCGGCGGTGTCGCGCGAAGAATCGGGCGATGCGGCCGGGCTCTACAACATGGCGCGCAACCTCGGGGGCTCCTTGGGGCTCTCCATCATCGGTGTCGTGATCGACCGGCGCAACGCGTTTCACGTTGCAGCGATACGCGAATCGGTGACGGCCAATTCGCTCATCGGCCAGGAGCGAATCGCGGCGAGCGCGGCCAGTTGGCTCGCGCGAACCGGCGATGCCGCTTACGCGAAGATGCAGGCGCTTGCTGAACTGGCGGCGCAAATCCAGCAGCAAGCCGCGGTTATTACGTTCTCCGAAACGTTTTACGTGCTCGCCATTGCGCTGCTCGCTTGCATACCGCTTGCGCTCTTGCTGAAACACCCGGCTTCGCAGCCGGGCAGCCCGCCTTCGGCGGGACATTGATGCCTTCAGGTCACGACCATGTCGATTCGTCGTTCCCCGCGGTTCGTCGCCGCATCTTGTACCGCAATTGCACTGTGCACGCTATCGGCGTGCACGGTAGGGCCCGACTATCACGGCGCTCCGCCTGTCGCGGCCGATGCGATGAAGGCGCCGACCTTCGTGCGCGCTCCGTCCGCCGGCGTGCTCGCGACCGCGCCGGCGGCGAGCGCATGGTGGCGCGCATTAGGCGATCCGCAACTCGATGCGCTCGTCGATGCGGCGCTCGCACACAACCCCGACGTGCATGTGGCGCAAGCTCGTTTGCGTGAGGCCCGTGCACAACTGATGGGGCAGCGTGCGAACGAACTGCCGAAGGCATCGGCCGACGCGGCGGCCGTGCGCATGCGCAGCCCCGATCTGTCCGCGCTGTCTTCGGGAAGTAATGGCGGTAGTGGAAGCGGAGGCGGTGGCGGTGGCGGTCCCTTGCAGCTCTACACCGCTGGCCTCGACGCCTCGTGGGAGATCGATCTGTTTGGGGGCACGCGGCGCTCGATCGAAGCGGCATCGGACCAAGCCGACGCGCTCGATGCCGATCTCGCCGATACCCAAGTGTCGCTTGCCGCGGAAGTTGCGCAAGCCTATATCGACCTGCGCGACGAACAGCAGCGGCTCGTGCTCGCGCGGCAATCCGCCGAGTTGCAGCAACGCATGCTGGCTTTGACGCAACAACGGCGCGAACACGGAACGGCAGCGGACGTCGACGTCGAGCGTCTCGCGGGGCAGGTCGAGACTACGCGTGCGGCGCTCGTGCCCCTCGATGAGCAGATTGCCGAATCGCTCGATCAGCTCGCCGTCTTGACGGGGCGCGCGCCGGGTGCGCTCGACGCAGACCTTTCGGCCGCCAAGCCGCTACCGGCCCTGCCGGCTACGGTGCAAGTGGGCGATCCCGCGGCGCTGTTGCGCCGGCGCCCCGACATTCGCGCGGCGGAGCGTCGGCTCGCCTCGGCCAACGCTCAGATCGGCGCACATATCGCCGATTATTTCCCCAAGGTTTCGCTGCTCGGCGATCTGGGATTCACCGCGGCAGACCCCGCGCATTTGTTTAGGAAAACTAACTTTTCTTGGCTCGGCGTACCTTATCTGCAGTGGAACGTGCTCGATTTCGGGCGGACGGCCGCCGACGTGAAGTCGGCCCGCGCGTCGCGCGATGAGGCCGGTGCGCACTACGAACATACGGTGCTGGCCGCGCTCGAAGACGCCAACTCGGCGCTCTCGCGCTATGGTCATCAACGCGAGCACGTGGTTCGGCTCGAGGAAGTCGACGCGTCGGCGCAGCGCGCATCGACGTTGATGCAGCAACGCTATACCGCTGGCGTCGCAACGGCGATCGACTTGCTCGATACGGAGCGTACGCAGTTCTCGGCGCAACAAGACGTGATAGCGGGCCGCGCGCAGTTGCTGGAAGACTTCGTGCTGCTGCAAAAAAGTTTGGGCCTGGGGTGGCAATGAGGCTGCAGCTTTTACAAGGCATGTAATTTCGAAACGGCGCTGCCTCGCAATCCTTTCGAAAGGCTATCAGTGCGACGGCCGCGTCGTATCGGCGATGGCTGTCGCGAGGACGCTGCGACAGCCGGCGCATGCACATCGATCGCCGTAAAAAAATCAATCAAAAAAACGGACTAGATCGACGATCGAATGACGGAAGCCCCCGTGTAGCGAGGATTGACGGGGCGCTTGCATTTTTTTGAAATATTTTAGGGGTTTACGCGGAATACTTTGTTCGTAGGCTAGGGCGCTTAGAGGAGAAGCGCATGAGCCACGACATTTTCGCCGATGCATCCGCCACGCTCGATCACCCGAGCGAAACATATCGCGTCCTACGGACGACGTCGATCGCGCGCGCGCCTCGCGTCGCGATCGTGCATGATTGGCTCGTTACCTACGCGGGCGCCGAGCGCGTGCTCGAGCAGATGATTGCTTGCTTTCCGCAGGCCGATATCTTCAGCCTCGTCGATTTCGTGGAGGATCGGAAGTTCTTGCACGGCAAGCGCGCCACGACGTCGTTCATTCAGCGGCTTCCGTTTGCCAGAAAGAAATACCGTGCCTATCTGCCGCTGATGCCGCTTGCGATCGAGCAACTCGACTTGGGTGCGTACGATCTCGTCATCTCCAGCAGTCACGCCGTCGCCAAGGGCGTCTTGACGGGTCCCGATCAAGTGCATGTCAGCTACGTGCATTCGCCGATTCGCTATGCATGGGATCTCCAGCACCAATACCTCCAGCAGTCGAATCTGACGCACGGTGTGCGCTCGTTCATGGCGCGCCTGGTGCTTCACTACATCCGCAACTGGGATAGCCGCACGTCCAATTCCGTCGATCACTTCGTTGCCAACTCGCAGTTCATCGCGCGTCGAATCAAGAAGGTCTACCAGCGTGAGGCGCGCGTGATCTTCCCGCCCGTCGACGTGCAGTCGTTCCACGTCGGCGAGGACAAGGAGGACTTCTATCTGACGGCCTCGCGCATGGTCCCGTACAAGAAGATCGATCTGATCGTCGAGGCGTTTTCGCGCATGCCGGGCAAGCGTCTCGTCGTGATCGGCGACGGGCCGGAGATGAAGGCAATTCGTGCGAAGGCAGGCCCCAACGTGGAGATCTTGGGCTATCAGCCATTCGCTGTGCTTCACGATCACATGCGTCGAGCGAAGGCATTCGTGTTCGCGGCCGAGGAAGATTTCGGCATTGCGCCCGTCGAAGCGCAGGCGTGCGGCACGCCGGTCATCGCGTTCGGCAAGGGCGGCGCGCTCGAAACGGTTCGCGAACTAGGCGAACCGCACCCGACCGGGATCTTTTTCCGGGAACAGACCGTGCCGGCCGTCGTGGCGGCCGTTCGCGACTTCGAGCACAATGCGCGGCACTTTTCGGCGCTCGATTGCCGCCGGAACGCCGAACGTTTTTCGATCGCGACGTTTCGCGAACGTTTCATGGCGTTCGTCGAGCAAGTCATGCCCGGTGCGACGATGCATGGCGACGACGCGCAATCGGACGACGATGTGAGCGGCATCGGGCATTCGCCGGCGGCGGGGCCTGTCAGAGTGCTCGCGCTCGATCAGAGCGGCGGGCTCGACGAAGCGGAAGTATCGTTGCTCAACGTCGCCAGTCATCTGAAGGAATCGGTCGAAGTGGTCCTGTTCGACGACGGCCCGTTTCGCCTGGCGCTCGAAGAGGCCGGGGTCGCGGTCGACGTGCTCGACGCACCCGTGCTCAGAGGCGCGACGCGTCGCGCGAGTCTGCCAAAGGCACGCACGCTGTCGGGCATCGTTTCGCTCGTGCGCGAGACGGTCAAGCGTGCGCGGCACGTCGATGTCATCTATGCCAATACGCCGCGCACGATGCTCGTCGGCGCACTCGCCGGCATGGTCGTGAGGCGGCCGGTGGTATGGCATTTGCGTAAAAGCGTGGGCGCCGATCCGATCGGACGTGCCCAGCGCTTCGCGCTCAAATGGTGCGCGCGCGTGGCGCTCGATCGCGCGATCGCCGACAGCACGGCCTCCAAACATGCTTTCGAGGCTTTCACGAAAGCACGCCGGCTGCGCATCGACGTCGTCGACGAAGCACCGTCGACACAAAGCTGCGCCGACGCGGTCAAGCAGCGCCAGTCGTATGTGCTGCGCAAACAGACCGAGAGCGTATCGGCCATCCTCGCGCAAGCTGCCATGCGCGGGGCCCGCTGAGCGCTCGTATCGAGCGACGCGAAGCTTGGGATGGGCTCGCGTCGCAATTGCGATAGCAATTTCCCAAGGGAACGGACGATGTTGAAAGTTACCAAAGCGGTGTTTCCGGTGGCGGGATTGGGCACTCGATTCCTCCCGGCCACGAAGGCAAGCCCAAAGGAGATGCTGCCCGTCGTCGATAAACCGTTGATCCAGTACGCGGTCGAAGAAGCGATCGAAGCGGGCATCACCGAACTCATCTTCGTGACGGGCCGCAGCAAGCGTGCGATCGAGGATCACTTCGATACGTCGTATGAGATCGAAGCCGAACTCGAGGCACGCGGCAAGGAGAAGCTGCTCGAACTCGTGCGCGGCATCAAGCCGAGCCACGTCGATTGTTTCTATGTGCGCCAGCCGGCTGCGCGCGGCCTGGGCCACGCGGTGCTCTGCGCCGAGAAGCTCGTCGCGGAAAATCCGTTCGCGGTCATCCTCGCCGACGATCTGCTGCACGGTGCGCAGCCCGTGATGAAGCAGATGATCGACGTCTTCAACCACTATCACAGCACGATCATCGGTGTCGAAGCGATCGCGCGCGAAGACAGCCGCTCATACGGCATCGTCGAAGGGCGCGAGTGGGAGGAGGACATCTTCAAGCTGTCGGGTATCGTCGAAAAACCTTCCCCGGAGGCCGCACCGTCGAATCTCGGCGTCGTTGGCCGGTATGTCTTGATGCCGAGCATCTTCGAGCATTTGCGTCGGCTCGAACCGGCCGTGCTCGGCGAATTGCAACTCACCGATGCGCTTCACTCGTTGCTGGCGGAAGAGCAGGTGCTCGCGTACCGCTACTACGGCAGGCGTTTCGATTGCGGCAGCAAGCTCGGATATCTGAAAGCGACCGTCGAATTCGCACTGAGGCATCCTGAGATCGGCACGGCATTCGACACCTACTTGCGCGACTACGTCGGCCATCTCGCGTCGTCATCGTCGTCGTAAAGTCGTTATCAAGGTGATGTAGCGCGAAGGGGGCGTCATGCCCTGGGGACATCGCTGCTGCATCGCTTCCCGCTTTTGCTTTGCGCGCGTGCTCGGCGTCCGCCGTGCGCGCGTTTTCGCGGTGCGCGTTCATCGACACAGCGATTCATCAAGCGGACACGATTGCTTCCTATGCTGATTCACTATTCGGTCGGGTGTGGTGCGCATGAGGCGGTACTCGCCGGCCCGGGGCTGACTTTCGAACGGGAGTGTGCCGTGGCGATCATCGATCGGCGATCGTGGATGGAGCGTGCCTCACGAAGCAAACGTTTGTCGTGCGCATCGTTTCTCGCAGCGCGGGTATGCGTACCGACGCTGGTCACCGTCGTGGCCTGCGCAGCTTGCATGCTCGCGGCCGGATGCGATGGGGGCCACGACGATCTCGCCGCACAATCGAGCGCTGCCGATGCGACGCCGGTATTGCCGGGTACCCGCGGCGCGGTTGGGCCGTCGACGAGTAGCGGCGCCCAGCGATTCGATACCGCCAGCGGTTCGTCCGAGCGCGATGGGCCCGGTGCGCTGCTGCCGCCTGTCATGCACACGGCCGATTGACGATTCGCCGTGGGTTCCGCCGTAGTTAGTGCGATGCAGCGGTTGCCGCAACGCTGCGTGCATCGCACTATCTGCGTCATGCTGTCCGTTGTTCTCTGGTGATTGGTTGTGCCGTAGTGCGTCGACGTGCATCGCTCATGGCGAGGCCGTCCCCGTTCCATCCCTTTGTCGGACACACGAATTCAATATGACATCGACAACCCGCCGTGACTTTCTGCGTGCCGCCGCTCAAGCGGCAGGCGCGGCCGCCGCGATGGGCGCGTTGCCCGCCGGCATTCGCAACGCGCTTGCAATCCCCGCCAACGATGCGACGCGCAGTATCGACGACATCGAGCACATCGTGATCCTCATGCAGGAGAACCGCGCGTTCGATCATTATTTCGGCACGCTTCGCGGCGTGCGCGGCTATGGCGATCGGCGCGCGATCCGTTTGCCGAACGGCAATGGCGTGTGGTATCAACCGTTGCCGGCCAACGCAGGCTACGTGCTGCCGTTCCGGCCGAGCGCGCCCGACCTCGGCATGCAATTCCTGCAAGATCTGCCGCACGATTGGACGACGACGCACGCCGCTTGGAATGGCGGCCGCTACGATCAATGGGTCGGCGCGAAGGGCACGACGACGATGGCGTACCTCACGCGCCAAGACATTCCGTTTCACTACCAACTGGCCGACGCATTCACGATCTGCGATGCGTATCACTGCGCCGGCTTGACGCCGACCGACCCGAATCGCTACTACATGTGGACGGGCTGGGTCGGCAACGACGGCAAGGGCGGCGGCCCGGTCATCGACAACGCGGAAGCGGGCTACTCGTGGTCGACCTACCCCGAAGTGCTGCAAGCCGCGGGCGTGACTTGGAAGATCTATCAAGACATCGGCACGGGCCTCAATGCGGCGGGTTCTTGGGGATGGACGCAAGACGCCTACATCGGCAACTACGGCGACAACTCGCTGCTCTATTTCAATCAATATCGCAACGCGCAGCCGGGTAATCCGCTCTACGACAACGCGCGCACGGGTACGAACGTCGCCGTCAGCGGCGGCTATTTCGACATCCTCAAGAACGACGTGCAGAACGATACGCTGCCGCAAGTGTCGTGGATCGTCGCGCCCGAGGCCTACTCTGAGCATCCGAATTGGCCGGCCAATTACGGCGCATGGTATGTCGATCAGGTACTGCAGGTGCTGACGTCGAATCCGGCGCTCTGGAGCAAGACGGCATTGCTCGTCACCTACGATGAGAACGACGGTTTCTTCGATCACGTCGCGCCGCCGTTCGCACCGTGGTCGAAAGAGGCGGGGCTCTCGAGCGTCGACACCGCCAACGAATATTTCGCCGGAAACGCGACCTATCCGGCCGGCCCCTATGGGCTGGGGCCGCGCGTGCCGATGCTCGTGGTGTCGCCGTGGTCGAAGGGCGGCTGGGTGTGCTCCGAGACGTTCGACCATACGTCGATTATTCGCTTCATCGCGAAGCGTTTCGGTCACGGACACAACCTCTGCGAAGCCAACATCACGCCGTGGCGCAAGGCCGTTTGCGGCGATTTGACGCGCGCATTCGATTTTGCCAATCCCAATGCGGCCTTCCCAGCGCTGCCGAGCACGAGCGGATATGTGCCGCTCGATCAGCAACGCCATCCCGATTACGTTCCGCTGCCGCCGCTCGTGCAGGCCAAACCCGCGCAAGAGCCGGGGTTGCGTCCGGCGCGCGCGTTGCCGTACGAACTGTTCGTGCGCGCGCAGGTCGAGGCGGCCCGGTCGAAGTTGTATCTCAAGCTGACGAACACGGGGCTCGCCGGCGCGGCGTTCCATGTTTACGAGACGCAGAGCGCCAATGCCCCGCGGGCCTATACGGTCGAGCCGAATAAGCATCTTCGAGACGAATTCGCGCTCAATTCCGACGGCAGCTACGATTTCGCCGTGCACGGGCCGAACGGATTCGCGCGCCGTTTCGCGGGCCGCGCCGTCGCGGTGCATGGGTGGAGCGCGAGCGTGGCCCTGCCGGAGGTGATCGAGTCGTACGACGTGGCGAACGGCAACGTCGAGTTGCGTCTCGAAAATACCGGGACGGCGGCGTGCGAGTTTACGGTGTCGAACGGATACGACGGCACGAGCGTGAAGCGTGGCGTCGCGGGCGGCGAAAGTGTGGACCTGTACCTCGATTTACGCGCCTACCACGCGTGGTACGACCTTCACGTCACCGTCGACACCGATGCGTCGTTCGTGCGCGCGCTTGCCGGCCACGTCGAAACGGGCCGACACAGCATGAGCGATCCCGCGTTCGGCATGGCCTGAACGAACGGACACGTCCCCCGTATTTTCAGGGTTCGCGCGGTTCGGGCAAACCCTCTCTACCCGTCGTCGACGGCGCTTGCCGGCCGACGACGGGCCCCATTCCCGCTGAAATAGTCGGCGGCGCGCAACAAATCCCCCCGTAAACACGCTCCCGAAACACAAAACAGATGCATGAAGCTGCGCGGCGCTTGTAGAATCCGGCGTTGAAGCGGCGCACACCGTGCGTGCTTCATGCGTTCAACGACCAACAGGTAGGAGAAACATGTCGACTTCCGCAAAGAAGGTTGCGAAAAAGGTTGCCGCCGCTCCGGCGAAAAAAGTGGCTGCCAAAAAAGTGCCCGCGAAGACTGCGGCGGCTAAGAAGGTCGCCGTGAAGGCGTCTGGCGCTCCGTCGCCGATCAAGGACACCTTCACGAAGGCCTCGCTGGCTGCCCACCTCGCGGAGCGCTCGGCTATCGAGCCGAAGTCCGTCAAGGCTGTGCTCGCCGCGCTCGAAGACACGATCCTCGGCACGGTTCACAAGAAGGGGGCGGGCGAATTCACGCTGTCCGGCCTGCTGAAGATCGTCGTGCAAGCCGTGCCGGCGAAGAAGAAGCGCTTCGGCAAGGACCCGTTCACGGGTGAAGAGCGCTGGTTCCCGGCCAAGCCGGCAAGCGTGCGCATCAAGGCACGCGCGCTGAAGAAGCTGAAGGACGCGGCGTCGGCCTAACGCGGCTTCGCCGAAACAAAAACCCGCAAAGGCGTGACGCCTTTGCGGGTTTTTTTTCGATTATCGGCTATCGAGCACCGGATGCGTCGCGCGGGGCGTTCGGCGCTCAATGCGAACCCGCGTCCGGCTGATATCCGTCGGTCAGCGTATGCAGGAACGCGATGATGTCCTTGATGTCGGCGTCCGTCATCGAGGGCGTGTCGCCTGGGTTGCGATCGAAAGGCGCATCTGCCTTGTCGATGTTGGCGTGGTATTTTGCCGGCAAATCATCGTATTGCTCGACACGTCCTTGCGCATCGCGCGGGTAGATCTTGCCCGGCTCGATGTCGCGCAGGTTATAGAACTTCATCACCTGATCGAGCGAGTGATAGACGCCGTTGTGAAAAAACACCTGACGGGTGGCCGCATTGCGCAGTGTGGGCGTGAGGAACATGCCGCAGTATTGTGTTTGCGCACTCAGGTCCGTACGGTAGGGGCCGCATATGCCCATATCGTAGTAGCCGGCATTGTGATTGACGGCGAGCACCTTGTTGCGCGGCACGCCGAGCGCCTCGTATTGGTAATCGGTAAACATCGGCGGCAGGCCGTCGTGCGACGGCTTCGACAAGTGACAGCCCGCACAGTTGGCTTTTTTCGGATCGTTGAAGAGTTGCAGGCCGTGTAGCTCGGCGTGCGTCAAACGTGCACGGCCCTCGAGCCAGTAATCGTATTTGCTCGTATACGGGTGAAACGAAGGGTCTTCCACCTGGTAACGCGCGACGGCGAACATTGCTTCCGACAACAGCAGGCGCCGATTCTTGAAAATCTCCGGCCCGAAGAGCTGCAGGAATGCCGTGCGATACGTACTGCCTTCGAATTTGCGCGCAGCGTCGTCTTCGCTCGTGTTCGCCATTTCGACGGGATTGAGCAGCGGTCCGAACGCTTGCGCTTGCAGCGTGTCGGCGCGGCCGTCCCAGAACATGCCGCCTTGCGGCACCATCGCGGGCGCGGCGGGTGCGACGCCGGCTGTTTTTTGCGCGCGCGCGACCCCCGATGCCTGCACCGCTTCTTGCGCGAAGTTCGCGGGCGTATCGACGTCGCTCTGATCCGGTCCGATGCTGAAATTCGGCTGACGATACAGATACATCAGCGAAGGCGGCGGCCGGTCACCTTGCAGCGTCATCGAGGGGCCGCCGAACTGAACGGGCAATCCGTTGGGCGGCCCGTAGGCATGCGCAGGGCTGTGGCACGACGCGCACGAAAGCTTGCCCGAAGCCGACAGGCTCGGGTCGAAAAAGATGCGTTTGCCGAGCTGTGCCATCGCGCTGAGCGGCGCGGCGGGCGGACGCTGGAGATGAACGGGGTGCGGATTGGCCCCCGTCAATTGCTCCACGATTTCACCGACGGCGGGCGGCGTGTGCTCGGGATAGGCGAGCGCCCATGCGCAGGCACCGGCTGCGGCGATGCCGATGCCGAGCGTGACAACGCGGACGAGTGAACGACGGCGCACAGCAGAGGGGTGGCGGTCGGCGGGCGGGTTCGGCAAAGCGGAATCGAGCGGCTGCATCGGGTCGTTGGCGAAACGTGGCGTGCGATCTGATTCGATCTAATAAAAGGCCACAGCCCGTTGCCGGGCTGTGGGGATTCATTGCTGAGCCAGCGCACCTTTCGGTGCGCCCAGCGCTCAGGCGATCAGGTTTGCGGCGGCGTGCTCACTTGCGTGCCCAACGTCGGATCGAGGTACACAGGCGTCGTGTGCGGCGCGGCCGAGAAGTTGAACATGTTCATGATGCTGCCCGTCGTGGCGTCGAACGCACCGTCGCCGAGGCGTTGGCCGCCGAGCCAGTTGTCTTCGATGAAGCGGACGACCGAGGCTTGCGAGATCTGCGTATTGTCGACGTAGTTTTGCTTCGCATACGGCGAGATCACGAGGAACGGGGTGCGCGTGCCGGGGCCGCAGCGGCCGTTGACCGGCTTGCCGTTCACGCCGTTCTGTTGCGTACCCGTGCCGCAAATACCGCTGCCGTTCAGTTCGTCCGCGCTCGAGAACGAGGCCGATTTCGGCGTCAAGTACTGATGGTCGTACCAGCCGTCGGAGTCATCCCATGCGACGATCACGGCCGTGTCCTTCCAGTCCGGCTGTTGCTCGAGGAAGTTCACGACCTTCGTCACGAACGCTTGCTCGTCGAGCGGATCCGAGTAGCCTGCGTGGCCGTCCTCATAGGCGGGGGCCTTCAGGAAGTTGACCGAGGGGAAGTTGCCGGCGCTGACAGCGGCGAAGAAATCGTCCGTGTCGTATTGATGGTTGGCCGGATCGACGGTCGTGCTGTTGGGCACGTCCGTATAGCCGATCGAGGCCGTGGACGTCGGACGCAGATGGTTCGGGTTCGACGTCGACTTGAAGTATTGGAACCAGTTGTGATGCGGAACGTAGTCGGCCGTGGCGGCGCCCACGACGGTCGACATCGTGCTGCGGCTGCAGCCCGTGGTGTTGTTGGCGTTCGTCGTCGACAGATTGAAACCGCCCATGAAGCCGCCCCACGTGACGTTCTGCGCGTTGAGCAGATCGCCGATGTTCTTGCCCGTCATCATGGCCTGGTCGGTCGTGCTCGAGCAGGTGTCGTAGCCGGGGTCGACGTCATTGATCATCGTCAAACCGCCTTGGCCGTCCGCCACGTAATACGAGCTCTTCGACGACTTCACGATCTGCATGCCGTTCGTCTGGCCGGAGACCACCTCGAGCGCGCCGGGCGTGGACGGGCCGTACGTGTCGGTGTACGCGTTATCGCTCATCGCGAAGTTTTGCGCGTAGTTCCACAGTGCGGTGACGGTATTGCCGTCGAAGTAGCCCATGACCTGGCCGGTCGTGCCGAATGCGCCTGCGCCGCCGCTCGTGCCGTTACCCGTGTACTTCGGGAAAAGGTCCATGAGGCCGTTGTCGTAGGCTTGTTGTTCGGGCGTATAGGAGTGGTTCTGGTCGGCCGTCGCCGCTTGCGTGCGATCGAGGCGGAACGGGTTGGTCTCGCCGGCACCGTTCGCCGCGTTCGTCGAGTTCGGGTTGGCCGTCAGCAGCGTGCCGCTCAAGCCGTTGACCGTCGGCGTGCCCGCGGCCGCCGTAAACGCCGGCTCGCCGGAGGGGTTCGTTGCGCTCGGATACGTCGCAAAGTAGTGATCGAACGAAACGTTCTCGCCGTAAATCACCACGAGGTGTTTGATCGGCGTCGCGGTCGCGGTGAAGTTTTGGACGGTCGCGGGCGAGATCATCGGGGCGGAGCTGCTGCCGCACGCGGCGAGCACCGCCAGCGATGCAACGGCAACTGCGATGGGGACGAGCTTACGGCCAAGCATGAGGACGAACTCCTGGATTATCGTCGCCGCGAGTCCCTTAGCGCGGGGTTGTCATTGATTCCCGAGAGAATGACAGCGAGGAACAGCACGGCCGACGGTGGTTATTTTCGGAAGAACGGCGCATTGGACCATTTGCGTATGAAGCGCCCGCGACACATAGCTTTCTAATTGATTTCAGTTGCTTTCTATTTCATTCGATGCATGCCATCGTGAGGACCTCCGCGCGAACGATGGCGAACGGTAACAAAAAAGCCAGCCGGGGCGACCCCGGCTGGCTCGATACTGCGTACTCCTAACGATTCGTTTCGTCGATGGCTCGATCGAGTCCGAGTCGATCAGAACTTGTGGCGCAGGCCCAGTGCGACGAGCTCTTGCGAGTTCGTGCCGTTGTAGCTGTAGGAACCGATCGATGCCGTGGCGGCAACCGCGCCGCCGGTACCGTTGCTCGTGTTGCCGCTGGCGTGCTGATACGCGCCGACGAGGTACACGTCCGTGCGCTTCGATAGCGAGTAATCGGCACCGAGCGAAGCTTGGTGATAGGTGGCCGACGTGTCGCCGCTCGACTTCGTGTAGGTATAGCCGAGGCCCAGCAGCAGCGCCGGCGTGGCCTGATAGTTGAAGAAGCCGTTGCCGACGTTGTACTTCTCGGTCGAACCGAACGTCGAGAAGCCGTCCGGTTTGTACTGCGCGTTGCTGTAGCTCGCGCCCATCGTGAACGGGCCGACCGCGTATTGCGCAGCGAGGCGTGCGATGCCGATCGACTTCGCCGAGATGTAGCCCTCGTTGATGTTGCTATCGAACGTGCCGCCCGACGTGCCGCCCCATGTCGTGCGGACGCCGTTCGTCAGCGTGTTGCTGTTGTCGGCGTGGAAGTAACCGGCAGCCAAGCCCAGCGGGCCGTTGTTGTACGCGGCCGCGATCGACCACGTTTGGCCGCTTTCGGTCGAACCCGCAACGCCGCCCAACGCATACATGCCTTCGATTTGGAAGCCGGCATAGTTCGGCGACAGGTACTTGATCGCGTTATCCGTACGCGAGCTGTTGTCGTAATTGTCGACGTCGCCCGGCGTGGCGAACGAGCTGCCGAAGTAGTTGTCGGCCGTGATCCCTTGAACCAAGTCGACCACGGGGTCGTATTGGCGGCCCAGCGTCAACGTACCGTAGGTTTGGCTGGTCAGACCGACGAACGCTTGACGGCCGAATTCGCGGCCGTTTTGTTGCAGCGAGCCGTTCGACGGATCGAAGCCGTTTTCCAATTGGAAGATCGCGGCCAAGCCGCCGCCGAGATCTTCTTGACCCTTGATGCCCCAGCGCGTCCCGGCAAGATCGCCGCCGCTGTTATTGCCGAGCGACCACTGGCTCTTGTCGCCCGCGGCGTTATGCACGTAAGTGAGCGAATCGTCGATCACGCCATAAAGCGTCACGCTGCTTTGCGCATGTGCCGCACCGGCGACGCCGAGCAATGCGAGCGAGAGGGTTGACAAAGCGATTTTTTTCATCATTTCTCCACGCGAAACGTTTATTAGACTGCTGCGGGAGGAGAATAGCGCAATGTCATTGAAAGGAAGAACGGAAAAAAAGCCGCTGTCGTCAAAAGGAAACAAATCTGTCTTATGTGGCGTAAAAATGGCATATAAGATTATTGCTGCCCTCGAAATGCTTAATTATAGAAATTGCAAGATTGCGACGCAATTGGGCAAGATTTCCCAGCATATGTGCTGCATGCACGGCGCCGATGCCATGAGGTCGCGCGGCGGATCGATCAAATGCGATGCGCCGGTGCTTAACGCACGTAAATGCGGCATCAAGCCCCACGGCGGCGCGATCGGCTGCGAGTAGACAGAATTGTCGAAATGTGTTTTGACTTGCGTCGCGAACGCTAATGATCAGGTTTATTAATTTCATTAGATAAGCCGACGTGCCTGCGACGTCGTCCGCGGGCGGCCGCGTATTCCGCACCGAGCAATAACACCGCGGCCGAGAAGTACAGCCACATCAATAATGCCGCGAGCGAACCGGCGGCGCCGAATGCATTGGCAAGTCCCGCATGCGCGAGATAAAGCGCAAAGAGCTTTTTGCCGGCCGTGAATAACAATGCGGCGACAATGCCGCCCGTGAGTGCGTCGTGCCAAGCAACGCGCGCGTCGGGCAGAAACTTGAGCAGCCCCGCGAACGCGAAGGCGAGCACGATCAAGCCGAGCGCGAGCTGCAAGATGTCGCCGAAGACGATGAAAGGCGTGCCGCCCAGGAGCCACTCGCCGATGAACGTCACGACCGTGTCGAGCACGAGCGAGACGATCGCGAGAAAGGCGACGCCGAGCACGAGACCAAACGAAATGAGCCTGACCTTGACCAAGGCGATTACGCTGGATACGCGCTCCGATGCATCGCACGGCCAAACGATGGACAGTGCCGTATTGAGCGAAGCGAACGTTGCCGAGGCACCCAGCGCCAGTGCGATGACCGACACGAAGGCGGCCGTGCCGCCGGTGCCGCTGTGCGAGCGCGCATTCGCGACGATCGTTTGCACGGCAGCCGCAGCCTCGTCGCCGATCAACAGGTGCGCGTCTTGAAAGATTTGCCCGCGTATCGCCTCGGTACCAAAGAACCAGCCGGCGACGGCGATGACCATGACGAGCATCGGCGCCAGCGAAAACGCGGAGTAGAAGGCGATGCCGGCTGCCATCGTGGTGCAGCGGTCGCTGCTGAAATGCTGCACGGCATCGACCGCGCAAGCGCCCTCCCGGCGCGCGGCGCGCGGCAAGTCACGCAGCAAGAACGAAGCCATCGATCGACCCTCGTGCGTTGGTGTGCCCTGATGCTTTGCACCGTCGCAGGCAGCATGCCTGTTCGGGTGCGCGCTGCAACGCGATTACGCCGCGCGTTCGCGCTTGAGCGCCGCGCGGGCGAACGCGACGAAGCGTTGCGTGACGACGTCGTCGCGGCCGGCCTGCCAAACGAGCCCGACGCGCCAACGCGCATGCGCGCCAGGTAGCGCTAGTACCGTGGCATCGCGCAGCAGAAACCGCATGCGCGACGGCACGAATGCAACGCCCACTCCCGCCGCGACCGTTGCCAGTACCGATTGCACGTCCTGCACTTCCTGAACGATGCGCGGCACGAATCCACGTTGCGCGCACCAGCGGTCGACCTGGTCGGCGGTTCCCGCTTGCCGCGCGCGGGTCAAGGTGACGAAGCCGATGTCGTTCAAGACATTGAGATCGGTTGGCAGCCGCTTGATCCGCGCTGATTGCGGAATGGCCAGCGCGAGCGATTCCTCGACGATGGGAAGCCCCGCGAGCGCCTCGCTTTTCTGCATCCGCATAAAGCCGACGTCGAGCGTACCCGCGAGCAGCCTGCGCGTTTGCTCGGCCGATGACAGATCGACGAGCGTCACGTTGACGTTCGGATGTAGGCCACGGAACTCGGCAATCCAACGCGGCGCAATCGTGAGGACCGACAAACACAAACCCACGCGCAGGCGGCCGCGCTTGCCGCCGCTGGCTTCCTTCGCGCGCAGCAGCATGTCGTCGGCATCGCGAATGAGCGCGGCGGCGTCGGGCAGGAAATCCGCGCCGAACGTCGTCAGCTCAGCGCCGTGCCGCCCGCGTTCGAATAGTCGTGCCCCCAGGCTCGTCTCGAGCGCGCCGATTTGCTTGCTCAGTGCCGGTTGGCTCGTATGCAATGCATCGGCGGCGCGGCCGAAATGCCTGAGTTCGGCCACCGTCAGGAAGGCTCGCAGTAGTTTGAGATCCATTCGCTTTGGGAATCGAATGCGGAAAATCATTCATTTTACTTATCGATCGCGGAGCGATTCAATAGGGTCATTCCTTCGTTGATTCGTTCATGCCATGTCGAGAATTATCGTTCCCCCGCTGCGGGTTGCAGCGTTGCCGTTCGCTTCGTTTTGCGCGAGTGCGGATGGGCGATCAAATGGGCTGCAATACGGCGTGATTGCCGAGCGGCTCGCCGATGCTGCGCGCGATGGCGTGGGCCTGGCCGTGTTTCCGGAAATGAGCCTTTGCGGCGTCGCGAGCATGGAACGGTTGCGGCGCTCGGAACTCGAAGCGCTGTCGGAGCCGGCCGATGGCCTGTCGATCGGGGCCGTCGCGCAAGCCGCGGAGGTAACGGGGGTAGCGGCCGGCGTAGGCTGGCTCGAGCGCGCGCGCGACGGTGCGCTCTACAACAGCTACGTCGTGTGTATGCCGGACGGCACGAGACATGTCCATCGCAAGGTCTATACGATGGGGAGCGCTCATCTGCGCAGCGGCGAGTGCTTCGACGTGTTCGACACGCCGTGGGGGATCACGATGAGCATCTTGATCGGCGCGGACAACTACCTGCCTGAGAATGCGCGCGTGGCTGCGCTGAAGGGCGCGACGTTGCTCGTCGCGCCGCACCGTAGCGGCCTTGGCACGGGCGTTGGCGCTGGCGCTTCGCCATGTCCCGATTGGTTCGCGCATGCGTTGCCCGCGCGTGCAGGCGAGAACGGAATGTTCGTAGTCCTAAGCGATGCGCAGGCCGAACCGAAAGGGCAGTGGGGGCCGGGCGTCGCACTGATTGCCGATCCTGGCGGCGCCGTCATTGCCGAAAGCAAGGCACCGCATTGCCCCGTTGCGACGGCGGTGATCGATCCCAAGCTGGCGCGGCAAAGCATTGCCCGTCACTGGCTGGCCGCGCGCCGGCCGGAACTCTACGCCTCGTTGATCGCGCCGGAATCCGAGGTGCGCGGTGACGCGCGACCTTGGGCTGTGCCTCAACGAGAGGCGAGTGCGCGCGGATCGGTGGCAGTGAGCTTTGCGATCGTGAGAAGAAGGCGTCCGTTGCGGTAGCGCCTATCGACGATCGGTGCGCAAAAGCCCGTAGATTTCGCCATCAGAGATTTCGCCGTCGATGATCCATCGCTCGCGCAGTAGACCCTCGCGAACGAAGCCTAGGCGTTCGAGCACACGCGCCGATGCCGTGTTGCGCGGATCGATCTCGGCTTCGATGCGATGCAACTGCAAGACGTCGAAGCCGCAATCGATGGCGGCGCGGGCGGCTTCGCTCATATAGCCGTGGCCCCAGAAAGGGCGCAGCAAGCCGAAGCCGATTTCGGCATGCTTGGACGTGGCATCCGCGTTGAACAAGCTGCACGTTCCAATCACTTCGTGCGTCGCGGCAAGTTCGACCACCCAGACGATTTCCGTTTCCGTGGCCGCGCCCTGCATCCTGCGAGTCAGGTATTCGACGGCCTGCTCGAAGCGCGTCATGGCGGGAAACGACCAGTAGCGCATGAATTCGGTGTCGGAGTACATGGTGAACAACGGCGCGGCGTCTTCCGTGCAAAGCGGACGCAATCTCAAGCGTGCGGTCGACAACGTGGAGGCATCGGGTAGCGGCATGAGGGTGCGGAAACGCGGGGTGATTTGGTGATCGGCAGTGTATACCGACGTTTGTTTTTGATGTGCTTTGTCGTCCGGCCATGATCTCCTCATCTCCACGCGATCACGTAGCCCCAAATAAATTCACTCCCTCTGCGACGGTAAACGCATCACCGCGCGTTTAAGTCACTAGCGTGTCATCCACGCTCGCGTGGAGCATATCTTTGCAGTGGTCAAGCGACTACGGGGTTGAGTAAGTTGCTCGCTTGGCTGTGCCTAAATCGATGACGCGTCGCCGATTTCTCGGCTTGTTCCGCGCAGCTCAGTTCACACCCAGTGGAGGGCGAAGATGGATCGGCTCGAGCAAAGAACAATGGTCGCCGGCGTGGTGCTGCTTGCCGCATTGATGAGTGGGTGTGGCGGGGATGGAAGTGGGGGAGTGACCGATGATACGGCGGTGCAGGCTTCATCGCTAATGCAGGTTGCGTCGCGATCGGGTTCGCCCGCGATACCCATTCCCGCCTCGGGCGCCTATTTCGGCGCATGGGCGAATCCCCAGGGCATAAAAGGGCCCACGGCCGACGAGGTCGAAAGTGCTACTCGAACGCTCGAGTCCCAGATTGGCCGAAAGCTGAGCTTGCACATGCACTACTTTCCTTGGAGAACAGGTAACGTACCCGCCTTTCCGGATGCGACCATGCAGTTCGATCTGAAAGCGGGGCGTACGCCCGTCGTGACATGGGCCTGTGGGGACATGAACGCGAACGTCGCCGCTGGTGCCGACGATCAACTGATCATCGACACCGCCAATGCAGTGAAGCAGTTCGGTGCACCGATGTTCATTCGCTGGTATTGGGAAATGAATTTGCCCGCGGGGACCAACAATCAGGACTGTATGGGCAACGACGGTGCCGCGGGCTACATCGCGGCTTGGCGACACATCCACGACGTCTTCAAAGCCCAAGGTGTCACCAATGTGTCGTGGCTATGGAATCCCGCGGGTGCCAGCACGAACGCCGATTCATCGCCCTACTATCCGGGCGATGGCTATGTGGACTGGATCGGCTTCGATGGCTATGACAAGGTCGAGGCGCATGACTTCGGTCCGATCCTCAATAGCTTCTACGCCGCGTTCAGTTCTCACGGCAAGCCGATGTTGATCGCGGAAACGGGGGAATGCGCGGCCGTGCAATCCACCTATCTAGCTTTGGCGCAAGCTGAAATCGAAAGCAAGAACAATCCCGGTGGATATGCGTTCCCACTCGTGAAAGGCTTCATGTATTTCGATGCCCCTGGTCACTATCCGCCCTGTCCGTGGGTTTTCGGCGCAGCCGGAACGACGGCGTTTGCGGCAATGGGCGCGGACAGCTACTTCCAACAGAAGCCTTGACCGACTCGGCACGAGGTGCGGCGGGAGGCGACCTTCAGCATATTCAGGCGAATATGGTTCGACTCCCTGCTATCCGCAGCTATTGCGCGCCCTGTTTCAACGCACCGCTAATCCATCGCTCCTCGGATGCCATGAGGTGCGCGCGCATCGCCGTTTGCGCGGCAATCGGATCGCCAGCCTGAAAAGCCTTTAGCACGGCCTCGTGCTCCTGCACGGCCGCGGTCCATGTTTGCGCGCTCTCGGTGTGGCCACGCATGGCGGCAGCGATCGGATCGTGGCGACTGTCGAATAGTTCTCCCACATAACGACTGAGCACCGAATTCCCCGCGGCTTCGGCAATCAGCATATGAAATTGCCGATCCGCCTCAATGGGTGACTTGCCTGCGGCAGCGAGCCTACGCATCCGCTCCACGGTGCGGCGTAAGCGATCCAGCATCGCAGCGGTCATGTGCGCGGCGGCTAACACCACCACGTTGCCCTCGATAGCTGCCCGCGCCTGCATCAATTCCGACGGACTGTCGCCGAGTGCTCCCACTGCGCTCGCGTCGTCTGCACCGGTCTCACAGGCATAGACGCCCGAACCCATTCGGATCTCCACTTGGCCGCCTATCTCCAGCGCGATCAGTGCTTCGCGTAGCGACGGGCGCGAGACGCCCAGCTTCAACGCCAGCTCGCGTTCGGGGGGCAGGCGTTCTCCTGCGGGGAATTCGCCCTGACGAATCAACGCGAGGATCTGTGTGGCGACGGATTGGTAAAGCCGCTTTGGTTCTGTCGATTTCATGATGCCAGTGATTGTGCCGCTGAGATGGAGGGCTCAGCTAGGCAAGGAGTCTAGCACGATAGGCTGAAGTGCCATCCTGGTAGGCAGTTCTGCGTCAAATTAGGGTTTTCACTATTGGTAAGGTCAATGTTGATAACTAAAAATTGGCTTGACCATGTCAGTGAATAGAGCTTTAATTTGCACAAATTGGACTGACCACGCAGAAGCCGGGTTAGCCGTTCATAGGAGACGTAATGACAATGCCTCGCGATCCATCGAGCCTCGCCGGTGTCGATCGAGATGCCCCGGGCCGGGAAATCCTGCGCCTCGAGTGCATCGTGAAGCGCTTTCCCGGCGTCGTCGCCCTCGATGGCATTCATCTCGACCTGCGGGCTGGCGAAGTTCATGCGGTCTGCGGCGAGAACGGAGCAGGGAAATCGACACTGATGAAAATCATCAGCGGTCAGTACCTGCCGGACGAAGGCGCCATTCGTTACCGCGGCGAGCCGGTGCGATTCGTGTCGACTTCCGAAGCGCAGGCGGCCGGCATCGCGATCATTCATCAGGAACTGAACCTCGTTCCGCATTTGAGCGTGGCGGAGAACCTCTTTCTCGCTCGTGAGCCGAAGCGAGGGCCGTTCGTCGATACCCGCAAGCTCAACGCCGACGCAGTGCGGTGCTTGGAGCGAATTGGCTTGGATGTCGCGCCTACGACGCTGGTGGGTACGCTGTCCATCGCGCAGCAGCAAATGGTGGAGATTGCCAAGGCGCTTTCGTTCGATGCGCACGTGCTGATCATGGACGAGCCGACCTCATCGTTGACCGAGTCGGAAACGGTTCAGCTCTTTCGCATCATCAAGGAGTTGCGCGCAGCCGGTGTCGCCATCCTTTACATCTCGCATCGCCTCGACGAAATGGCGCAGATCGTGGACCGCGTCACGATCTTGCGCGACGGCCGATATATCTCGACCGACGACTTCGCGGCGCTGACCGTGAACGACATCGTCGCGCGCATGGTGGGGCGCTCCCTCGACGATGCGTACCCCACGCGGCAATCGGTGCCGACCGAGGACGTGTTGCTCAGCGCGCGGGATTTACGCCGCGACGGCGTCTTCGGGCCCGTTTCGTTCGAACTGCGCAGAGGCGAAATTCTCGGTTTCGCCGGCCTCATGGGCGCAGGCCGTACCGAGGTTGCCCGAGCAGTTTTTGGCGCTGACCGGTTGGAGGATGGATCGATCGAGCTGCACGGCGTACCCGTCACGATTCGCTCGCCGCGCGAAGCGATCCGCCATGGCATCGCTTATCTGTCGGAGGACCGCAAGCAAGAAGGTCTTGCGCTCGGGATGTCGGTCGCCGCGAACATCACGCTTGCCAACGTAGCCGGTATTTCGTCGCGTGCGCGCTTCCTGCGCTTTCATGAAGAAGCTGTCGTTGCGCGTCGCTATGTGCATGAGTTGGCCATCCGCACACCGTCGGTCGACCAGATCGTGCGCAACTTGTCGGGTGGAAATCAGCAGAAGGTCGTGATCGGCAAATGGCTGTACCGAGGGTCGCGAATTCTGTTCTTCGATGAGCCCACGCGCGGGATCGACGTGGGGGCGAAGTTTGCCATTTACGGGCTGATGGATCGGCTCGCCGCGGATGGTGTGGGGGTCGTGTTGATCAGTTCGGAATTGCCCGAACTGCTCGGTATGACCGATCGAATCGCCGTTTTTCACGAAGGCCGGATCACGGCCGTTCTCGAAACGAAACAAACCAGTCAGGAGGAGATCATGCACTTTGCTTCGGGGCGTACATATGCTTGAAATGACATCGGATCGGAGCCAAGCCGCCGATCGCTCGGCCCGGAAGCGGCGCCGCGACCTCATCCAGAAGTTCGCGGCATTGGGCAGCTTGGTTGCACTCGTGATCGCGTTTTCGATTACCAGTTCGGCGTTCTTTTCGGTCGGCAACATGATGACCGTCTCGCTGCAAGTGACGTCGATCGCCTATCTCGGCGTTGCGGCCACCTGCGTGATCATCACGGGCGGGATCGATCTATCGGTCGGCTCGGTGCTTGCGCTCGCGGGTGTGTCGGCCGCATTGCTCGTGAAAGTCGGGATGCCGGTGCCGGTCGCCATGCTCTGCGGGGTCTTGGTCGGTGCGCTGTGCGGATTCGTCAACGGCATCTGCGTGACGCGCATGGGCTTGCCGCCGTTCATCGCGACGCTAGGCATGATGCTCGTCGCGCGTGGCCTCGCACTTGAGATTACGGGGGCGCGTCCCGTCTCGGACCTTGGCAACGCCTTCGGTGCGCTCGGCAATGGCGCATTGTTCCGCATCTCGCACATCGGTGCGGACGGGTTTCCGGACACGACGTTTCCGGGCATTCCCTATCCCGTCGTCATCATGGTCGTGCTGTTCATCGCGGGCGCGGTGCTCTTGTCGAAGACATCGCTCGGCCGCCACATCTATGCGGTCGGTTCCAATGCCGAGGCGGCTCGGCTTTCCGGCGTCGACGTGCGAGGCGTCACGCTCTTCACCTATGTGCTCTCGGGTGCATTGGCCGGCGTAACGGGCTGCGTATTGATGTCGCGTCTCGTGACCGGGCAGCCGAACGAAGGCGTCATGTACGAACTCGATGCGATCGCCAGTGCGGTGATCGGCGGGACGTCGCTGATGGGAGGCGTGGGCACGATCTCGGGCACGGCCATTGGTGCGTTCGTCATCGGCGTTCTGCGCAATGGGCTGAACATGAACGGAGTATCGAGCTTCATTCAGCAGATCATCATCGGCGTCGTGATTCTGGGCACCGTTTGGATCGACCAATTGCGAAGCCGGAAGCGGTGATCAAAACCGGTGATCAAACTCGTTAGTCAAGCGCGGTAATCAAACGAAGTTCAACCACGAGAAAGAGGAGCGAGACATGAAGAGGTTTTCCATCTTGGCGGGCGCCGCATTGATGTGCGCGGCGTTCAGCGCGGGTGCGTATGCCGAGGGCGGCGAGATCGCCGTGATCGTCAAGACCGTCAATTCGAATTACTGGCAAAACGTGCAGAAAGGCGCGAAGTCCGCGCTCGGCGAATCGAAGGGCTATACGATGACCTTCCAAGGCCCGGCTGCCGAATCCGATATCGCGGACGAAGTCAACATGGTCGAGAACGCCGTCAATCGGCACGTTGCAGGCATCGTGCTCGCGCCGTCCGATCCCGATGCGCTCGTGCCTGCCGTCAAGAAAGCGTGGGAAGCGCACATTCCTGTCGTGCTGATCGACTCCGCGTTGTCCGATGCCGGCAAGCAGTATTACCAGTCGTTCTTGTCGACCGACAACGAGAAGGCAGGAGAGTTGTGCGCGAAGGCGCTGATCGATCGCGTCGGCCAGACCGGCAAGATCGCGCTCATGTCCTATGTGCCGGGCGCGGGATCGGAAATCGGGCGCGTTGGGGGCTTCCGAAAATATATTGCCGCGCACTCGAAGCTGCAGATCATCGGCCCGTACTACTCGCAATCGCAGATGGCAACCGCGCTCAATCAGACCACCGACGTTCTGTCCGCGAATCCGGACTTGAAGGGCATCTTCGGCGCGAACGAGCCCACCGCAGTCGGAATGGGGCGTGCGCTCAAACAATCCAGTAAGGCCGGCAAACTCGTTGCCATCGGTTTCGACGGCAACCAGGATCTACAAGGCTTCGTGCGCGACGGCACGATTCAGGGGATCGCCGTTCAGGGCTCCTATCAAATGGGATTCAAGGGCATTCAAGCCGTGGTCAACGTCATCGAACATAAGCCTGTCGCGAAGGATATCGATACGGGCGTCGTGATGGTCGACAAGCAAAACCTCGATTCGTCCGAAGCGAAGAACGTTCTCTATTGATGATGACCGCCGCCTGCGTCGATTTCCATATTCGATCGGCGCAGGTCCGCTTACCGCATTTCTTCAACGACAGATGCTTTCTCGATCGCGTCCCTCGACCATGAACGCTTGTGAAATACGTACCTTGCCGCGCAGCGGACTCGGGCTCACTGCCTTGGGTCTTGGCTGCTCTCAACTCGGCGGTTTGTACCGTCCAATGTCGTGGGCAGACTCGGCCGCACTCATCGACGCGGCATGGTCCGCGGGCCTGCGCTATTTCGATACGGCGCCTTACTACGGCTATACGCTTTCAGAGCGGCGCGTGGGTCAAGCGCTCGCGGCCCGCGAGCGTGACGTGTTTTCGCTGAGCACGAAAGTGGGCCGCTTGATGCGCCCCGATATGAACGTGCGGCCAGGAGACGATGGCTGGGCCGAACCGTTGCCCTTTAGGCCGTTCTTCGATTACAGCTACGGCGGCATCATGCGCTCGTACGAGGACAGCCAACAGCGGCTTGGGACTGGACGGCTCGACATCCTCTACGTGCACGACATCGGGACGATGACGCACGGCGATCGCAATGGGCATTACTGGGCCCAACTGACTGAGGGCCGCGGGTTTCGAGCACTGGAGGAATTGCGAGCGAGCGGCGCGGTACGTGCGATCGGTCTCGGCGTGAACGAGTGGGAGATCGCGGTCGATGCGATGAATGAAGTGCTGCTGGACGTCATTCTGCTTGCCGGCCGCTATACGTTACTTGAACAGTTGGCACTGGAGCCGCTGCTCGATCCCTGCGCGCGTGCGCAGACCGCCATCGTCGTGGGCGGTGTTTTCAACTCTGGCGTGCTGGCCGGCAATGGCAAGTTCAACTATGGAGATGCGCCCGCCGCGGTTGTCGAGAAGGTGCGTCGCTTGACTGCACTGTGCGAGCGTTTCGATGTTCCGCTTCCGTCCGCCGCGCTGCAATTCCCGTTTGCGCATCCGGCCGTCGTTTCGTGTGTCGTGGGTGTGCGAAGCATCGCGCAACTGCAGCAGAACATCGCGTGGTTCGAGCGGCCCTTGCCGGCGCGATTTTGGCAGGCTGTGAGCGACGAAGGGCTGGTGGCCGCGAATGCACCCATTCCCAAGGGGCAAGCATGATGGGGCGTATTGCGGCAACGCTTGATTTGACCAAGAGGACATCAATATGCTTAGCGTGATTTGCGAATCACCCGGAGTGCTGCGCACGCAGCAATGCGATCCACCAGTCCGAGCCGCCGGTGAAGTATTGCTGCGCGTGTGTCGTGTCGGAATTTGCGGTACCGATTTGCACATTTTCACGGGCAATCAGCCGTATCTCGAGTATCCGCGCGTGATGGGTCACGAGTTTTCCGCGGTGGTCGTCGAAGCGGAACACGACTCGGGATTGGCCCCAGGAGACGGCGTGTACGTCATGCCGTATTTGTCATGCGGCCGCTGCATTGCGTGCCGTCAGGGGAAAACCAACTGTTGTGTCGACATCAAGGTGCTGGGCGTGCATCGTGACGGCGCGCTCACCGAATATCTGAGCGTACCCGCGCAGTTCGTCCATAAAGCCGAAGGCGTCACGCTCGATCAGGCTGCGATGCTCGAATTCTTGGCGATCGGGGCGCATGCGGTGCGACGGGCCGACGTATTACCCGATCAGCGCGTACTGGTGGTCGGAGCGGGCCCGATCGGCATGGCTGCCATGATCTTTGCGAAGCTGCGCGGCGCCAACGTAACGTGCCTCGATACGCGTTCCGATCGTCTCGCGTTTTGCAAGACTCAACTGGGTATGGACGCTGCTGTCGCGGTGGGCCCGACTGATACGGAGCAACTTGCATCGCTATCGAACAACGAGTTCTTCGATGTCGTCTTCGATGCAACAGGGAACATCGACGCGATGAATCGCGGCTTCGGCTTTGTCGCACATGGTGGCAAATACACGTTGATCTCTATCGTGCAGGGCCAGGTGATGTTCTCCGATCCCGAATTCCATAAGCGCGAGACCACTTTGCTCGCGAGCCGAAACGCCACCGCTGCCGATTTCGAAATTGTGCTCGAGGCGATGCGCGCGGGCCGCATTCCAGATCAAGCGCTCAATACGCACCGCATGCGGCTTGAAGATGTACCGGAGGCGCTTCCCCGTTTGCTGGAGCCGGGGCAGACCGTGGTGAAAGCCTTGGTGGAATGCTGAGCGGATGCACTGAGCCGTCAGGATAAGCCGCATGAGCGAACCCATACTTCAATTCGGCACGAGCCGATTTCTTCTGGCGCACGTCGCCCTATTCGTATCGCAGGCGCTCGAGCGTGGCGATGCGATGGGGGGCATCAACGTCGTTCAGACGACCGGGAATCCAGTCAGCCACGCGCGCGCCGCGGCGCTCTCACGACCGGGCGGGTATCCGGTTCGGATTCGCGGGAGCGAGCGCGGTGGGATCGTGGATAAAGTCATCGTTTGCGATGCCATCCGCACGGCTTGGATTGCCGATCGAGATTGGGCGGCGGTGCGCCGCGCGGCGATCGAAGACGTGCGTGTGATCGTATCGAACACCGGCGACATAGGCTATCGACTCGATGAGCGCGACTCATCGGGCCTGCTTGCAGATGACGCCGCCGTACCACGCAGCTATCCCGCGAAACTGCTCGCGTTGCTCCATTCACGCTGGCGTGAGCGTGCCCTCGATGGCGTGTCGATTTTTCCGTGCGAATTGGTCGAGAACAATGGCGACACCTTGCGCGAGATCGTGCTCGATATTGCGCGGCAATGGGCGCTGCCCGAGTCGTTCGTCGACTATTTGCGGGAGCAGTGTGTCTGGGTGAATTCGCTCGTAGACCGGATCGTATCCGCACCGATCGATCCGATAGGTGCAGTGGCCGAGCCATACGCGCTCTGGGCTATCGAGCGGCGTCCCGGCATGGAACTGCCGTGCGTGCACGAGAACATCGTGCTAGCGGATGACCTACGCAGTTATGAGCGATTGAAATTGTTCTTTCTCAACCTTGGCCATAGTTGGTTGGCGGAGCAGTGGATCGCCGAGCGGCGGCCGTCATCCGAAACGGTTCTCGATGCGATGAACGATCCACACCTGCGCACCGGAATCGAGACCGTCTGGCAAGAAGAAGTCTTGCCGGTTTTCGTCGCGATGGGCTTGCGCGATCAGGCCGAGCACTACATAGCCAGCGTGCGCGAGCGATTCATCAATCCGTATCTCGATCATCGAATCGCGGACATTGCGCAAAACCATGTCGAGAAGGTTAAAAGGCGCGTGCTCCCCTTGATCGAATTCGCAGACCTGCTGTCGGTGCAAGCAGCCCAGCCGCGCTTGCGTGGCGTGCTCGCGAAACACGGACTCATTTCGTAAAGGGGTATAGGCACCATGACAGATCGGATGGTCGTGCTTCTACACGACGACGACAACGTGGCGGTAACGCTGCGCGCAGTGGAAGAGGGTGAGCACGTCGACGTAGGCGGACATCGAGTGCGCGTGCTGACGAACGTTCCCGCAGGTCACAAGATTGCAACGCGAGACATCGCGGGCGGCGCGCAAGTCACCAAGTATCGACAGGCCATCGGAATGGCGCTGTGCGACATCGCGGCGGGCGAGCACGTCCACGTACATAACGTCGGCATGCCCGAACACCGCGAGCACGGGCGGCCAATGGACGATTCGCCTCGCCCGGTTCGCGCGGACGCACGTTCGGACACGTTCATGGGTTTCGTGCGGCCCGGCGGCCAGGTCGGAACGCGCAACTACATCGGCGTGATTGCGAGCGTCAATTGTTCGGCGAGTGTCTGCCATGCGATCGCCGATGCGTTCAAGGGCGATGCGATGGCTGCATTCGGCAATGTCGATGGCGTCGTCGCCATTACGCACCAGAGCGGATGCGCGATGCCGTCGGCAGGAGACGGCATCGCGCTGTTGCGCCGCACGCTGACGGGTTACGCGCGGAATCCGAACTTTGCGGGCGTGCTGCTCGTCGGGCTTGGTTGCGAGGTCAACCAAGTCGGTGCGCTGGCCGAGTTGCTCGCGCCGCTCGACGCGTGCCCGACAAGAATGCTTGTGATACAGGATGAGGGCGGTGTCCGCGAGACGATCAGTCGCGGAGTCGCAATCGTCCAAGAACTGCTCGATGTGGCCAACCGTGCAACCCGCACGGTGGTGCCCGCTGCGAGACTCAAGTTAGGGCTCCAATGCGGCGGCTCCGATGGCTATTCGGGAATGACGGCCAATCCTGTGCTCGGCGTCGCCGTGGACTTGCTCGTGCGTCATGGTGGAACGGCGATCCTCTCCGAGACGCCGGAAATCTACGGGGCCGAGCATCTATTGACGGCTCGAGCCGCATCGAGCGATGTGGCCGAACGTCTGCTCGAAAAGCTGCGCTGGTGGGAACGCTATGCGGCCGCAGGCGGGGGCGAACTGAACAATAATCCGTCTCCGGGAAACAAGGCGGGTGGAATTACGACCATTCTTGAAAAGTCACTGGGCGCGGTATCGAAGGGGGGAAGCTCCGCGCTCAAAGCCGTGTACGACTATGCCGACGCCGTACGCGAATGCGGTTTGGTATTCATGGATACGCCCGGCTATGACCCTGTGTCCGCAACCGGGCAAATCGCGGGCGGTGCGAATCTGATTTGTTTTACGACCGGACGCGGCTCCGTATTTGGTTCGAAGCCGGTTCCGACGATCAAGGTTGCAACGACCACGAGCCTTTTCGAGCGCATGCGTTCCGATATGGACTTCAACAGCGGCCCAATCGTCGATGGATCGCTCAGTGTCGAAGAGGCCGGCGCGCAGCTATTTCGGCTCATGTTGTCCGTCGCATCGGGACAGAAAACATGCAGCGAAGTCAACGGTATGGGTGATCGCGAGTTCGTGCCGTGGTTGCAGGGCGCGGTTATGTAGGGAGCGAACGTGGCTCGTTATGCGCGGTCGTTGAAGACGATCTATCGGGAACAAGCGTCGATGGATAACGCAGCGTTTGAATCTGTCGTTGAGGAAGTCAAACAGGAGTTTGGGTTGACTGCGCTGGAGCGGCGCTTGTTGGGCGAAGCACTCGTATTGCTCGCCGATACGCGCACGCGGGCATTGCAGCTCACTACCGAGTTTAGCCGCCGGCAAGGCCGTGCCGCTCCAGACGTTCACGACTTTCAGCTTCCCGCGATCATCGATCTGCAACGGCGATTCTGCGGGCAGCAGCAACCCTTGATTGAATAACTAGGTTCGGCGGGCATGACCGCTTTGACGCATCGCCGGGCGACCGCAGCGACAGGGAATGGTATGTTGAAAAGCCTCACTTTTCGTACGAGCATCACGATTGTCATTGCCGCGTTCTTCGCGATTTTGCTCGCGTCGAGCATGGTGGGCGTCGGCGCGCTGAGGCTGAGCAACGATGCCTTGCGCGAGATGTATGAGAGCGACACGCAGTCGCTTGTCGCGCTGGAGACCAGTGACGCCGTGCTGCAACGTGTGCGGGTATCGCTCGATAGCTACCAGGCGCTATACGCGCTCGGCGACACCGAACCGGCGTTATTGGCGGCGGCGCGCCAGGGAATCGCCGAATCCGATCAGGCTTTCGCACGTTTCGTGGCGCTGCAGTCCCGCTTTCCGGAAGCACGGGCGGCTACGGGGTTGCTCGAGAGCCAACGTCGTGCTGTCCTCGACAAGGTGGTGCTGCCCGGCCTTCTTGCGCTGGAGAGCATGAATTTCGGCAACTTCAAGGCGCTGCAGGGTAAGGACTCAGAAACGCTGGCCAAGGTCTATGAAGCCGGTATGAACGCGCGGGAGCGTGCTGTCATAGACGGTCAACGCGTGCGTTATGCGAGCGCACAAGTCAGATTCCAATGGATGACCGGCATGCTGGTGATCACGTTGTTGATCGCGCTCGTGCTCGGCGTTTTCGCGCGCGCGATGCTGATTCGCGTCGTGGTGCGCCCCGTTTCTCAGGTGATGGCGCATCTTCAGCGCATCGCATCGGGCAATTTGAGCGCAGAGGTGCGAGTCGAGTATCACAACGAAATGGGCGCTGTGCTCACCGATCTTGGAACGATGCAGCATTCGCTCGTCGAAATGGTGCGCAGCGTGAGAAATAGCACGGAGACGATCAGCGTCGGCGCGCAGGAAATCGCATTGGGCAACGCGGATCTCTCACGACGTACCGAACAGCAGGCGGCTTCGCTGGAGCGTACCGCCGCGAACATGAAGCAGTTGACAGCCAGCGTCAAGAGCAATGCCGAACACGCTCGTCAAGCCAGCGAACGCGCATTGCAGGCATCGCGGACCGCGGCGGCCGGGGGGCAGGTCGTGAGCGACGTGGTCCGGACCATGCAGGGCATTGCCGTTCATTCGAGCAAGATTGCCGAGATCGTTCGCCTGATCGACAGCGTCGCGTTTCAGACGAACATCCTTGCTCTGAATGCCGCGGTCGAGGCGGCGCGGGCCGGCGAACTGGGGCGCGGATTCGCGGTGGTTGCACACGAAGTGCGCAACCTCGCACAACGTTGTGCGGATGCGGCGAAGGAGATCAAGCTGCTGATCGATGAGACCGTCGACAAGATTTCCGAAGGATCCATGCTTGCCGATCGGGCGGGCCATACGATGAGCGACATCGTGTCGTCGTTCGAAACGGTCAGCGAATTGACGGCCGAGATCTGCACGGCCGTCCAAGTGCAAAGCGGCAGTATCGAGGGGATGAATCGAGCCGTCATGGACATCGACGTGGCCACACAAAAGAACGCAGCATTGGTCGAAGAGGTGAGCGCGGCGGCAACGTCGCTCGAAGGGGAAGCGTCGGTGCTCATCGATGCCGTGGCGGTGTTCAAACTGATTTCGGGCGGTGCGGTGTCAGACTCGACTCCCCTTACTAAGGAATGAATGCCTGTACGCGAGTGCCGTGAAGGATGCCGCTGCGTCATCATCCGGCAAGGGGCGTTCGGCCCGTGCGCAGCATGAGAATCGAAGGCGACGGGCGCTACAAAAGACGGTACTTAAGCGCGCCTTATAGACAGATTAAGCGGCGCTTACGATTGGGGTTCGCGATACGCGTGCCGCTACCTTGGGGTTCATCTACGTTTGTTCAGACATCGATACGTTGCGCGTATAGGTAAGCGAACGCAGTTCGATGCGAACCAGAGGGCCCCGCGATGCGTAACTTCGTGCAGAACTTCGATTACGGGCAGATCTTTCGGGCCGACTCGCCGATCCTCGTCGTGACGCCTCATACGGGTGTCTTCGTCCCTGCCGATCTGCTCGCCTATCCCGCTTGGCGGGACGTTCCGGAACGCGCTGCCGATCCCGCGGGAATGGCGGTGCAAACGGCGGCACCGAGCTGCGGTGTTTCATCGATCTCGGCGTGCTATCACCCCTGCGTGATCGATCTGAACGTGGCGGCCGTCGAGCGGCCGCTGCCGCACCGCGTGGATCGCAAAGGGCTATGTCGCACTCATACGGCGCGGGGGCAAGCACTGTATGCTCCGGGTTGCGAGCCGTCGGACGAGGAGGTGGCGGCACGCGTGCAAGCGCATTGGCTTCCCTTTCATGCGGCGGTCTCGTCAGAACTGACTCGCTTGAGAAAGCTGCACGACAACGTTCTCCTACTCGTATTTCATGCAAGTTTCTGGCTATCGCCCTATCGCGACCAACTCGCCACCTCCGACTGCAATATCGGCACGGCGCGCGGTAGGGCCTGCGATCGGCGGCTGGTATCGGCGCTGACGGAGCAGGTCAAGGCGGACGGTCACTCTTGGGTGGTCAACGGTAGGGTTGCCGACGTATTCGCGGCCGAGCACTATGGCTTGCCCGAAGGCGGTATCCACGCCATGGAAGTCGAAATCGCGGGCCGCTGGCGCGCGGATTTCGAACGGCAAGTGCAACTCGGGCCGAGCGGTGAGGAGTTCGCCGCATCGGTGGCCGCCTTGTTTGCCGCGCTCGAACGTGCGCTGCGTGCGTTGCCGGCATCGCAAGACGCCGCACGCCTTGCGATGCCGGCGCGTGACAGCGCAAATTAACCATTCGGAGAGTCTTCCGCTTCAGCCTTCAATTCGCCGGGGCATCCATGCTACATTCCGATGTCACCGCACAGCAGACCATGAAAGAGAGCGTACCCGACCCATATCCCGACTGGAGCCTTTTGGCGAGCTGGGTAGCCGTCGTCGAGGCCGGCTCGATCTCCGACGCCGCCGATCGGCTCGCCATATCGCAGGCCGGTGTTTCGCAGCGCATCAAGGCGCTCGAGACGTTATTGGATACGACGCTGCTCGATCGTACGACGCGCCCGGCTCGGCCGACCGCGGCGGGTCAGCGCTTGTTCGAGCACGCTACGGTGCTGCTCAGAGGTGCCGACGAGATGGTGGAGAGCGTGCGCAACGTCACGCGCGCGAAACGTGTGGTGGTGCGGCTCGGATGCGTCGATTCATTCGCAGCGACGATCGGGCCGATCATCATCAAGGCGCTATCAGGTACGTCGCACCAAATTCGCTTGTGGTCCGGCATTACGCCAACGCTCGATGCGCAGTTCGAGTCGCGCCAACTCGATATGGCGATAACGACCAATGGCATTTCCCAAGCGCCGGGCATCCGTCGGCAGAAGCTGTTTTCGGAGCCGTATTTCGTCGTATTGCCGGCGAGTTTCGAAGTCGACCGATTCACCACGCTTGCCGATCTGAGTCGAAACCTACCGTTCATCCGCTATAGCGCTCGCTCGGTGATCGGGCAGCACATCGATGCCTATCTGGCGTCGAACGCGGACAACGTCGAGCGGACATGCGAATTCGACGCCACCGATCCCATGCTGAGTCTCGTCGCTGCGGGCCTGGGCTTCGCCGTGACGACGCCGTTATGTCTGTGGCAATCCAGGCACTACGTGCCTGATCTCCGCGTGGTGCCGCTGTCGTCGTTTTCTCATCACGGGCGGCCCTATCAAAGGTTGAGCCGTTCGTTCTTCCTGGCGTTTCGCGAAAACGAACTGGGCCATCTGCCGGCCGACATGTACGAGATGCTTCGGCAGTCGTTCGAGCGTCAGGTGTCGCGCGACATCGCGAAGGCGCTTTCGTTGAAGCCGGAAGAAATTTGCCTACCCGACGAAGAGTAGGCAGACGGGCTAACGATTCGGCATTGCGCTACACGCCGTGCGCCTTGAGGCGTGCGTCATACCAACGCGCAAATTGTTCGAGCTCGCCTTCCGTGTACTGCGAGAAGGGGCCCGGAACGTAGCCCGGGTCTTGCGTCCCGCTGTGCGTGTTGCCGACGAGTTCCGCGTCCTGCTGAGTGGTGGCGACCCACACTTCGGTCAGCGTTTGCAGATCGTAGTCGACACCTTCTATCGCATCTTCATGCACCAGCCACACCGTGCGCACCCGTGTCTTGTCCGGTGCGATCGGAATGGCGGTTGCGACAACCGCGTGGTCGCTCATCACGTGCGTCCAGGAATGATGCCCCCACATGTGTACGTCGCCGAGATCGCGGCGTTGTAAGTTGCCCAGCAGCTTCGTGCTCGCGACCTTGGTGTCCATCGTCTGCGATTCGCCGGCCCCGGCGATCACGAGCCGCTGCGAACGGAAATTCGTTTCGACGCTTTCGTCGAGCGATTCGAACAATTCGCAAAGATACCCGTCCTTCTCCCACTCTTCTTTGCGGGTGGCATTGTGCGCGAGGTACTGCTCGTAATCGTGCAGCGCGGCTTCGCTTTGCCCGTCGGGGCAGAAGCCGAAGTCGTGCGCAAGGAACGATTGAGTGAGTTCCGGATGCGTGGCGCCGCAGTGGTAGCACTCACGGTTGTTTTCCATGACGAGCTTCCAATTGCCGTTCTCGATGATCTCCATCTCGTACGCGATCTTCGTGCGCTGCATGTCGTGCGGCGCGAATCGCGGCGTCATGGCCGTCTCGAGCTTCGAGAAATCCTCGGGCGCTTCATCCGCAAGGCAAACGAAGATATGCGCACCGACCACCTTGATATGGACCGGGATCAGGCTTCGACAATTCGCGTCGAACTCCTTGCCCATATGCGACGTGTGACGCAGGCTGCCGTCCAAGTCGTACGTCCACTGGTGATACGGGCAAACCAGCATGCCGACGCTGGCCTTGCCGGCGTTCTTCATGAGGCGCGAGCCACGATGCCGGCAGATGTTTCGGTACGCGCGGACGTTTTCGTCGTCATCGCGCACGATCAAGATCGAGGCTTTGCCGATATCGATCGCGTATACATCGCCAGGCTCGGGCACGTCGGCCGTTACCGCAACGAGAATCCAGAGTTTGTGGAAAAAGACATCCATGTCCGTCTCGAACACGTCTTGTCGTCCAAAAAGCTCGCCGGGCATCCCGCATCCGGGTTGCCGGCTATCGAGCAGTTCGCGGTGGGTCTTGATGGGAATGACGGGCATCGTGTGCCTCCAGTAGGTTGTTTTTTGCAATGTTTTGCATCGAGCTATGTGCCGAGTATTGGAGTGGCGATGGGTAGCGTCAACGCGCTTTATTTTTCACATCGCATTACATTAAGTTATGCAGTGCCGGACGAGGCGGCTGTAGCCTCTCCCTCGCCTCCACGATCCGGTGCGGTTCAGGATGCGATGCCTACGCCTATCCGACTTGACTGATAGGGCGTTTGAACAGAGGATTTCGCAGCGGGAGGGGGGATCGAATCGGACTTCGAATCGGGACAACGAGCGGGCAAAGATGGAAAAGGGAACGAAGGGGTATCGACGTATCGTGCCGTCCTTGACGGCGCTGGTCGAATTCGAGGCGGTGGCCCGCTTGGGTAGCTTTACCCGCGCCGCGACCGAGTTGGGGGTGACCCAGGCCGCGGTCAGCCGGCAAGTGCGGTTTCTCGAGGAAGCGCTGGGCGTGCGCCTGTTCCATCGCTTGCATCGCTCGATCGCGCTCACCAACGAGGGCGAGGCGCTCTATGTCGTTGTGGCCGAATCGATGCAGAAGATTGCCGGTGTGTTCGATCGTCTGTCGATCGGTGCGGAGCAGCAGGAACTCGTGCTGGCGTCGACGGCGCCGTTCGCGCAACTACGATTGCTGCCGAGGCTTCCGAACCTGAAGCAACTCGATCCGCCCTTGCAGTTGCGATTGACCACGCAAATGTTTACGGCCGACCTTCGTCACGTCGAGGTCGATGTTGCGGTGCGCTATGGCGACGGCAACTGGGACGACGGTACGTCCGCCTTGTTGTTCGATGAAGAGATATTTCCCGTCTGCTCGCCCGGTTTTCGTGAGGAGAACGAAATATCGGAATCACTCGAGGCGCTTGCCGCTTTGCCGCTCATCGAATCCGATTCCACGTACGAAGGATGGATGGGCTGGGACGCGTGGTTTCGATCGGCGGGCCATCGTCCGGCCAGGCTGAACTACGTGCTTCGCAGCAGTCTGTACACGGATGCCGTTCAGGCGGCAAGGTATGGCCAAGGCGTCGCGCTCGGGTGGAGCCGGCTCGTACACGACTTGCTCGAAGCGGGCGACCTGGTGCGCTTGACGGCCGTATCGTGCAAACCGCGCGATGCCTACTACGTCATCGTCCCTCACGGCCGAACGATCACGCCGGCCGTTACGCGATTGATCGAGTGGTTGCGCGAAGACGCGCCTATTTGCTGAGTCGCGCGTTCTTGCCGATGAGTTAGCGCTCGAGCACCAAATCCGACATCGGGCGGCTGCAACAGAGCAATCGGAATCCCTTCTGGATTTCTCGATCGCGGATGCCGCCGTTGTGTTTCATGTCGACCTCGCCTTCGAGTATCTTGGTCTTGCATGTGCCGCATATGCCTTGGCTGCAAGACGAGGGGATCGCGACGCCAGCCTTTTTTGCAGCGGCGAGCACGGTTTCGGAAGCGCTCATCGTGAACGTCTTCGCGGAACGCGAGAGCTTCACGGTGAAGGTCTCTTGGGACGCATCGCTTTTCGGAGTGGCAGGTTCTGCCTGTTTCGCAGCCGCCGCGTCCGCGGAGAAATCGAAGCTTTCTTGGTGGTAGCGCACCGGGTCGTGCCCACCTTCGCGGAGCAATGTGCGCACGGCGCTCATGTAGCCCGCGGGGCCGCACGTGAAGACTTCGCGCTCGATGTAGTCCGGCACCCACTCGGAAAGAAGCTGCAGACTGAGCCGACCCGTGGGCCCCGGCCAATTGCTTTCGTCTCCGATGCCTTCGCAAAGGAAGAACGTGCGTAGGCGAGGAGATAGCGCTACGAGTCTTTCCAACTCCTTTCGAAAAACGATATCCGCCGGTGTCCTGGCGCTATGAACGAATACGACGTCGCGGTCTAGCCCAAGATCGATGCTCGCACGCGTCATCGACATCAGCGGCGTTACCCCTGAACCGGCGGACAGGTAGAGCGATTTCGCAGCCGGGGCCGATGTGGGCGTGAAGCTGCCGGACGGACCGTACGCGCGTAACTGCATGCCGGGTTTCATATTGTCGTGAAGCCAGTTCGACACGGTGCCGCCCGGCACTCGCTTCACGGTGATCGACAGCAGATAGGGACGCGTCGGTGGAGAGGAAATCGTGTAGCAGCGCTGGACCAACTGGCCTTGTACGTTTGCCGACACGGTCATGAATTGGCCCGGTTCGAAGCGAACCGGTGAGCCGTCGCCCACGCGGAATTCAAAGCTTTTGACGTCGTGGGTCTCGTCAACCACACGACAACATGTCAGGATCTGTTCCTCGCTGCTCGCCCAAAGCGTCGCACTGCTCTCCCATGTACGCGTGCTCGAGAGTCGATCTTCCGCTTCCTGCGCAGGGACGAACATTCTTTCTACCGAGTTCATAGCTTCAATTCAGTTGGGACGCCTTGCGCGATCATGCGGCTGCCTACCTGCGCGTGAACGGCTCAACGTGCATTGTCGTGAATCGCGAAAGTAGGACGCCGTTCAGCGTGCCTTCGCTGTGATTCGAGTATTGGTGCGGGGCAGAGGTAGCGTCAATGCGCTTTATTTTCAGGGCGCTATTACATTAGGTTATGCGTCGCGCGCGCCTAATGACGCGGCCGATCGAGGTTCATCCGCCAGACGCGCCGTGTCGCGTCGTCGATGACGCCATGAAACACACCAAGGACCTCTTCGATCGAGATCGTTGCGGCAACGCGATGTTCTATCCATAGGCCATGCACCAACGCCATTGCCTGAATGGCGTGGATGGTCGCGATCGTCCGGTCGCAGCCGGCCTGTCTCAAGTCGAAGATGAAGTTCGATCGAAGCCGCCGCGAGAATGCGGCGCATAGGCGTTGCACCTCTTCGTCGTGCGCGGACGAACTCCACATGTGCGGCCAGACATTCGCGGCACCGGGGCTCATGACTTCATCGCTGAAACACATATCGGCCGTGAACTTCATTCGCTCGACGGGATCGGCGATGCCGCGCCGGCCTGCCGTCAATTGATCTCGGACTCGCCGAATCAGATGGACGAACGTCTTGTAGACGAGGTTGCTCTTGTTCTCGAAGTGATGATGCACGAGCCCGACCGACACGCCCGCATGCTCGCTGACCTTGCGGATCGTGAGGTTCTCCAGCCCGACTTGACCTACCACCTCGAGCGTCGACTCGATGAGCCGCAGACGCATGCCTTCGTAGTGGGCCGTGTCGTCCTTTCTCGCATCGCTCGTGGATGACGGCGCCGAGCTCGTTTGCTGCATCTTCGTTCCTTCGTCGTAGGGGCCGAGCCGGCGAGAACGCTTCAGTGCGGCATTCGCGTGGCACAGGATGGCAGGAATGGTACATCGGAATGAAGTGAGTTTGAGCAAACGTTCAATCTCTTGTCATCGCCTCGCTCGAATTGGTATCAGTGAATGCTGAACAGATGTTCATGCTTAAATATCTCGCCGTGAGTGCGTGTTTACCCGTAAATTTCCCGTGAAATGAGTGAGATTGGGGAAAATACGGAGGTGTCTTCCCTCTTCATCTCGTCGGATTTGCATATATAGTTCGCGTTAGTTGAATTTATGTTGAACGTTTGTTCAGCACAAATGCAAGGGTGTGCGCAAGGAAGAGATCGAACGAGGGCGAGTAGTACCGTTGTTGCCAGATTGAGTCGAAAAATATTGAACGATTGATCAGTGCATAACAGCGACCGATCCTCAGCATAAGTCCGGTTTAAACAAGAAGCCGTCCGCTTTGCGGCAACTAAGCTGCAAGCGCAGCTTTTTCACCGGGCCCATCGGGCGCAAAGCCTTATCTGGTAAGGGAAAACCCGATAAATGGGGCTCGGCTTGTTCGGTATGTCGTCCGAAAGTTCTTCCTTAAGGAGTTAGCGTGATGTCAGGTCCACAATTTCCGTTGCCGGCGAACGAGCCGGAAGTCCACTTCGGCAAGGGAACGGCTGCGGCAGCCGAATTGAGCCAGGCGCTCGCGGTACGCGAAGTGGTCGAGATTCCGACAGTCATCGGAGGAAAGCGGTATTTCTCGGACGACGTCGTCGAAGTGCGCGCGCCGCACGACACGCAACGTCTGCTCGCTCGAATCCATCGCCCCACGCAAGCGCAAGTGACTGAAGCGATCGCGTGTTCCAAAGCGGTCGCTCGCGATTGGGCGAGTCTGACGCACGCGAGCCGCGCCACGATTTTGCATCGTGCCGCTCAGATCGTGGGCACGCGCCTGCGCATGAAGATCAACGCGGCCACGATGCTCGGCCAGAGCAAGACGATCGACGAGGCTGAGCCGGATAGTGCGTGCGAACTCATGGACTTCCTGCGTTTCAACGCCTACAACGCGCAGCGTGTCTACGCCGAGCAGCCGATGTCGGTGCCGACTGCCGTCAACCGTGCGGATTGGCGTCCGCTCGAAGGCTTCGTCTACGCCGTTTCACCGTTCAACTTCACGGCGATCGGCGCGAACTTGACGACGGCGCCCGCGATCATGGGCAATACCGTTCTTTGGAAGCCATCGGAGAAGTCGGCGCTCGCGAATTACATCTTTTTCGAAGCGCTCGAGGAAGCCGGCCTGCCGCCCGGCGTCATCAACTTCGTGCCGGGCGAGGCGGAGATGACGACGCGCGCGGTGATGTCGTCGCCCGATCTTGCCGGAATTCACTTCACGGGCTCGTCTGCTGTTTTTCAATCGCTTTGGAAGGGCGTGGCGTCCAAGGTCGATCGCTTCCGGACCATTCCGCGCATCGTCGGCGAGACGGGCGGCAAGGACTTCGTGCTCGCCCACCCGTCGGCCAACGCGGCGGAAGTTGCGATCGCGCTGATCCGCGGCGCGTTCGGGTATCAGGGGCAAAAGTGCAGCGCAGCGTCGCGCGCGTATATCCCGCGCAGCCTGTGGGGCGAAGTGAGCCGGCAATTGCGCGATCGATTGGCCGCGCTGAAGGTGGGCGACGTGGCCGACCTCGATACGTTCATGGGTGCGGTCATTTCGCAGGCGTCGCATCACAAGCTGTCCAGCGTGCTCGCAGCCGCGAAGGATGATGCGGCCGTCACCGTGATCTCGGGCGGCCGGACCTGGTCCGAACCGGGCTGGTTCGTCGAACCGACAGTCCTGCAGGTCAGCGATCCGAAGCATGCGCTCATGAAGGACGAACTGTTCGGCCCCGTGCTGTCGGTGTTCGTCTACGACGACAACGCGTGGGGCGACACGCTCACGCTCATCGATTCGACGAGCCCTTACGCGCTCACCGGTTCGATCTTCTGCACGGACAGGTTCGCGTTGCATCAAGCCGAAAGCGTGCTCATCAATGCGGCCGGCAACCTCTATCTGAACGACAAGCCGACCGGCGCGATGATCGGCCAGCAACCGTTCGGCGGCGGCCGCGCGAGCGGCACGAACGACAAGGCGGGCTCGTACCTGAACCTGCTGCGTTGGGCTTCGCCTCGCGTGGTGAAGGAAACGTATTTGCCCACGCGCGAGTGGCAGTTCGGCGCTTGATGAGTCGCAACGGCCTCTGAATCGAAGAACCCTGAGGAATGGCGATGTCGACGATTGTCTCTTTCAAAAACGTCCAGAAGACCTACGACGGCGAAACGCTCGTTGTGAAGAATCTCAACCTCGAGATTTGCGAGGGTGAGTTTCTGACGATGCTCGGGCCGTCGGGGTCGGGCAAGACGACCTGTCTCATGATGCTGGCGGGGTTCGAAACCGCCACGCATGGCGAGATCCTTCTTCAGGGGAAACCGATCAATCGCATCCCCCCGGAGCGACGCAACATCGGCATGGTGTTTCAAAGCTACGCGCTATTTCCGCATAAATCGGTTGCCGAAAATCTTGCGTTTCCGCTGCGGGTTCGCAAGCTGCCGAAAGACGAGATCGCGCGGAAGGTGAAGCGGGCCTTGCATATGGTGAACATGGATAAGTTCGCCAATCGCATGCCCGGCCAGCTTTCCGGCGGTCAGCAGCAGCGGGTTGCCGTCGCGCGCGCACTCGTGTTCGAGCCCGCGCTCGTGCTGATGGATGAGCCGCTCGGTGCGCTCGACAAGCAACTGCGCGAGCAGATGCAGTATGAAATCAAGCAGATTCACGAACAGAGCGGGCTCACCGTCGTCTATGTGACGCACGACCAAGGCGAAGCGATGACGATGTCCGATCGCATCGCGGTCTTCAATAACGGTGTCATCCAGCAACTCGCCTCGCCGCCCGAACTCTACGAGCAGCCCGAAAACGCGTTCGTCGCGCGTTTCATCGGAGAGAGCAACGAGCTGAAGGGGACCATCGCTTCGGTCGATCAGCAACGCTGCACGGTCCAACTCGACGGCGGACATCGCATCGTCGCGAGCGCGGGCGCTGCCCTGCGCGCGTCGAGTAACGCAAGCGTGTCGCTGCGGCCGGAGCGAATCGTCGTCGGCGCGCAGGCAAGCGCATGCGACAACGTGTTCAACGGTGGAGTCAAGGATTTGATCTATTACGGGGATCACCTCCGTGTCGTCATGCAGGTGTGCGGGCGTAACGACTTCATCGTGAAGCTACCCAATGACGGCGCCGCACGCCAGTTGCGGATCGGCGAATCGGTCGACGTCGGCTGGATGGCCGACGCGTGTCGAGCTTTGCAGTAGGGGTTGCAGTAGACCCAGTCGGGGACGTCGTACTGGGCATTCGGGTATTTCTCTTTGACGGAGCGGGATGATGAAGCGCAAGAAATTGTTAGGACTACTGATTATTTCAGGATGTATCGCCACGTCCGCGTCGGCGACGCAACTGACCTTCGTTTCATGGGGTGGGGCATGGCAGGACGCGCAGGAACAAACCGCCGTCAAGCCTTTCGCTCAGAAGTCGGGCGTCGAACTGAAGACGGACACCTATAACGGTGGCATCGCACAGCTTCGCGCCCAGGTTCAGACCCACAACGTCACGTGGGATGTCGTCGACATGCAGATGGCCGACGCGATTCGCGCGTGCGACGAAGGTTTGCTCGAAAAGATCAACCCTGCGAGCCTGGCCCCCGCGAAGGACGGCACGCCGGCGAAAGACGATTTCGTCTCGGGCGGATTGTCCGATTGCCTGGCCGGCAACATCACGTGGTCCACGCTCATCACCTACAACACGAGCAAGTTCAAGGGACATGAGCCGACGAAGATCGCGGATTTCTTCGACCTGAAGGATTTCCCCGGCAAGCGTGGGCTGCGCAAGTCGCCCGAGGGCGCGCTCGAGTGGGCGCTGCTCGCCGATGGCGTGGCGCCAAGCGATGTCTACAAGGTGCTCGCGACGCCGGCCGGCTTGGATCGCGCGTTCAAGAAGCTCGACACGATCAAGTCGTCGATCGTCTGGTGGGAAACGGGCGCGCAGCCGGCGCAACTGCTCGCGGATGGCGAAGTGACGATGACGAGCGCCTATAACGGTCGCATTTACAGCGCGATGATCACCGACAAAAAGCCGTTCGGCTTCCTATGGGATGGCCAGATCGAAAACGTCGAAGGCTATGCGATCGTGAAGGGCGCGAAGGATCCGAAAGCCGCTCAGGACTTCGTCCGCTATGCGACGCAGGCCGACGTGCTCGCGAAGCTCGCACCGCTGACGGCCTATGGCCCGGCGCGCAAATCGGCTATCCCGATGATCGATGCGAAGGTCGTGCCGTATCTGCCGACAGCGCCGGCCAACCAGAAAGGCGCCGTTCATGTCGACACCGAGTTCTGGGCCGACCACACGGACGATCTGAATCAGCGGTTTGCCGTCTGGCTCAGCCAAAAGTAATCGCTTTCTGTTGTTGTATCGACGAGGAGGGCGCGGGAGCTGCCGCCGAACATGATGATCTTGCCAACCGAGTTTGCGGTATCACAGGGCGACGCCGAGCAGGCGGTCGTCGTCGATTCGAAGAGTCTGAAGGCGAGGCTTCGCGGGGCGGAGCGCGCCGAACGGATCAAGGCGACGCTGCTTATCTTCCCCTTGCTTGCGTTTCTTCTCGTCACGTTTCTCGTTCCGATCGGAAGCCTGTTGATGAAAAGCTTTCGCGATCCGACCGTTTCGCAGGAACTCCCTCATGCGGCCGTGCTGTTGCGCGAGTGGAATCCGGCCGCCGGCAAACTGCCGCCCGAGCATGTCTATGAGACCTTCGGCGAAGATCTGCTCGCGATCAAGGGCACGGACGGCGTCAGCCGTGTCGCGTCGCGATTGAACTATGACGACACGGGCATGCGCAGCCTCATCATGAAAACGGCACGCCGGCTCGGTGAAGCGAGTGGGGGGACGTGGCATCGGCGCCTCTGCGCGATCGACTCGCGTTGGGATGATCTCGGCGCGTGGTCGACGCTCAAATACGCGGCTTCGCCTTGGACACTCGGGTATTACTTGAAGGCATTCGACTTCACGCGTGACGAACGAGGCGACATCGTCAGGCAATCCCACGATCAGCGGCTTTACGTGGGCGTGTTCGTCCGAACCGCGTGGGTCAGTATTTCCGTGAGCTTGCTGTGTCTGCTGTTCGGTTATCCCGTCGCCTATTTCCTCGCCAACATTCCGGCGCGATACAGCAACCTCTTCATGATTCTCGTGCTGCTGCCGTTCTGGACATCGATTCTCGTTCGCACGACGGCATGGGTGGTCGTGCTGCAGACGCACGGCGTACTGAATGACGTCCTCATTCGCCTCGGGTTGACGAACCATGCGCTGTCGCTCGTTTATAACCGATTCGGCGTGCTCGTCGCCATGACGCACATCTTGCTGCCCTACGCGATTTTGTCGCTCTACAGCGTAATGAAGGGTGTGCCGAATCTTTATGTCAAAGCGGCGCGTTCGCTGGGTGCGGGGCCGGTGCGTTCGTTCTTCGAAGCGTATTTCCCGCAGACGCTGCCCGGTGTCGGCGCCGCCTGCATGCTGACGTTCATTCTCGCCGTGGGCTACTACATCACGCCGGCTATCGTCGGCGGACCGGACGATCAGTTGGCGAGCTACTACATCGCCTATCACGTCAACACGACGCTCAATTGGGGGTTGGCCAGCGCGCTCGCATCGATCCTGCTGGTCGGTGTGCTCATCGTCTACGGGCTGTTCGTGAAACTGACCGGCGGCGCCGGCGTGAAACTGGGGTAAGCCAATGTTCAATTTTCCGGCCTATGTGACGGTGTGGGGCCGTCTCGGACGATTCGCTCACATCGGTGTGTCGCTCCTCGTGTTGCTGTTCTTGGTGTTGCCGGTCTTGGTGGTGATGCCGCTGTCGTTCAATGCGCAGCCGTACTTCACCTATCCGCTGCCCGGTGTCAGCCTGCGCTGGTATCGGCACTTCGTCGATAGCCCCGAGTGGATGCTCGCATTGAAAAACACGATGATCACGGGCGTATCCGCGACGGCCATTGCGACCGTGCTCGGCGTGACGGCGTCGCTCGGCCTGATGAGTCCGCGTTTGAAAGGCAAGGCGCTCATTACCGGCGTGCTCGTCTCGCCGATGATCGTGCCGCTCATCATTACGGCGGTGGGCGTGTACTTCGCTTTCAGTCCGTTCGGCCTTACGAACAACCTGTGCGGCCTGATCCTCGCGCATGCGGCACTGGGCGTTCCGTTCGTCGTCGTGACGGTTACCGCCACGTTGGCCGGGTTCAACGAGGCATTGTCGCGCGCCGGCCGCAACTTGGGTGCGTCGCCGCTGCGGGTCTTTCTGCAAATCAAGCTGCCGATCATCGCGCCGGGCGTCGTTTCGGGGGCCTTGTTCGCGTTCGCGACTTCCTTCGACGAAATCGTCGTCGCGCTGTTCTTGACGGGCCCGGATCAGCGCACCGTCCCTCGTCAAATGTGGGCCGGTATTCGCGAGCAACTGAGCCCGACGATTCTCGCAGTCGCCACCATCCTCGTCGTCATCTCGACCTTGCTTCTCCTCACGCTCGAACTTCTGCGCCGCCGAACCGAGCGTCTGCGGGGCAGCGTCGAGGTGTTTTGAGCAAGACGACGAGCCGTTTCCGAAGTGCAGCACCTATCGAACCTCTCAACATGTTGTCCGAAATCCAAACCATGCGGACCGTCGCGACGGATCTCCCCACCTTGCGTCAGCGCATTCACGATGCGACGGCCATGCGCGAGGAGGACGTCGTTCAAGCATTGATGCAAGAGGCGCGGATGGATGCGCCTACGCTTGCGCAAGCACAGGAGTTGGCGGCGCGCCTAGCGCAGGGCGTACGCGATGCGCGCATCGATGCGGGTGGCGTCGATTTGTTGACGCAAGAATTTTCGCTCGACAGTCGCGAGGGCATCGCATTGATGTGCCTAGCCGAAGCCATGCTGCGGATTCCCGATACGGAAACGCGCAACCAATTGATTCGCGACAAGATAGTCGATGCGGACTGGCGCGCCCATATCGGCAAGTCGCCGTCGCTGTTCGTCAATGCCACTGCATGGGGCTTGCTCGTCACCGGCAAGCTCTTGAGGCAGCCCGATGAAAGCGCCTTGGCCGAAGCGCTGACGCGCGTAGTTCGTAAGGGCGGCGAGGCGATCGTGCGTGCGGGCGTCGCGTATGCGATGCGTATGCTCGGCAAGCAGTTCGTGACGGGGCAAACCATCGAGGAGGCGATCGGTGCAGCGAAGGGCCGCGAGTCGAACGGTTACCGCTACTCGTACGACATGCTCGGCGAGGCCGCGCTGACCGATGAGGATGCGCAAGGCTATTTCGAGTCGTACCGGCATGCGATCGAAGCCATCGGCAAGGACGCCAAAATGCGCGGCCCGATCGAAGGCCCCGGGGTGTCGGTCAAGATATCGGGCCTGCACCCGCGCTATGAATTGATGCAGCGCGAGCGTGTGTTGATCGAGCTGTATCCGCGATTGTTGGAGTTGGCTCAGTTGGCGAAGCACTACGGCATCGGCTTCCATCTGGATCAGGAAGAATCGGCGCGCTTCGATCTGACGCTCGAGATGTTGGATCGACTGTGCCGCGAACCGAGCTTGCGTGGCTGGAACGGTATCGGCATTTCGCTGCAGGCTTATCAGAAGCGCGGCCGCGCGGTTGCCGAATGGATCATTGCGCTCGCGCGTTCGACGGCGCGGCGTATCAACATTCGATTGGTCAAAGGCGCCTACTGGGACACCGAAATCAAACTGGCCCAGGATGCCGGCGCGGCCGGCTATCCGGTGTTTACGCGGAAGGTGCATTCGGACGTCAGCTATATCGCTTGCGCCAAGGTGCTACTGAATGCGCCCGATGCGATCTTTCCGCAATTCGCGTCGCACAACGCCTTCACCATTGCCGCGGTTCATACGCTGGCGCAGGGCAAGGAATACGAATTCCAGTGTCTTCATGGAATGGGCGAAACGGTTTACGACCAAGTGGTCGGATCGTCGAAGCTCGGGCGTGCCTGCCGGATCTATGCGCCCGTGGGGCCGCATGCGACGCTGTTGGCCTATCTCGTGCGGCGCTTGCTCGAGAACGGCGCGAACTCGTCGTTCGTCAATCAGATCGTCGATTCGGCCGTCAGTATTGCCGACATCGTCGAGGATCCCGTCGCTCGCGCGGCACGAACGGGCGGCAAACCTCATGCCGGTATCGCGGCGCCGGGCGCGGTCTTGCCGGGGCGGGTCAATGCCGCGGCACTGAGTTTTGCCGATTCGGTCGAGTTCGATGCGGCCGCCGAACAGATTCGCGCCGAGCGCATTGCGGCGCGGGCGATCATCGCCGGCAACGACGAGAAATGGAGTGCTTCGTCGGAGGCGACACGGGTCGTCTACAGCGCGAGCGACGTGACATCAACCGTCGGCACGGTTGTCGATACAGGACTTCACTTCGTTGCCGAGGCGTTATCGCGCGCCGAGGCTTGCGCTGCTGCCCAAGCGTCGACGTCTGCAATCGAGCGAGCCTCGATGCTCGAGCGCGCGGCCGATGAGATTCAGCGTTCGAGCGCCCGGCTCGGTGCGCTGCTCGTGTTGGAGAGCGGCGCCACGCTAGCCGAATCGGCCGACGAGGTGCGCAGCGCGGTCAATCTGTGCCGCTTGTACGCGTATCAGCTCAGGACCGATCGGCGATTGGACGGCACTCGGCCGCTCGGGGTCGTCGTTAGCGTGACGCCCGCATCGTCGCCGCTGACGACATTCGTCGGACAGATTGCGGCGTCGCTGGCGGTAGGCAATGTTGTGATCGCGAAGCCATCGAGCGATGCATCGCTGATCGGATATGAGGCGACGCGTGCGTTGCACCGCGCTGGGGTCCCGATGGGCGCGCTTCAGATCGTGCCCGGCGCGGGCGGAACGGTCGGCCATGCATTGACCTGCGACGATCGTGTCGGCGCCGTGCTGTTCTCCGGGAACGCGAAGGTCGCGCAGTTGATTGCGTCCGATCTAGCGGCGAAGGTCGCGCCGCCCAAGTTTGTAAGTACCGTAGGCAGTGTCAACGCGATGATCGTCGATAGCTCGGCGTTGCCCGAACAGGTCATCTCCGATGCCATCGTCTCCGCTTTCAAATGCGCGGGACAGATGGCTTCGTCGCTTCGTCTGCTTTGCTTGCAGGATTCCACGGCGGACAAAGTGCTTGGCATGCTCAAGGGCATGCTCAGCGAACGCAGGACAGGTAGTCCGCTCGACGTCGCCTCCGACATCGGGCCGGTGGCCACGCGCCGAGCCCGCGACCGTGCCGAGATTTATATCGAGCAACTGCAGCGAAAGGGGTTCGCGCTCGCGCGCGGCTTGCTCTCGAATGCTTGCGCGAAGGGTAATTTCGTCGCACCGACGATCGTGGACTTGGGCGACGCGAAGGCGCTCGCATCGATCGCCCCGACCGTGGTTGGGCCCATCCTGCACGTAGTGCGGTTCAAGACCGGTGATATGGCGGCGCTCGTTGCGCAAGTCAACGCCTTGGGCTGTGCGGTCCAAGGGCTGCACACGCGCATCAACGAAGCCGCGGGAAGACTCTTGTCGCTATCGCGTGCGAGCAGCGTTTGCATCAATCGCTCGATGCATGGCGCGTTCGCCGGTATGCAGCCGTTCGGCGGCGTGGGCGCCTCCGGCACTGGCCCAATGTGGGGCGGGCCGTTGACGTTGTTCGCGTTGACGCGAGAGGTTGCGCCGTCGTTCGATGCATCGGCGGGCCCGTTCGCATCCGAACCCAGGGCCGGCAGCGAAAAGTTCTACGAATTCCCGATCGAAACGGCGGAAGGAAAGTTCACCGAGCGCCGCAAGGCCATGAACAACGCGCGCGTGGCTAGCAGCGCCAACGTTGAGGCGCTATTTGCACGCGCACCGGAATGGTTGTCCGATCACGATCAGCACAATGCGCTCGAGCGCATGAAGCAGCGTCTCGCGCAACGGGCGGACGGACTCAAACCAATCAGCTTACCGGCGCTGACCGGGGAGGAGAATACCGTCGAGCTGCTGCCGCGTGGGCAAATGCTGTGCTTGGGCGCATCGCCCGCCGCGATCGTCGCTCAGGCGATGGCCGCGTGCGCGTTCGGAAATCGGATCGTGCTGCTGCGTTCGCCGCTCGCAGAAGCCATTGCGCGGACGTTGGGCGATGCCTGCCGGGTTGTCGACTCGACGGATGCGATTCGCGTCATGAGCGGCGACTTCGCCGGCGTGCGCCCCGATCTGGTGATGCTGACGCGGGATCAAACGGGCATTACGGAGATTCGCTCGACGGCGGCGCAACTGATGATCGCATGCGTTCAAGAAGATAGCGACGGCCTATACGACTGGACGCAACTCGTTCGCGAGCGCGTGACGACCGTGAATGCGAGTGCGGCCGGGGGCAATACGCAATTGATGGTGCTGAGCGAGGACACCTTCTGATTTTCTGATTGCTGCTTTTGCGATTTTTGTCGCTTTGGATTTGGCGCAGCGTGTCTATCGCATGGCACGCTGCGCTCGCTTCGCGCTCAACGCCATCATGAGGCTCGAGCAAGCATTGAATACGAACAACCCTCTCGGGCCGATGGCGGTCATCAGCAGCGAAGCGATAGCAGGCCCGATGAGGCCGCCGATCGAGAACAGCAGAAGCAGCGTAGCGGAAACGGCTACGCGCAGATGGGGTTCCGTGCGGTCGTTGACGTGCGAGACGATCAGGCTGTATTGCGTGAACGTGACCGCGACATAGGCGAGCATGCCGACCCAGACGATCGCCGATACGTGAAACACGGCCAGTGTCAGGCTGATGCTCATGGAGATCAGCGCAGTAACGTGGACGAGACTGCGCCGATCGATGCGGTCCGATAGCCGCCCCATCGGCCACTGCGGAACCAGCGCGCCGATCAGCGCCACGCCCATGAACGTCGACAGATCCGACGTCGAGAATCCCGTGCGTTCGAGGAACACGGGCGTCATCGAATAGAACGTGCTGTAAAGAAACCCGGCAAGGATGCAGCCGGGTATCGCAAGCGGCGATGCATGCGCCATCGAACGAAGACTGTCGCGCCAGGTATGGGCAGGCAGGCGGTTCAGACTCTCGTCCGCAACCCGCACGGGCCATCCTTCGAATAGCGAAACAGGCATGACCGCCGCGGCGAATAGAGCCGCGACGAGCGAGAACAAGCGGCCATCCGAACCATCGCCGAGCCGCAGCAAAAACTGTCCCGTGCCTACCGCCAGATAGTTGATCCCCGCGTATAGGCCGAAAACCTGACCTCGATTCTCATTGCGTGACGTGCCGTTGAGCCAGCTTTCGATCGACGTGTACAAGCCCATGAAGGCGAAACCGGTCAACAACCGGATCGGGGCCCACGCCCAGGGCGATGCGAAGACGTTGAAGGCCGATGCAAGAATCGCCACCGCTGCCGCGAAGGCCACGAACGTGCGGTGCTGCCCGATTCGGTCGATAAGACGGCGGTTGAATACCGCGCCCGCCACGAAACCGCCGTAATAACACGATTGCACGAGCCCGACGATGAACGTCGAAGCGCCGGTATGCAGCATCCTCAATGGGATGAGGGTCTGGAACAACCCATTGCCTGCGATGAGCAACGCATAACCGAAAAGCAGGCCCGCGAGCGATCGATAGCCGTCGAGTGGTTGGGCGACGGGCCGATGCGGTGTCGCGGCTGCGACCGGCGGCGTTCGCCTCCCGAGAAGCTTGGCTTCGGACAGTGGCCCAGTGCGCACAGGATCAGGGCGAACCGTGGTGTGATGTTCGTTACCGATATCCGACTTTGAAAGATTTTCCTCTCGAAACTCTGCCATAACACCTTCTTGGGCACCCGCATTGCTGCAATGCCGGTCGTTCTTTTCCGGGGGCGTTCGATGGAAAGCAGAATCTCCCCGCGCGGGCATACGAGGGCTTAGATAACAATTTCTTATAAACACAGTAAGGCGCCGTGATGGTGCGGCCAGTTCTCTTTTGGCTATCTATCGTTGTCTTACGGCCGGCATTGCGGTGCCGAGTGGGTTTCTACCAGTAGAGGACGAAGGATGGAGACGAGTCTCAAGTACACGGGGATATTGACCGCCGTGCCGACGCCTTTGGACGAGTGCCTGCGTTTTACCGCCAAGCCGCTCGTGCGGCATATCGAGCGGCTCGTCGCCGCGGGCACTGACGGCATCGTCCCCTTGGGCGGGACCGGCGAGTATACGGCGCTGTCGCCCGATGAGCGGCTGCGCGTCGTCGAATGCGCGCTTGAAACCGCCGCCGGCAGGACGCCGGTCGTCCCGGGCATCATTTCGCCGGGACTCGGCGATGCGATCGGGCAGGCGCAGGCATTCGTGCGCGCCGGTGCCAAAGCGCTGATGGTGGTAACCCCGTATTACTTCAGACCAACTCAGGACGGTATCGTCGACTATTACCGTCGGTTTGCCGACGAGGTCGATGCCGACATCATCCTCTACGAAATTCCCTATCGAACCGGCGTCTCGCTTCATTACGAAACGGTTGCACGCTTGGCTGGGATGACGCGCGTCGTCGGCATCAAGGCTTGCAATCCGGATCTCGCTCAGCAGATGCGTGCCGCCGAATTGGCCGCGTCGAAGATCTCCATCCTGAGCGGCGAGGAAGATGTCTTGCCGCTGCACGTTGCCATGGGCGCCGTGGGCGGCATCATCTCCAGCTCGAATCTGATTCCAAGGCAATGGTCACGGGTGCTTGCGTTGGCCTCGGGCGGGCGGCTCCAAGAGGCGATCGCCTTGCATGCGACGCTTCGTCCGCTCATCGATGCGGTCTTCGCCGAACCGAATCCCGCACCGATCAAGGCGGCATTGACGCTGCAAGGGCTCCCATTCGGCGATGTCCTGCCGCCGCTGCGCCCCGCCTCGGCTGCGCTGAGGCAGCGGCTCGCCGAAGTGATCCCAACGATCACCGCGCGTGAAACCGTATAGACACCACAACGTTACGCTGACCAGAAGGGGACACAGCCATGGCTTCAGACAGCAAAATCGTTCTGCCGCGCCGCAGGTTCATGCAAGCCGCGGGCACGGCCCTGCTGACGGGCGCGATCGGGGCGCCGATGATCATCACCTCGCGCAAAGCGATGGCGGCCGGCAATCTGACCGTGGTCAGTTGGGGCGGAAACTATCATCAAGCGGTCGAGGAGGCACTGGCGAAACCCTTCGAGAAAGAGTTCGGCGTGCATGTGACGTTGGTCGACACGCCCGATCTCGCGAAGGTCAAGGCGCAGGTCATGACGAACAACGTTCAATGGGATGTTTTCGATGCCGTTGGCCCTATGGCCGTGACCGGTGCGAAGAACGGCTACTGGGAGCCGCTCGATCCCGCTATGTTCGACAAGAACGACCTGATTGCGCCGATGATGAAATACGCGGTGCCTTTCTATGGCTATACCGGCGGCATCTGTTGGGACAACAGCAAGTATCCCGCCGGCAAGCATCCCGAGACGTTTGCCGAATACTTCGACGTCAAGCGGTTTCCGGGTCAAAGGACGCTGCGCAATCGGGCGAGCGAAACACTCGAAATTGCGCTACTGGCCGACGGCGTGCCACCGGACAAGATCTATCCGCTCGACGTCGAGCGCGCATTCAAAGCACTCGACCGGATCAAGCCGTATATCGGCAAGTGGGTCGACCAGACGCCGCAGACGGTGACGCTCGTCGAAACGGGACAGGTCGACTTCAGCTATACCTATGCAACACGCGTGAAGGCCGCGCAGGAAGCGGGCAAGCCGATCGACTTCTCGTTCAAGCAGGACTTGATCGGTCTCGAGTACTTGGTTGTGCTGAAGAATGCGCCGAACAAGCAAAGCGCCATGAAGTTCGTGCAATTCGCGCTGCGCCCCGACCGGCAGGCTGCTTTGATGGATCTATTCGGTAACACGCCCGCCAGCAGGAAGGCGTTGCCGATGGTGAAGCCCGAGGTGCGCAAATGGCTGTCCGATCCGTTCAACAAGATGAATCTCGTCAGCAACGATGCATGGTGGGGCGATCATTACGATGAGTTGACCCTACGGTTCAAGGAATGGGTGATGACTTGAAGTCGTGATCGCGCAGTTGCGCGATTGCGACGGAAATGCGGCAATGGCAGTGTGTATCAGGGAGGAGCAATGAAAAGTCGAAGCGACGGGATCCTATATGTGGGGCCTGCGACGGTGTTTCTCGCGCTCGTGGTATTCGTGCCGCTCGCATACGTTGTCTACACGAGCGTCGCGATGCCGGACGGTTTCTCTTTGTCGGCGTATCGGCGACTCTTCACCAGCGAGCTGTTTCTGCGCACGTTGTGGTCGACGATCGAAATCAGCGTATCGGCGTCGGTGGCGAGCCTGCTGCTCGGATACCCCATTGCGATGCAACTCGCGAAGCAAACGCCGAGAAAGCGGTCGATGTACATGGTCCTCGTGCTCGTGCCGTTTTGGACGAGCATTCTCGTCAAAAGCTATGCCTTTACCGTGTTGCTCGGCCGTGACGGGCTCGTCAATAAGTTGTTGTCGACAGTCCTCCATACGCAGGTGCATTTGCCGATGTTGTTCAATCGCTTCGGCGTCATGGTCGGAATGACCAACTACCTCATTCCGTTCATCGTGTTTCCGGTGCTCGCGAGCTTGTTGTCGATCGACCGATCCTTGTATCGCGCATCGGAAATCATGGGCGCGAAGCCGCCCCGCATGTTCTTCAAGATCACGTTGCCGCTCAGCATGCCGGGCGTCGCGGCGGCCACCGTGAGCACTACGGTGATGTCGATGGGGTTCTTCGTCATTCCCGCACTGCTGGGCGGCAGAACGGACGCGATGATGTCCAATTTGGTCGACTTCTACACGCGCGAAACGATGGACTGGAATATGGCTTCCGCCATCGGCGTCATTCTGTTGGGGATGGTCACGCTCGTCGCAGCCGGGGCCGACTGCTTCCAGAAGCGGGATCAGAAAGTAAAGGTGATGGCATGACAGCAGCCGCCGGAGTCAATGTTCCCGTCGCGCGCGGACGAGTGGTCATCGATCGGCTCGAGCAGCGTTATGGGCATCTGCGTAATGTCGTCGCGTTCGCCGTCTATGTCTTCATCCTGGTGCCGACGCTCATCGTCATTCCTATTTCTTTCGGCGGAAGCGGTGAGTTGTCGTTTCCTCCCAAGGTCTGGACGTTCGAGCTCTACCAGCGGCTCTTCATGTCGAGTAGTTGGGTCGGCCCGATCCTTCAGAGTCTGAAGGTGGCCAGTATCACGATGGTGGGAGCGGCCATTATCGGGGTGCCCGCTTCGTACGGTCTCGTACGGTTCGAGTTTCCGGGCAAGCGGCTCGTGATGCTGCTCTTGATGAGCCCGATCTTGGTGCCGGTGATCGTGATGTCGCTGGGGCTTTATCTCTACTTGTCGAGGCTACATCTCGTCGGTACCACGGCCGGGCTCGTGGTCAGCCATATCGCTTACGTGACGCCCTTCATGATGATGACGGTCATGGCCGGCGTGAAAAAGCTCGATCCCGCACTCGAATTCGCGACCGCCATCATGGGCGCGAATCGCAGGACTGTTTTTCTGAAGGTTGTATTGCCGCAATTGCGGCCGTCGATTTTCGCCGGTGCGCTGTTTGCGTTCCTCGTGTCGTTCGATGAAGTCGTGATTGCCTGGTTCATTACGAGCCCGGCCACGACGACATTGCCGGTAAAGATGTACAGCAGCATTCAGTGGGATATCTCGCCGGTCATTGCAGCGGTTTCGGCGCTCTTGACCTTGCTTTCCCTGGTTTTCTGCTGCGTATCGGTGTTCCTGCAGCCGGCCGCCGAGAGCGCGTCGCATTGAAGTTGGGAGAGAAAGCATGTCACATGTTTTGCGTGCAAAAGATCAGCGGCCGCCTGCACTCGTCGTTGCTGCGGGAATCGAAGAGGCGGAAGGCGTGCGTACCACGGACGCGCCGGCCGGAAACATGATCGAGTTTCGCGGCATCAGCAAGACGTACGGCGCATCCGTGGCGCTTCACGGCACGGATCTGGCCGTGCGCAAGGGCGAATTCTTGAGCCTGCTCGGGCCGAGCGGCTCGGGCAAGAGCACGATCCTGAACATCATCGCCGGTGCGATCGCGCCGACGACGGGCGCCGTCGTGCTGGACGGCACCGACGTCTCGACGGTTCCGCCTCGCGATCGCGGGCTCGGCATGGTGTTTCAGAACTACGCCTTGCTGCCGCATCTGAACGTGTTCGACAACGTGGCGTTCCCGTTGCGCATCCGCGGTTTGTCCAAGGCGGATATCGAGCAGCGCGTACGCAATGCGCTGGAACGCGTCGGATTGGTCGGCTATGAACATCGCAAGCCGCGCGAGATGTCGGGCGGGCAGCAGCAGCGCGTCGGTATCGCCCGCTGCATCGTCTATTCGCCTTCGGTGATCTTGATGGACGAGCCGCTTGGCGCACTCGATAAAAAACTGCGGGATCAGTTGCAGGGCGAGATCAAGCGGTTGCATCGCGAACTTGGCACGACGCTCGTTTACGTGACGCACGACCAGGAAGAAGCGCTGAATCTTTCCGATCGGGTTTGCCTCATGAACGGCGGCCGTATTGCGCAGTTGGGCACGCCGGACGAACTCTATTTCGAACCGGTGAGTGAGTTCGTGGCCGATTTCGTCGGTGAGTCGAATTTGATCGACGCAGTGATCCAAGCGAACGGTACGGTGCAATTCGACGATACGCGTGTCATGAACGTGAAGAACACGGAAGGGCACGCGGTGGGGACTCGGGTAAAGGTCCTGGTGCGGCCGGAACGGATCGCCGTCGTCGATTCGTCATTCGGCTCGCCCACCGCAAGCGACGCGAACGAGTGCACGGGCACGATCTCGCAGATTTCGTTTGTTGGCGGCATGACGCGTTTGGAGTTGAAACTCACGAGCGGTCGCTCGCTTCTAGTCAAAACCTTGTCCGCTCCGGCGGTCGAGCGTGCGCCGCTCGGCCAATCCTTGACGGTGCGCTGGTCAGCACGCGATACCGTCGTCTTGAAGAAGTGAAGAAGCGATGGATCGAAATAGCATTGTCGGCGTAATGCGTGAGTTGGTCGGCGAATCGAACGTGCTCGACAGCGCGGCCGACATCGCACCGTATTTGATCGACTGGCGCAAGCGTCACATAGGTGTGGCTGCGTGTGTGGTCTTTCCTCGCAGCACCGCGCATGTGTCGAAACTGCTCGCGTATTGCAACGAGCATGACATCAAAGTGTTTCCGCAGGGCGGCAATACGAGCGTATGCGGTGGCTCGGTGCCGGACGCGAGCGGCGACAGCATTGTGTTGAACATGGCTCGCATGAATCGGATCGTGGAAATCAACGCAGGCAACAACTCGATCACGGTCGAGGCCGGTTGCGTGCTGGCCAATCTCCAAGCAGCCGCGATCGAAGTAGATAGAATCTTTCCGCTGACGCTGGGCGCCGAGGGTTCGTGTCAGATCGGCGGCAATCTCTCGACGAACGCGGGCGGGACGAACGTACTGCGTTTCGGCAATACGCGAGATCTCGTGCTCGGGCTCGAAGTGGTGCTCGCCGACGGACGTGTTTGGAATGGCTTGCGTACGCTGCGCAAGAACAACAGCGGGTACGATCTGAAGAATCTCTTTGTCGGTGCCGAGGGGACGCTCGGCATCATCACGTCGGCTGCATTGAAGCTCTTTCCGCGCCCACATGCGACGGCTACCGCGATGCTGGGGGTGGACGACGTCGAGGCGGCGGTTGCCGAGGGGCTCAAGCTTCAGGCGGCCTTTCCCGGCGAATTAGTTGGCCTGGAACTGATTTCGAAGAGTGAATTCGACATTTCGTTGCGCCATTCGGAGCACGCCCGCAATCCGTTTTCGACGGTGCCGGAATGGATCGTACTCGTGGAACTCGCCGCGTCGACGGGGAGTGACGAATCGCTGGCCGAGCGGCTGACCGACGCGCTTCAACCTTCGTTCGCGAGTGGCGTCATTCAGGATGCGGTGATTGCGGCGAGCGAACAGCAACGCGCGGCGCTCTGGCAAATTCGCCATCACGTGACCGAAGCGAACGGGCGCGAGGGAATGGGGCTCACGCACGATATCGCCGTTCCGACCTACCGTATCCCCGATTTCGTCCACCGTGCCGAGCAAGTGCTAGCTCGACATTATCCCGAGGCGACGCAGGTGATCGTCGGCCATATGGGCGACGGTAACCTTCATTACATCGCGATGTTTTCGCATGAATACTGGGCGCAGGTTCATGACAAAAGGCGCGTGCAACTGGAATTGAGCCATTTGCTTTACGACATTGCAAGCGAGATGGGCGGCACGTTCAGCGCAGAGCACGGCATCGGCGCGCTGCATGTGCCGGAGATGTCCGTCTACAAGAACGCCGTCGAGATCGAACTGATGCAGCAAATGAAAGCGCTGCTGGATCCGAACAACATCATGAATCCGGGCCGCGTGTTGCCGGCAAACTGAAAAGGCGCGGCGAGATGTTCTCGAACCTCGACGATTACCGGGAGGCCGCAAAGCGCTTCCTACCGGAGTTTGCTTTCTGCTATCTCGAAGGCGGCTCGGAGGACGGCGTCACGTTGCGCAGGAACCGGGCCGCGTTCGAACGCATTACGTTCGAGCCGAAGATGATGGTCGATGTGACCGCCGTCGGTACCGGAACCGAGTTGTGCGGGAAATATGCGGCGTGGCCGGCCGTGGTGGGGCCCACGGGCCTGAATGGTCTGTACCGCCGGGAAGCCGAAGAATCGTTGGCGCGCGCCGCGCATCGATTCGGCTTGCCGTTCGTACTGTCTACGGCCTCGACGAGTTTGCTCGAGGACGTTCGCCAGTGTTCGGATGGCGAACTGTGGCTGCAACTCTATGTTCAGCGCGATCGCCGCATTGCCGAGGACATGATGGCGCGGGCGAGGGGGTGCGGGTATTCCACACTCGTCCTAACCGTGGATACGCCGGTGCCGGGGCAGCGCGATCACTACGCGAGGACGGGCTTTAAGCTGCCGCTACGTTGGACGCCTCGATTGCTGTGGGATGTCGTCACGCATCCGCGCTGGACGGCCACAGTGGGAATTCACGGCATTCCCCAACTCGTCAATCTGGCGCGGAGTGCGGGGCTAGGCGCGAACATTGAAGCGCAGGCCGCGGCGCTCGGTAGTCAAATGGATATGTCGTTGGAATGGCATGACATCGCGTGGTTGCGCAGGCACTGGCAGGGCAAGATTCTGATCAAGGGGCTCTTGAGTGTCGCGGATGCGAAGCGGGCCGCGCAGCATGAAGCCGATGGCGTCGTGCTCTCGAATCATGGCGGTCGTCAATTGGATGGTGCGCCGAGCGCGATCGAGATGCTGCCTCACGTCGTGGCATGTATGCCGCGCGGCTTCGAAGTCTATATCGACGGGGGCGTGCGTAGAGGTAGCGACATTGCGAAAGCCGTGGCGCTCGGCGCAAAGGGTACGTTGCTGGGGCGCGCCCCGCTGTACGGGCTTGCCGCCGCGGGGATAGACGGTGCGATAGCCGTGCTCGCTCAATTGAACCGAGAACTCGAAACGTGCCTGCGGCTGCTTGGTTGCGCCGACATCAACGCATTGACGGACGCCTATCTTCTCGGCAATTGCGTATCGGCGCTAGAATTCGAATAGGTTTTACGAAATCGATGGAGCGTGCATGTTGAACGATACAGGTTTCCATTTTCATCGGGGTAACGTTCCGCTACTGATCTCGATTCCTCATCTCGGTACGGACATTCCACCGGACATTCGTCGGCAGTTGACCGATGTGGCCGATGTCGTCGCGGACACCGACTGGCATCTCGATCGCCTCTATGATTTCGCGATTGCGGCGGGGGCATCGGTGCTTGGCGCGCGCGTCTCCCGCTACGTTGTCGATCTCAATCGCCCGTCGACCGGCGAGAGTCTTTATCCGGGGCAGACGACCACAGGGCTTTGCCCGACAGAAACGTTCCGCGGGGAGCCGCTGTATCCGAACGCAGGCGCAGCGGATGCGACCGAAGTGGAGCGTCGTCTGAATGCTTATTGGCGCCCGTACCATGCAAAGCTTCGCATGGAGTTAGATCGCTTGAAAGCGGAATTCGGCAACGTGCTGCTGTGGGAGGCGCATTCGATCGCGAGCGTTCTTCCTAGGCTGTTCGACGGCAAGTTGCCCGATTTGAACGTGGGCACGAACTCCGGCGAAAGCTGCGACGCGCGCGTGCTCGATGCGATCACTGCATCGCTGAGCGATCAGCCTTTCACGTGGATTGCGAACGGACGATTCAAGGGCGGGCATATCACACGCGCCTACGGCCGGCCTGCGCAAGGCATACACGCGGTTCAACTCGAGATGTGTCAATCGACCTATATGAATGAGGCGGCACCGTTCGACTATCGGCCCGATCTTGCAGATCAGGTCAAGCCCGTGGTGCAGGGGATGGTATCGGCGGCACTGGAGGCCGTGCGCTCGCTTCCACGGTGATTCGGGTTCGCGTGCCTTGCTCGCAGAGAGGCCGATTCGAAATACAGAGCGGCGAGAGGATTGAATCACCGATGCTTATTTAAAGGATCAAGTTTCGTACGGAAGACCTTCTCCCATTTTTGCGCGCCTACGCTGAAGGTACCCGCTCGAAGAAGCCGGGTTCTTATAGGGCTACAGGAGACCGGACCACCGATCTCGTCGGACAGCGCAATCAATCAGTAGGTGAGGAGGTCAGCCATGCCGAAGGTTCGTCAACCGCTCGTTTCCCAAGGACGCCGAGCGTTCGTCTCGGGTGCATCCAGTATCGCCATTGCCGCCGCGGCGTCGCCGCTAATCCTGACGTCGAAGCGCGCCCGGGCAGCGGACCGGCAAATGTCGTTGGTGAGTTGGGGCGGTGATTATCGTCGCGCTGTCGAGGAGTCGGTCGTCAATCCGTTCATGAAGGAAACGGGTATTCAAGTGACGATCGTCGATACGCCCGACATGGCGAAGCTTCGTGCGCAAGTGATGACCGGTAATGTCGAGTGGGATGTGTTCGATGCCCCGGGTGCACTCGGTGTTGCGGGCGCAAACGCGGGACTTTGGGAGCCGTTGGACCCGGCGATATTCGATCGCAACGATTTGATCATCGACGTCAAGAACAATCTGTTGCCGTGGTATGTCTTCGTAGGGGGTATCGCGTGGGATCCGAAACGCTATCCGGCCGGCAAACATCCACGTAATTTCAAAGAGTATTTCGATACCAAAACGTTCCCTGGCCGTCGTACCTTCCGAAATCGGCCCAGCGAGACGTTCGAAGCCGCGCTGCTTGCGGACGGCGTGCCGCCCAAGCATCTTTATCCACTCGACGTGGACCGCGCGTTTCGCGTGCTCGACCGCATCAAGCCCGACGTCGTCAAATGGATCGACCAGACGCCGCAAACATTGACGCTACTGGCGACAGGCGAAACCGACTACACGTACACCTACGCATCGCGTGTGAAGCCGGCGAAGGCCTCCGGTCAATCGGTCGACTTTTCGTTCGACCAGACCGTCAATGGATTCGAGTATTTGGCGGTGGTCAAGAACACCCCGAACAAGCAAGCGGCGATGAAGTTCCTCGCATTCGCGGCGCGTCCGGATCGTCAGGCGGCATTCATGGAACTCATTGGAAATACGCCTAGTAGTAAGAAAGCACTTGGCCTCATGAGCGCGGAGAGCCGTAAATGGATACCCGATCTGAATTCCCCAAACAGTGTGCTGATGGACGACTCGTGGTGGGCGAAGAATTTCGACGAGGTGACGCGCCGATTCAAGGAATGGACGATGTCCTGACTGCGCCGATGAACTCGGCATAGCGTACGCAATTCATTCAAGGAGAAAGCATGGAGTCACGTAATCCGATGAGCGAAGACATCGACGCGCTGAAGCGACGCGTCGATATTTCAACCGCGTTCGGTTGGTCGGTGGTTTCCGGGTTGACGGCCATCGTATTGCGGGAGAAAGGCGAGACGGCACTCAACGACGTATGGCGCGCATTGATGACCGCGGAGCAATCGCACCGCTTTGTCGACGCGCTCGAAAAGCTCGGCATTCGCGGCGGCACGCCCGCGGTGACGGCCGCGAAATATCACTACTTCAGCAATTCGATCGGCGGCATCGACATGCAGTACATCGAGGAGTCGCCGAAGAAGGTATGGATTCGCTATCTGCCGCCGTGGGGAACGTATCCGGGCATCTCGGCACTCACGGTACCGCCGTCGGTGCGGCGAACGATTCTTTCCACGTGGCACCCGCGTAACGGCGAGTTTCTCGGATGCCCCAGGCTGGGATGGGTTGCGACGAAATTCGTGGCGGAAGGACATCAGTACGACGAGGGTTATTTCATGGAATACGACCATGACTTGACGCCGCAGGAGCGCTTCAGGGTCGAACACGTCGAACGAACGCCCGAGTTCGACGCGGCGAAGGCACCCAAGCTCGATCCTGCTGTTTGGCCCGAGCAGCGTGTCCTGAAAGGCAGCGCCAACTATGCCTCGGATTACGTCAAGCACGTTATCGAAGTCATGGTGCGGCAGTTCGGCATGCATAGCGCTTGTCATATGGTGGCCACGGCGATGAAACTGCTTGCCGTGCAATTCACACCGTCGCTGAAAGCGTTGACGAAGGTGCAAGGCAACGGCGCATTGGCGTTGGCGCAAACTTATGCCGCCGTCATGGGCGCTTTCAAGAACGCGCCGCGCGTGCAGGAAACCGAGCCCGATTCTGCCGAGGTGAGCTTCGATACCTTCGAACCGTTTCCGTTTCTCACGTCGTCATCGATGCGAGCGGCCGTGTTCGCGTTCTTCGAGATGAGTGTGAGAACGCTGAATGGACATGTACGTATCGAGCGCGCGTTCGACGAGAAGGCGAGCACCGAACGGTGGACCCTGACCGACACGCATCGGTGGCTTTGGTGAAGCGGACGACGAAAGAATGGAACGACATCTTCCGATGAATCACTTTTCGACTGACGACAATATTCCGAAGCTGCTTCGCGATTGTGCGAAACGAAGCCCCGAGCATGTGTTCTGCCGAAGCGACACCGAGACGCTCACCTATGCCACGCTGAACGAGCGAGTCAATCATCTCGCGAATGGGTTGAGTCGCATGGGTGCGGCGGCGGGTACGCGAGTCGCGGTCATGCTTGCGCATCACATCGACCACGCGCTGGCATTCTTCGCGCTGTGCAAAATCGGCGCGGTTCAGGTGCCGATTAACGTTCATTTGAAGGGTGCCGGGCTCGAGCATGTGCTGACGCATTCCGAGCCCGAATTCGTGATTGCGGATCGCTGCTATTCGGATGCGCTCGCTCCGATTATCGAGCGTATGCGTGTCCGCGTGATTTGGCGCGGCGACGTTGAGGGTGCCGCGGATAGTGACGGCAATTTTGCTTGCGCGGCGTCGCACCCGAGCGCGGCCGAACCCGCGTTTGACGCAAGCGATGCCGATTTGCGCGCGATCCTCTACACGTCCGGCACGACGGGCCCAGCCAAGGGTGTGCAGATGACCGACCGGATGTACCGCGCCGCGGCACTCGGATCGTCATGGATCGGCTCGATCGAGCCTGGCAGTGTGCTGCATTTCTGGGATCCGATCTATCACGTCTTCGGTAGCGAAGTGCTGGTCATGGCACTAATGCAGCCCATTACGCTCGCGTTCGTTCCGAGGTTCAGCGCGTCGGGTTTCTGGGGCGAGGCGAAGAAGTTTCAGGCAACTCATCTGCATTTCGTCGGCGGTGTGCTGCAATTGCTTCTCAAACAACCGCCGTCGGATCTGGACCGTTGCCATGCCGTGAAAGTGGCGTGGGGAGGCGGTGCCCCGGTCGACGTATGGAGAGCGTTCGAAAGCAGATTCGGCGTGCTGGTTCGAGAGGGATATGGCATGACGGAAACGTCGAGCTTCAGTGTGATCAACGTGGACGGCAGAGTCGGTTCGATCGGGAAGGCGGTCGATTACTTTACCGTTGAAGTCGTAGACGAAGGTGGCAGGTGCGTCCCGCCTGGGGCGATCGGCGAAATCCGCGTTTCGCAGCGTGAGCCCGGAACGATGACGCCGGGCTACTACCGCAATCCGGAAAAGACGGCCGAAGTGATCCGTGACGGTTGGCTTTACACGGGTGACCTGGCTCGACAAGACGACGAAGGTTTCTTCTATTTTCTGGGGCGTAAAAAGGATAGCCTGCGCCGTCGAGGCGAGAACGTCTCGGCATGGGAAGTCGAAAACGTCGTGAACGGACATCCTTGCGTCGAGGAGAGCGCACTGATCGGCGTGCAGAACGAGTTTGGCGACGAGGATTTGAAGATCTTCCTCAAGCTGAAGGCCGACGTGCCGGCGTTCTCGCCCGACGAATTCGTTTCTTGGTGCCAGGCGCGGATGGCAAAATTTCAGGTGCCGCGCTTCGTCGTCGTTGTCGATGACTTTCCCAAGACGCCTACGCAGCGAGTGCAAAAGACCATGCTGTCGCAGCGAATCGATGACTGCTGGGATTCGGAAGCTTAGGCTTTCAATCGATTGCGCTGTTCGTAGCCGACTCAATGGTGACTAGCACCGAAGGGCGGGCGTCGCGAGTGAGCGGCGACCCGCATGCGGCCGGTGCGAGGTGAAGTGGCCGATCAACGTTGCTTGCCGACATGATGTATCCCGGCGCGAGCCTGACGGCCGATGCATCGTGACGCAGCGTCGCGCCGTTGCCGCTCAGGACACCGCGCCCAGGCCATACTTGCCCGTCAACAATTCGCCGGTTGCGAAGCGTTCGATCGAGTACGGTTTGAGCGACACATCGGTCGGCAGGCCGAGCGCTTCTTGCGCGAGCACGCGGCCGACTGTCGGAGAGAGCTTGAAGCCGTGGCCCGAGAAGCCATAGCCGACCACCAGCCCCTCAATTCCGGGCAGTTTGCCCAGCACGGGATTCCAGTCGGGCGTCACGTCGTACACGCCGGTCCAGGACGAAGCGATGCCGGCTGTCTCATACGCCGGAAAGCGTTCGGCCACTTGAGCGCCCACTTCGACCACGTAGTCCATCGGAATATCGCCTTGCTCGGTTTCGGCCGTATTGAGTTTTTCGCCGACCACGCCCTCGCTCACGAGCATCTGATTGCCGCCATAGCTGCGGTAATAGAGCATGCCCGGCGATGCGAGATCCTTGAACACCGGCATCGAGAACGTGTACTTCGCAGCTTCGCATTCGAGCGCGAGTACGGCATGGCGCTCGGGCATGATCGGGAGACTCAGGCCAGTCCAACCCGCGAGTTCCGGCGTCCAGATATTCTGCGTACTGATGACCATCGACGTGGTGAAATCGCCGATGCTCGTCGAAACGCCGACGACCTTGTTGTTCTCGAAGAGAATCTTGTTGACGGTCGCGTTCTCGCGAATCGTGATGCCGCCGCGGCGAGCGGCCCGCGCGAAGCTGGTCGCGACGAGGTAGGCATCGGCGAAGCCCGCTTCCGGTTCATAGCCGATCAGTGCCGCATCGTCGAACCGCGCGATCGGCAGCAATTCCTTCGCCTGCCGCGCGTCGAGTAATTCGAGCGGAATGCCTTGCGCTTGCTGTTGCGCGAGTGAGGCACGAAGCGGTTCGATCTTGTCGCCCTCGCTGGCAACGATCATATAGCCGCACTTCACCAAGCCGCAGGACGCTTCGTCGTCGCCGAGATAGGTGGCGAAGTTGTTGAACACCTCCCACGATTTGCGGGCGAGTTCGACGTTCTCCTTGACCGAATAATGAGTCCGCAAGATGCCTGAGGATTGCGAGGTCGTGCCCGCTCCAATCGTTCCGCGGTCGAGAACCAGTACGTTCTTCGCACCCAACTTCGACAGTTGGAACGCCACCGAGCTGCCGATGACACCCGCCCCGATCACCACAACGTCATATGTATTCACAGATCCATTCCTCTTTTTCAGCAAGGCATGGACGAAGTGTGAGTCGGAAAAATCAGCGCCGCGGAAATATAAGGAGATTCGATCTTTAGTAAAAGCGCCTATCGATAATCCCGGCATTCGGCGCCTGACTGCCGGGCGATCGAGCCGGAACGGCGACGAGAATGTCGCCGTTTTGCGTTTACTTGACTCGGTGCGGGTCCTCGTGACCAAGCCGGCGAATTCGTCCGGTGAAAAGCACGACCGCCGCAACCACGGGGATGATGAGCATGCCTTCGAGAACGTCGGGATCCAGCGGTAGATGAGCTGCGTGAAGCGCCCGTAACGCCGCGCCCGAAAGATTGAGGACGTAGTAGGAGATCGCGGCTACCGATAAACCCTCGACGGCGTGTTGCATCCGCAGTTGCGTGCGTGCCGTCCGATTCATCCCTTCGAGCAGTGCGGTCGTATGTTCTTCCTGCGCTAGGTTGACGCGAGTTCGCAAAAGATCGACGGCGCGCGCGAGCCGCGTTGCGGATTGTTGGTGGCGCGCCCAAACCGAACTGCAGGTTTGCATGGCAGGCAGAAGCCGGCGTTGCATGAATTCGGCGATGGTCGGAAAGCCTTCGATTCGCTCTTCCCGAAGTTCGGCGATGCGGGCGACGATGAGCTTTTCGTACGCTTCGGATGCGCTGAAGCGTGTTTCAAGGCCGGCGTGCGCCTCCATTTGCCCTGCCAGCCGCGTGAGTTCGCGCAGTAGATAAGCGTCGTCGTGGTCGTGACCGGGCTGCTCCATGCGCCGCATGAGCGCGGAGAGCGATCCGTCGAGCTTGCTTAGAAACTGACTGTGACGGCGCGCATCGGGCAGGGCGAGCAGCGCCATCATGCGATAGGTTTCGATTTCGAACAGGCGTTGGATGAGACGGCCGGCCTGCGCTTCGCGGAATCCGAGATCGAGCACGAGAAAGCGCGAGAAATGATCTTCATGCACGAGCCAGTCGCAATAGACCTCGCCGCCTGTCAGAACCTTGCTTCCCACGAGCACGGGCCCCGGCAATAACTCGTGAACCTGCATGCGGGCACGTTCAGCGTCTTCATTGCAGCGCAATTCCGCATGAACGGCGACGAAGACGCTTTCTTTCAGCATGGCGAGCCACGAAGCGGGGAGATCCCGCATGGCCGCCCCGCAAAACAAACCATCGGGTGCGCCGGTATGGACGAACGTGAAAGTGGAGAACTCCGTGTGTTTCTCCCACTTGACCTGCCAGTTATCTTTTTTTGCCGCGTAATGATTGTGCTGCGGCGACGGCGGCGGCAGATCCATAGCGACAGACAATGCGGCTAGCAAGCGGCCGTGGATCTCTTCGTCGCGCTCGGAATAGATGGCGAGATGGCTCAGGGATGCGGGGCCGTCGATCCGAAGGAACGGGCGGGCGTGAAGCTCCTTCGAGAGCGGATCTCTGAGCGGATGGTCGAGCGAAGAGAACATGGATGTATCGATAGCCGGGCGTGACAGTGTAGCGTGTTCACATGGTGGGAGCGGAGGACTGTGGTTTTCACCGTCCGATGGATCTTCGGGCTGCTGTTCTTTCTGCTGTCGAGCGTTCGATTCCGCAAAATTAAACGAGCGGTTGTGTGCAGCATAAGAATGATTTATGTCGGAGGCACTTAAATCGTTCCTGCCTATGATGAGCCAAGCATGAGCCAAGCCTAGATACGCTATCGATATGAATACGCAAAAACTTACTGAGCAATACGGCCCTCGCGAGTCGATGGAATACGACGTCGTGATCGTCGGCGGAGGCCCCGCCGGTCTGTCCGCGGCCATCCGGCTCAAGCAGCTCGCGCAAGACAAAGGCGTCGAGCTGGGCGTGTGCGTGCTCGAGAAGGGGTCGGAGATCGGCGCGCACATCCTCTCGGGCGCCGTGATGGACCCGCGCGCCATGGACGAGCTCATTCCCGATTGGAAGGAGAAAGGTGCGCCTTTGAACGTTGCGGTGACGGAAGATCGTTTCCTCTTTCTCACTGAGAAAGGTTCTGTCAAGACGCCGAACTGGGCGCTACCCGAGAATTTCAAGAACCACGGCAACTACGTCATCAGTCTGGCCAACGTCACGCGCTGGCTTGGGCAGCAAGCCGAGGCGCTGGGCGTCGAGATCTTCCCCGGCTTCGCCGCAGCGGAGGTGCTCTATCACGACGACGGCTCGGTCAAGGGCGTGGCGACGGGCAACATGGGCATCGGCAAGGACGGCGAGCCCACCGAGAATTTCCAACTCGGCATGGAGCTGCACGCGAAATACACGCTGTTCTGCGAAGGCGCGCGCGGCCATCTGGGCCGCCGCCTCAGCGAGAAGTTCAAGCTCGAGCAAGGGGCCGACCCGCAGGTCTACGGCATCGGCATCAAGGAACTGTGGGAAATCGATCCGGCCAAGCATCAGCCGGGGCTGGTGATCCATACGGCCGGCTGGCCGCTCGATACGCAAACGTACGGCGGCTCGTTCCTCTATCACATCGACAACCACCAGGTGATGGTGGGCTTCGTGGTCGGCCTGGGCTATACGAATCCGTACCTGTCGCCGTTCGAGGAATTCCAGCGCTACAAGACGCACCCCGAGATCCGCCGGTTCCTGGAAGGCGGCAAACGCATTTCGTACGGTGCACGCGCGATTACGGCCGGGGGCATCCTATCGCTGCCCAAGCTCGTATTCCCGGGCGGCGCGCTCGTGGGCGACGACGCGGGCTTCTTGAATGCCTCGCGCATCAAGGGCAGCCACGCCGCGATCAAGAGCGGCATGCTGGCGGCGCAGGCCGCGTTCGACGCGGTGCAGGCGGGCCGCCAAGGCGATGAGCTGGCGGCCTACCCCGAGTCGTTCAAGCAATCGTGGTTGCATGAAGAACTGAACCGTGCGCGCAATTTCAAGCAGTGGATGAGCAAGGGGCTCTATCTGGGCACGCTGATGGTCGGGATCGAGCAGAAGCTGTTCGGTGGCAAGGTGCCGTGGACGCTGCATCATCGGCATCGCGATCACGAGATGCTCAAGCCGGCCTCGCAGTGCACGCCGATCGTCTATCCGAAGCCGGACGGCAAGCTCACGTTCGATCGGCTCTCGTCGGTGTTCCTCTCGAACACGAACCACGAGGAAAATCAGCCGGCGCATTTGACGCTCAAGGATGCAGCGGTGCCGGCGGAGGTGAATCTGCGTACCTATGCGGGCCCCGAAGGGCGCTACTGCCCGGCGGCCGTGTATGAGTTCGTGAAGAACGAGGACGGGGGCGACCGGCTCGTCATCAATGCGCAGAACTGCGTGCATTGCAAGACGTGCGACATCAAGGACCCGACGCAGAATATCGTTTGGGTGACGCCCGAAGGCGGCGGCGGGCCGAACTACGCGAATATGTGAGGGTACGGGGGTAAGTTACCGATGGGCCCGTCGATGCGTTGATATTGCTTTCATCGCGGTGACGCCTCTTCGATTGCGCGGCGTGCGCGGAGAAGTTCATCGGCAAGACGGTCGACATTGGGGAGGAGCGTTCGGTATTCGGCAGCAAGCACCTTGTTCGGCAACCCGTCCAGTGCATATTTCGCGACGGCAAGATCCTTCTGCGCGCAGAGAGTCAATCCAACGGGTGGGTTCTCGTCCTCTCGCATCCAGTGCTCTCTCGCATAGTTTAGATACCTGTGCATTTGGCCCGCGTCGGCATGACTAAATCTACCGATTTTCAAGTCGATTACTACAAGCGCTTTGAGCCGGCGATGAAAAAACAGAAGATCCACTCGGTACCATTCATCGCCGATCCGAAGAAGCCGCTGGCGCCCGACGAACGCGAAATCATCGCCGAGTTCGAGGAGAAAATCTTCAAGGCGGCGAACGAGCGCAGCTTCAAGATCGGACTCTGAATATTCATCTCGATGTGTCGGCCGATTTCCCAGTAGCTTGCAGTCATTAATGCATTGACCGTTCGCGCCGCCATGTGTCGCGCGCTTTCCAGCATGCCGACGATCGCAGTTCGCAACTGCTCGTAGTTAGCCGCCCCTGTGAGTACGTCAGTAATCTTCTTTCGTCCAGGCATAGTTTGCGTCTACTCGATTGTGATTGGCGTGACGGTGCGCCGAGTAGTGTAGTACGGCCACTTGAGACGTTCGACTAGGCAAGATAGTTTTACGGACGAATGACCGGTTACCGAGACTTGCGGCCGGTCTCGAAGCTGCGCATCTTGAGGGCGGTTTGGCAAGGGCGGGGACGGACGTGGGTCGCGCTGTGGCTTTGCTCGTGCAGCGGCTTGCGTGACGACTATAAGTAGCCGAGCCCTGGTGGCCCCAACTGCGGTTTCCCGCGATAGAGATCGGCGCCATGTTGCGAGCTGACGATCAATTCTATGCAATCCTGGTCCGCATACCGCAGGAAATACCGCTCCATCAGCAGCGCGAAGATGTACAACGAATGGCCGGCAAACGCCGCCCCGTCGATCGTCAGCGTCACCTGAATGCCGGGCACGAGGACGGGCATCGGAATGGGCTCAATGCGCATCATCCGCTTGATCGTGCGAGAACTCAGTCCGGAAATGCCGGCGATATATCGGCTAGCATCGGGCGGGGCGGGCTTGGCAAGCTGGTATAGCAGCGCTTGCAGTGCGAAAAGGCCGGAAGGCGAGAGCGCCGCATGGTTCGGCGAGAGCGCCGAAAGTAGCCGCCAGAGCGCGCGATCTTCGTACGGCGGCTGACTGCTTGCGGACGGGTTCACGAGCATCGTGATCGGCCTGCCGAGGTTCAGCGCCTCGCTATGCAGATCGCCGTCGGGGGCCCCGATGCCGATCGTTGTCGGCACTTGACCGTTCGTGCACGTTAGTTTGATCGCGAGCTTGGATGCATCGGGCGTCACCGGTTGTTCGTCGAGGTCGACCAGCCGAATCGCGGTGCCGCGCCCGATATCCCAACTATTCTTTTCCTGCAGCCAGAACATGCCCACGGGCGACTCGTGTTGCAACGATTTGTGCGGCGGAATTTCGGCGCCTGGCGTGCCGCCCTCTACACCGTGCATGATGCGCACGGAGTCAATCGAATGGATGACGGCAGGTGCGCCATCGCTGCTGGGCAACGCAACAGGGTAGGCGGATGTGTCCGCCGTCACGTCAATGGGCTTCGCGTCGGCCTCGAACAAGTTGATAACGGGCGCGCAAAAGAGTTGCAGATGGCCAGCATCGAGTTGGCCGAGCCGCTGTATTGCCGCTGCGTTAGCGGCCTGTGCGACGACGGGAAGATGCAACGCGAGCCTACTGCACGGGCCGGCTGCACGCAGCAATTGGGCGAAGTCGATATCGATGAAGTGAAACTTCCGCGGAAATGCGGCGTATTCGAGTAGCAGCCGTAGGGCTGGCTCTCGGGCGTGCTGTGGCTCGGCCATGATCGCTTCGTCGTCGGCGAAACCGACTGCGGAGGCGGGTGTTTTCTCGAGTGCTTGCCAGCGGCGGCTGCCGTCGGCTTCGACGAACGCCGTCTGCGGATGCAGCAGCAGTGCATCGATGAGTGCTGCCGTGAGGAAGCGATCGGCATTCAGATAGATGCGGAGCGCCTGCGGCAGGAGTTCGCTGCCGGATGTCAGTACGTGGCCTGATGATACGAATTCGATCGTGACGATGCCCAGCATGTCACTCGGCAGTTGTCCGATGCCAAGAGGTGGCGCGGCGGTCGGCGGCGAGAACTGCGCACGCGTAATACCGAGTGGTGCGAGCGTGACGTCCCACGCTGTGTTGAACCGACATAACGACGGGCGATGCTCGAGCTTCGTGCCGCGCGGCATGACGACCGTTCGCGTGAGGCCATCAAACATGCCATCGACATCGAACTGTGCAATGGAGCAAGACGGAATCGGCTTCAAATAGGCGGGAAACACCGTTTCGATCAGTGCGTCAGTGAATTCCGGGTAGTGATCGTCGATGCGTTTCGCGGAGCGGGCGTTGAGCCAGGCAGCCGATTGAAGCATGCGCTCGACGTGGGGATCGTCTGTCTGCCCACCGGACATCGATAACCGAGCTGCCGCTTTCGGATGGGCTCGCTCGAACTGAAGCATGTCCTGACGCAATTGCGCGAGTTCGCGTTCGAAGTACGGCAGAAGTTTTTCGAATTCGTCCATGTGGGCGCCCTTCTTATCCGCCGATGCGTCGACGCCAAAACGCAGCATGCCTGGTCATGAAGCAGAGCGCCAACACTAGAACGGGAACGAGCAAGGCTGCGATCGCGGCAAGCTCTTTCCCTATGTCGTTGCTCGATAGCCATGCACCGAACCAGTCCATTTGGAGAATGCCGGTGTAGTAGCGAATCATCATGGCAAGTACGATGACGCAGATAAGCACCCATCCGAAGAAGCCCCGCTTCGGTCGGTCACCGCTTCGAGCTGGGTCGATGGGCTCTGCCGGCGCCTCCCATTCATCCGGTAGTGATTTGGGATCGAGCCAGCGGACACGCTTGAATGCGCGGTAGATCACGAAGAACAGCGGCAATTGGATCGCGGACGAAATGAAGACGATCGAGGCAAAAGGTGTGTCGAAGGGCGATGTACCTGACCGCATATGGATCGCATACGCGACGATGACGGGGTACAACGCCGTGACGGCGTACGTGGACCCGCGGAGCAGCTTGATTGCCCATAGCCTACCCCGCCCCATACCTGCGAGAATCGTGAGCAGTACCGCGCTGATGCCGAGCCACATGGCTAAAAATCCCGGGCCCGCAAAATTGAATTGCAGGAGATCGGACAGGCAGAGGTAGCTCTCGATGAGGATCATGGCTGCCAGAAGGCAGAAACTCGCCCCGGCAAACGCTGCCGGCCATGGTGCTCTGGGCGGTCGGTTACCCGGTTGCCCTGTCTTCTGGGTCGGCCGCAACTCGTGTCGGGCTGCGGTGCGGGAAGGCTTCATAGAACTCACTCTGCTGCTCCTGCATGTGGGCGAATGCCGACCTGAAACTGCATGACAGGGCGGATATCGCCGGCCGCATGCGGCACCGCCTGGGTCGGTACCAGAACGTGGGCTGGGTGGTGCGGGTCCTGCGTCGCTGCCTGCCGCATCCACCCGTCTTGCCATGCCTGGCTAACCGAATGACGGGCTTGCCCCCAGTCCGGCGGGCTGACGGCATACTCGCTCATTCCGAAGAGGGTCCCCCCATAGGCAGGCAGTTCGAGCAACCGTAGCGCAGTCAATTTCTGACTCATTTTCTTTAGCTTGGCCTTGGCCCGGACTAGGTCGCCATTCATGCGATTGGCCTTCGCTCGCATGCGTTGCGACCTGGTCATGATGTTGGTTTGGCCGAGTTTGTTCGCGTGCGCTTCCGTGTATGCGTCAATCGCTTCGCGTTGACTGGCTAGCTCCTTTTCGGCGGCGTCCACACGGTTGGTCATTGCACGAACCTTCAGTGACGTCCCGGCCTGTTCCGCAACGGCGCGCGGGCCGCCGAGCAACAGATCAGGGACAGCCATCCACGGACCGACCGCCTCGACCAACTGATACGCCCACGAATTCTCGAGCTCCCGCTTGTGCATCTTGTCACCGGTCAGTTCAAAGTAGGACATCGTACCGTCGGCGACGACGAGCCCAAGTGCACCTATCAGGGAGGCGATGGCAAAGGCAGCGGGGATAAGCGCGGCTCCTTCCGCTCCGATGGCGGCCACCGCAAGCACGCCCGTGATCACGCCGAGTACGTCAATGGCCGTGTTGGTGCTATCGAACAGGGTTTTATTGTGTTCAATAACAGAGCCCAGTGCGTGGTACGCAGATCTGGTCGCATCCAGCGCCTTGCCCCCATCCTGCAACGCACCCTGTAGCTGCCCCTGAGCAAACTGCGCAAAGGACTGCGATTTTGCTGTGCCTCGAAACGCAAAAGGAAGCAGCGGCGGACGTTGAACCGACACGATCAGGTCGGTTGTGTCTCCGTCTTGGTCGGGCACGGCTGACTTGAGCCGTGCCGCACCCGCGCCGTCGAAGAAGATAACGCCCGTATCGTGACCGAGCACGTTGCTCGCGAACTTCGACAAATGAAATGTGGCATCGGGCCGGTGGCAATACGGCTTCCACGATGCGGGGACTTTCGACATGGTAACGGGCGAACCGATATGGAAGCGATAAAGAAAGCCACGATGCTAATGGCAAGCCGCGTACATGCGACGCCAAATCCAGCGAGTGCCGGTCGTGCGGAAATATAAGCCAGAAGAGCGTCAGCTCACAACGGCGGCGCTCAATTTAAAGGGTAGAACGCACGTATGGAAATATTTCCCTTGTAAATTCCTTTCGTAAGTGGAATTTATTTCCGATCTATCAATGCCCCTGTCATCTGACCGGCTAATCGCATCTTCGATGAATTGAAGTCTCCACTCGCATACACCTTCTCTGTACACTTTGCCTCTATCCGGCCTCGGAGTTTATCGCTAATATTTTGGCCTTCCCTTTGTGACGGGTTTTGGGGCGTCCCCATGCAAATGTCCGATCTTGCGAGCTTCGTTCAGCTTCAAAACAATCGGTTGTTTACCGTCGACGCGTCGCCGAAGGGGGCGTCGGAGCTGGCACTGGTCGATTTTCAAGGCACCGAAGGTCTCTCGCAGCTATTCGACTTCCATCTGCGGCTCGCTTCGCAAGATCCAAATATCGAACTCAAGCAGATGATCGGGCAGCCGGTAACGATTACGTTGCAACTGACTGGTGCGCTTGCGAGTTCAGAGCAACGATATTTTCACGGCTACGTCACGAATTTTTCACAACTTGATGCTGACGGTGGTTTGGCGACCTATAGCGCTGCGGTCCGACCGTGGCTTTGGATGCTTTCTCGTCGTCAAGACATTCGGATATTTCAAGAGCAGACCGTTCAGTCTATTCTCTCGGATGTATTTCAGGAATACGGCTCGCTCGCCTCATATGAGTTCCGGTTGTCGAAGGCAACGGCTAACCGCAGCTACTGCGCGCAGTATCGGGAAACCGACCTGAACTTTGCGCTGCGCCTGATGCAGGAAGAGGGGCTGTTCTTCTATTTCACGCATTCGAAGACGGGCCATAAGCTCATCGTGACCGACAGCTCGACGAGTGCGAAGCCGATCGATGGTGACAGCGCTTCGATGCCCTATGCGAAGGGCGAGATGCTGGACGACGTGGACGTGATCACGTCTTTCCAATCCAAGCGGGAGCTGACGCCGGGCAGCGTGGCGCTGAAGGCCGCCGATTACAAGGTGCCCAATGCGCGCCGATTTCAATCGAGCAAGACGGACGTTGATCAGGGAGACGTTCCATCGTACGAGATTTACGACTATGTGGGACCGCAAGGCTTTCCAGATAGCGATCGCGGTCATGAGTTGGCGAGCTTCAGAGCGGAGGCGCTGGCGGCCAACAGCAAGACCTTCTCGGGTGTGAGCACGAGCCGGCGGCTGATGCCGTTGCGCTACTTCCAACTCGAAGATCATTACGATCACGATGGCGCGCAGCCGCAGGATCGACAGTTCGTCATTCTCACGGTCAGCCATTTCGGGCAAAACAACTATCAAGCGGGCAACGGTTCAGCTTCGTATAGCTGCAGCTTTACCTGCATTCGCAAGAAAATCCCGTACCGTCCGTTGTTGACGATCGCGCGGCCGACTATTCCGGGGCCGCAGACGGCTGTTGTGGTGGGGCCGCAGGGAGAGGAAATCTACACAGATGCGCTAGGTCGCGTGAAGGTGCAGTTCCATTGGGACCGGCTCGGCAAGAAAAATCAGTCGAGTTCGTGCTGGGTGCGCGTGGGGCAACCGTGGGCGGGGCGAAGCTTCGGCATGATCCAGATCCCTCGCATTGGGGAAGAGGTCGTTGTGTTGTTCCTCGATGGGAACCCCGATCGTCCGCTGATCATCTCGCGCGTCTATAACGCGCAGAACATGCCGCCGTGGGCCTTACCGGCAAATGCGACGCAAAGCGGAATTCTCACGCGCTCGAGTAAGGGTGGGACGAGCGCCAATGCGAACGCCATTCGCTTCGAAGACAAGATGGGGCAGGAAGAGGTCTGGATTCATGCCGAGAAAGACCAACGCATCGAAGTCGAGAACGACGAATCGCATACCGTCGGCAACGATCGGACGAAGACCATCGATCACGATGAGACCGTGCAGGTCAACAACAATCGCACGGAGACGGTTGGCAACAACGAGACGATCTCTATCGGTGTGAATCGGACTGAGCAGGTAGGGAGCAATGAAACGCTGAACGTTGGCGGTAACCGCAGCGAGACGATCGACGGCGCACAGAACGTGATGGTCGCGCTTGCATCAGCGGAAACTGTGGGTTTGGCAAAGGCGTTGACGGTCGGTGGTGCATACATCATCACGGTTGCCGGCGGAATGAACACAGCGGTCGGGCTTGTTTGTGGCGAGGAGGTCGGGTTGTCGAAGACTACCCAAGTCGGCAAGACGTACACCCTCAACGTCGGCGATCGCATTGAAATCAAGGCTGGCAAAGCGAGCATCGTGATGACCAGCGACGGGGACATCGTGATCAGCGGTGCAAATGTCACCATCAAGGGATCGGGCGCGGTGAAGCTCGACGGCAACTCGATCAACAACAACTGATACGTCGCAAACTCACGTCGTGAACGAACCGATAACGAGCGAAATCGCGCGCGGCTTGGCCTGCGCTCAATCGCCGACGCCGCCACACGAACTGCTCGTCGCAAGCACCGCCGGCGCGCTGGCGGATCACCACGCGGATTTGCTCGCGTTCGCTTGGCGCCGGCGGCCGGGTCAACTCGCCAGCCCGCTCCTGGATTTTGCCGACCTCGCGGCGGCAGACGATCGTCTACTTGCCTCGCTCAGTGCGCTTACCGCACTTGGCACTCCCGCACGTGATCATCTGCAAGCGATGCTGAAAGAGCCATTGCGTCCTGGCGACATGTTCGTGATGGCGCTTTATTCGTTCGCGAACTCGGATAAGACGTTGCTCGACGCCTGCACGGCGCTTCAAGCGGTATTGCCGGAATTGAGGGGGGCATGCATTGATGCACTTCGATGGGCGCCGTCTTCGCCATTGCTTGAATCACAGATCGTAAATCTTCCGCTGCAGACACGCCTTCAACTGGTGGGCTTGCGATACCGCGATTTCGACGGCATGGCGGAGCAGGTATTCGGTGCGATGAGAGCCGTCAACGAGCCTGAACCAGATGAAATTTCTTCCGCGCTCGACATGGTGAGCCGGCTCGGCAGAAGTGATTTGGCTGTCGCGGCGCGGTCGTTTTTGGATCACGGTGTTGAGGCCGTACGATTGGCTGCGGTGCAGACACTGCTTTCATTGGGTGATATCAGCGATGCGGCACTGGCGCTGGATGTACTGCTTTCGCTCGCACGGAGCGAAGATTCTGCGGTTGTCGAATCCGCTGTTCGTTGCGTTTCGCTGCATGCTTCGGAGCGACTCTCTGATGTCATGGATGTTGTCAAAAGCTCCGAAACGAAGCGATTGCATATCAAGGCACTCGGATGGGCTGGGCGCATCGACGCGATGCCGATTCTCATCGACTACCTCGACGATCCTGATCTTGCACGCGTAGCAGGTGCATCGCTTTCTCTCATCACAGGCTCAGATCCAGCGCGTGACGGTTGGATGGCCGCTAATCAGCGCCGTCCGGAACAGGAGCGCACCGACGACCATATGCCGGCACTGGACGAAGACGATGCACTGCCTTGGCCGAAGCCCGAAGCATTTCGCGCGTGGTGGCAAAGCAGCCAGAGCCGCTTCGAGTGCGCGCGCCAATACTTCCTCGGCGGCCCGGTAGCGGTGGACTGGATGGCGAAGGTGATTGCCGGTGGTCCTCTCGCATGGCGCCCACTCGCGGCCGAACATTGGCAACGACTGACGCACGGCCCGCTCTTTCCGACCCATCTGCCCGCCTCTGCGCAGCGCGCCATCTTCCCTGAATTGGACAGGAGACTGACGTCATGACCAATGAGATCGAATTGATGCTCTCTCCCGAATCCGCACCCTCCGACGCGGCTGATAGCGCACCGAGCGGCAGCGCGCCGCCTCCCGCATCTATGGAAGATGAATTGGTGCTGGAAGCCCGCCAGAAAATCACGCTACGTTGCGGGAAGGCCAGTATCACGCTTTACCCGAACGGGAAGATCGCGCTCCGGGGTGAATACATCGTGAGCGATGCTGCGGGCGTCAACCGCATTGCCGGCGGTCAGGTTGAGTTGAACTGATCCATGTGGCGCGTCGAGAATCGCACCCCGTTCATGGTTGATTGCACTTGGGTGCGTGATGTCAACGGGGCCGAGGTCTGGGTGATCGCAATCAAGGCGACGTACGACATTCTGTCGGACGGCACGACGCGGCTCGCCGCCGAGCAGGTGCCAGTGCATACCGGTCCGGTACCGCGCGAGGGATCTGCAAGTTTGAAATACGACACCGACCTCGGCGCCGCGAAGCAGGCTACCGACGTCATCCTGAACGGGCATGCATGGACCCCGAACGGAAAACCTATGCGCCAGTTGGACGCGGGTTTCCATATCGGGGGCATGAGCAGGATGGTGCGAGTTTATGGAGACCGCTATTGGCAACGCAAACGCTGGTCGTGGCGCCCGAGCGAGCCGGAGCCGTTTATCAGCATGCCGTTCATCTACGAGCGAGCCTTTGGTGGAGACATCCCGGAGTTTCCCCCTGCAAGTCGCAACCCAGTTGGACGCGGCATTGCAGCCGACGCTGAAGGCCGAGTTTGGATGCCGAACATCGAGTCGATGGCGCACCTCATCCGTGATCGTGACGATGTGCCGGCGGCGGCTTGCTTGGGACCGATAGCAAGTCACTGGCCGCTGCGTCGACAATATGCCGGAACCTACGATGATGCATGGCTCAAGGAGCGGCACCCGTTACCCCCCGAAGACTTCGATCCGCGTTTCTGGCAGATTGCACCCGAAGCGCAGCAGGTGCCTGGGCATTTCAAAGGCGGGGAACCCGTCACGCTGATTAACGTAACGCCGCAGGAGTTTGCGCCCGGCGGCAAGCTCGCATTTCGGTTGCCGAAGATAACGCTGGTCTGCGAAACATTCTTCTACGATGGCTCACGTGAGCATACCCGGCCCGTTATCCATACGGTCATTCTTGAGCCGGACATGCCGCGCGTCAGTGTCGTTCATCACATGGCCTTGCCTTGCCATGTGAAAGTCAATCAGCTCGATCGCACGCGTATTACGCAGAAGCGGCGGCCATTGGATCGAACGGATGCACCGGGGCCGGACGCGAAGGATGCTCGTTCCATTGCGGCGAGGTCGGCATGAATCCGGCACCGGTTATTGCGGCCGCCGCTTGCACATTCCCCTCGGGGCCAACACTGGAACTGGCCGATGCCGCGGTGCGTGCGCAACTTTCATTGTTGCAACGACACCCTGAGTACATCGACCAAGCTGGTCAACACTGTCGCGGCAGCTTCTTTCCTATCGACGCACCTTTCAATGCAGCACGCTGGGCATTGCTGGCGAAAGCCGCGCTTGAGCAGCTAACCGTCTCGGTGGAGCAAGCGCTCTCATCGGTCGTCTGGCGGCGACCGTGCGTACTCTGGCTAGTCCTGCCGGATGCCGATAGGCGACCCGGTCTGCCCCATGATCTCGTCGACACCGTGATGCAGAGCGTCCAGGACGAACCGTTTCGATGGGACCGTATCGTGCCTTATTCAGGCGGGCATGCGGCGGGACTCGCGGCGTTGCGCGAAGCATCGGATTACCTTTCCATCCAGCCTGAGGCGCTTGCTGTCGTGCTGGGTGTCGAGTCCGGCTTGGGCCGCGAGGCGATGCTTTGGCTCGATATGCAGTCTTTGCTGCATGGCGCGCGTCACGGACATCAGTCGCGTCCTCAACCGGAGTCATATGGCCGCATTCCAGGCGAGGGGGCAGCGGCGGTTGCCCTGACAGGACGCGTTCCTCGGGGATTCGGCATGGCGAGATTGCTCGGAGCGAGTGTTGCGGAAGAGCCGATCACCCATGCGTCTGACGGTGTTTGTACTGGAGCGGGACTCACGCGGGCTGCGCGCACGGCGCTCGAGCAGGCCCAGGGCTATGGTGAGGGCCAAGTCTGCTCGATCATTACAGACCTCAATGGGGAACCATACCGCGCCGATCAGTTTGGCTTTACGGCACTGCGTCTTTCCAGTTTCCTGGCGCCGCAATGGCAACGCAGCCTGCCGGCGCTCGCGAGTGGCGACCTGAACTCGGCCAGTTCGGTCGCGCACGTCGCGCTCGCCGCCTATACCGCGCGCAAACAGCCGGCGACAGCTAGGCAACTGGTACTGGCCAGCTCCGACGATCCTTTGCGCGGCGCGGTAGTCATCGGCGCACCGGATCTCGTACACAACTTGCAGGAGACACGCCTATGACGGTCAGCATTAACGTCAACGGATTGACGCTGTGCCATCGCGGCAGTGGCGGCGTTTCCCACAACACGCTGCCGGATGTTTGCAAGACGCCCGGTAACGGTACGCCGGTGCCGTATCAGAACGAGGCGTATTCGGGCGACCTGGTGAAGGGCTCGACGTCGGTCCTCGCCGATGGCGGAAACATGATCGCGATCGATGGCAGCCAGTTCTCGAAAAGCGTGTTCGATGAAGGCGGCTCGATGGGCGGCGTTGTTTCCGGCACGCACCTGGCGGAAACCGACTGGATCACGCACTCCTTCGACGTATTCATCAACAAGAAGCCAGCCTGTCGTTTGACCGACAAGCTCTTCATGAATCATCGAAACACGGTGAACATGGCGGGGCTGAAGCAGCGGGATCTGCCGAAGAAGGATCAGGACTTTTTTGACGAGTTGTGCCGCATGGCGTGTGAGTGTCTAAACGAACTGAAGGGGAAGATGTCCCCGGGGCAGACGTACCAGGACTGCGTGCGACGTAAGATCGACGAGAAGTATTACGATGGTCGCTACCCCAAGTCCGACTCGCCGATGTGGCGGGAAGTACCTTATGATCGCGGTAGCGACTGGGACATGATCGGCAGCAAGGCGAACCCGGATATCCCTAGTTCGAATTTCATTCGGCCAGATTCTCGGCGGCTCGACGTCGCGCAGGTGGAGAACGGCAAGGTGACGAAGCTTTATGACATGAAGTTTGGAGATGATTCCCTTTCTCCGAGAGCGCAGGCCGATTACGAAGACATCGCTCAAAAACATACAGGTGACGCTGACAATTTTGAAGAGTTCCGCGTCGACGAACGCTGCGATTGCGACGACGACTGGCCCCCGAAGCAGCCGGTTCCGATCACCGCGCCTGCGCCGGAGCAGGAGAGCTTGCTCGACAAGTTTGGTAAAGCGCTGCAGTCGACCACCGGCCTGAAGCTGACCGGGGCGGCGCTCGTTGCTGCGCTGATTATCTCTGAAGGAACTCGGTTGATTCCTGTCCGCAACGCGATCCCGGTACCTTGATCCTCCATCTTTAAACCAAAAGAGTGTGCCTTCGTGAAACCTGAAGAGGTCATTGCTGATTTAGTCCTATCGCATGGCGGTCTGTGCGTGCTGGACAAGCTGCATCTGCCGTATGACCGAGCGAGTGCTGGGCCGGCGGCGAAGTTCGGCCTAGGCTGTGAGTTGTATCTGCCTAACGTCGATCGGTCGATTCAACGTGAGCAGGCATTGCAGTTCCTGCTGGACTTCCAACGTACGTTCTCGGGTCGGGTCAACGAGTTTTTGCCGACGGACTCGCGCCGGGCCGTCAAGTTTGCCGGAGGCCTAGAGTCACGTATCCGTGCTGAATACGACCAACAACCCGTTGAGAGCGGCTACAGTACTTCGCTGTTCGGTGCGATTGATATTGGTGTGTCCAAGGACGATGCCAAACCTTTCCAGGCTCATGTCTTAGTACGACGAGCAGCAGAGAGCCAACTCTCGTTTGTTACAACCAACATGCAGGTTTGTGATGCGTTGGATGAGCCGCATTTCGGTACGTTATTGAATGCTGTCTTGCGGTGGTGTGAGATTGTTCAACCTGTCCACGGCACGGCGGGGTTTGCCTTAATTTTTGCGTCGGGCATGTCTCAGAACACCAAGTACGCACTGCACTTGATGAAGCGTTTCCCCGGTTTTGATTTTATTGAGGGTATTGCTTTTAGTCGCGAAGCCGGTACGGTTCACAATCGCATTAAGTGCGTAAGCTGGTTGACCATCCTGCGCAATGACCTCGTATTGGAACTAGGAGGCGTCGACTCGATGCGCGCTGCACTTGAACCTGTCTGCAAAATTCACGAATACGCCGGCGGCGTCGTCATTCAAGCCGGAGAGGCACCGCAACTTGGCGACACCTATCGTAAAGACATTCCAGAAGCGTATCGACTGGTCGCAAGATACACAAAGAACATCCGTTTCGAGGCATATCAGAGCAGGCTTTTTAGGGTGCCAGAAGATCTCGATAAAAAGGAGGAGACACTGGCATGGATTCGTCGGTTCGACTGATGCTCCGACCATACACGCAACTCCGAGGGCAAGCGGATCGTCGGACCACTTTCGTGGCGATAACGAGCGGCTGCGTACGTGTGCTGGCCCTTGGTTGAAATATGCGAGAACGTATTGACCATATTGACCGCAGCGCGATCAGCAGACGTTCGGCATATAACGACGACAACGTTCCAACAGCAAATTAGCCCATGCCTACCGACCACAAACCGGACACTCATTGCGCGATGTTGCATTCGATCATGTCGACGTTCCCCAACATGTCGAAGTTGCCGGGTGCAGCGTCAACGATGGACGCGCAAGGAAACCGCGTGCCATTCTCTCAGGTTCAATCCGAGTCGTCCGGTTGCTCGATGCTCGACACGCTCGGATACAACACGACGTGCTCGTGTTGGAGTCACAATCAATACTTCCACCTAACGGACGACTACACCGGCAAACCCTTGCCCGACGTGCCATACGAAATCGTGACGGTGGACGGCGAAAAGATCGCGGGGCGCACGGATTCCCGGGGCCGCACGAAGAAGATCTCGGACGACGCAGCTTCCTCGGCGACGATCTACGTGTACGAAGAGTACACGCCGTTAAATCCCGATTGGGACAGGGCCGCATGACTACCAAGAAAAAGCTGGTTAAACAGCAGACTGCGCAGCTCACGCCGAAGTCCGACACGGCGCCGGTACCGGTGGCCGTCGACGACTCGGCACGGCTACGCGAGATTCGGGGCCTCGTCAAAGCCAACAATCATTCGACACTGGACGACAACTTGATCGTCTGTCAGATCTATATGGAGTCGCGCTTCGATGCAGAAGCTGCGGCGGGTGGCAGTAGCGCGAAAGGTCTGATGCAGATGACTGCGATCGCCACAAAACAGGTTTACAAGGAGCGACTGAAGAAGGACCTTGGGCACACGCCCAGCGACAAACAGTCTCAGGAGGCTTTTCAAGAAGCAGTCGCCTTCCACGGCGCCCCACAGATATTTGACGAACCCACCAACATCCAACTGGGCACGGAATACATGCAGTATTGGGTCGACACGACATCGACGATCGAGGATGCCTACAAGAAATATCGCGGGGTCGAGAACGGCATCTACTACAAGAAGATCAGGGCCTGTGCCGATAAGCTCAAGGACGACCCGGATTCGATGCAACCGCTACGTGATATGGTCAAATGAAATACTTGATGCTTGCCTTGATATGTTTCGCGACGACGTTTTCGAGTACTGCCTCGTACGCGGTTGTTCCTGTTCCAACGAAATTGCACACCATCACGTCATGCGTGCTTGCTGACGGCACTCGCGCCACGCTGAAGGCCGAGTCTCGCGGCGACGACGGCGATGCGCTCTTCGTCGATGAAGGTGGTAAGACGCAGCCTGCGTTTCTCGACATGCCAGACACCCAATTCGTGGGCCACGTTGCGCTGGCCCGGTGCGTTGGCGGCGTACTTATCTTCGCTCTGGAGTACGGGCCGCCGTACCTGAAAGGCGTCGCCATTCGCCGGAACCCTCAAACACACGCGGACGAGCGAATCTATTTCGCAGAGAAATCGCTGCCGAAGTGGCTTTATCTGAGCAATCAGAAAATGCTCGTCGTGATTCCGAACACGGGACATGAGACGGACAAGAAGTATCTCGTCTATCAGTATGTTGCAGGGAAGGGGCAACCCGACCAAAGTACTGCAACGGACAAACTACCGGCGTCAACGCGAGTGCTGCTCTCCGTGCGGCCGAGATGATGCCGCGATGGGGCTCATTTCTGGAGGCTACCGAGCGTCTCGCGATCGTCTTCTGCAGGAACGCAATGCAACCGATAGGCGATAACTCGATGCGGCCGGCGGCGCGATCACATCGCATCGCTCAGTTCCTGTACGGTCTGACCGCGGGGCTGCTTTCGTTGTTCGTGACATTGCCATTCCTCTTTCTCGCACCTGCCCCGCAAGACGACGAATATGGCTTCACGTTTCTAGCCATTGCCGCGATTGTCGCGCTGCTTGTCTCTTGGATGGCAACGCGGGCAGCCGGGCGACGCCGACGGATATTGTTTGCGTGTCTTTGTGCCGCGGCGCTTCCATGCATCGCCAACCCGCTCGCGGTCCGGGTACTGGGGCACTTCCTTGATTTGGACGTGCTGATACCGGATGTCCTTGCTGGGTTATTCGGTCTCGATGGTGAGCGCGCATATGACGCTGCGCTCTACGAGCTATGGTGCGAACTGTGGCTGCTGTTTGCGCTGCCGTTTTTTGCGGTGATCTGGCTGGTCCTGCGACGTCGATAGCGGGGGTGCGCGGAGTTGCGCGCTGGTTTTTCCGATGAATTTCGACGGGGTGCGTCTGCCTGGTTGCGTTTGCAGCGCTCGGCGGCCATACTTCCTCGTAATACAGGCGGTTTGGAGCGCATTACGGGATGTCAAAACCACCGATCATCGAGCCGAATCAGATACGCCATGCTCTAAAGGTCGCAGCAGTCACCGGGCAAAACCCCATCCGCGATGTCGCGCTGCTGACGGTGTTCTACAGCACGGGACTCACGTCCAACGAAGTCGCGAAGTTACTCGTGTCCGATTACCTGACTGATAGCGGGAAGGTGCGTGTCGATTCGGAAGTGCGCGCGGAGATTGCCTTCAATGGCAAGGCACGGCCGCTGATATGGGCTAACGCCAAGGCGTGTGCCGCGATCGATGATTACCTCGCCTATCGTCTGGCAGCACGTCACGGGGTCACTGCCCGCCGCGCAGCCTTTCGCGGACTGGACCAGGACGGCCCATTGTTCTTCACTGGTGACGGAGCGCCCTTCGTTTTCACGAAGCGCGTTACGGGTACCGGCGCGGTCAGCTATTCGTGCGAGTCGCTGACTGAGATAGTTCGCCGCCTGCATCAACAGGCCGGGATTGAGAACGGGAACGCGAGTGCGGCGCGCCGTACCTTCGCGGTGCGGCTACACCGTGACGGCCGTTCGCTAAAGGTCATTCAGAAACTGATTGGCGTTTCCAGTCTCTCTGCCGTTAAGAACCAGGTGGAGGGCGATGCTGTGAGGTTATCTACGATCGTAAGCGGGGTCATCTGATGGCGGATATGAAACGTAGCCGCGGGCGGCCGCCCGCCGGTCAGGCAATGTCGAGCACGGAACGAGCAGCGAAGCGTGAGCGCGAGTTGCTTGATTCGCGATCGGCATTCACGTGTCGATAACGGAATCAGTAAAATCGGCCGTACCTCGGGAGAAGTCCATGAAACCATCCGAAGCATTACGTCGGCATCGCGCAGAGATTCGAAGCGTTGTCTTCGCCAATCGGGCAGCGAACCCTCGTGTCTTTGGCTCCGTCGCTCGCGGCGAGGACGAGGACGGCAGCGATCTAGACATTCTTGTCGATCCGACGCCGGACACCTCATTACTCGTATCGGGGGGATTCAGTACAAGTTGCAAGAGCTGCTTGGGGTGCCGGTGGATGTCCTGACGCCGAAGGCTATTTCGATCAAGTTTAGAGCTGATGTTCTGGCCCAAGCGGTGCCCGTATGAGTAAAGATAAACCGCGGCTGTTCGCGTACCTCGGACATATCGTGGGTGACGCCAGCAACAACATCCGGAAGCATCATAAGGAACTTTCGACGTATGAGAAGGTTCGGGCGGTCCTTGATACGCTGGACGAGAACGTTGGCGGGTAACCGGAAAAACGTTATGGTGCACCCTTCAAGTCTCGCTCACGAACTGGCCGCGGAATTGTACAAGCGTACCGGCGATGCGATGGATGTCGCTCGTAGTGGCGAGTATGTTGATAACCATGTCGAGCGTCGAGGGAAGTGTCATGAGAACGTCGCGCAATGGTTGCAAGAGCATCCGCTCGATCGGCCGGTGCGTGGTTGGCTGGTTGACCAAAGTCAGTGGCAGAACGGCTTCGTGGAGTTTCACGCGCACTCGGTGGTCGCCCTTACGGGCGGTGGCCTGATGGATGTGACGCTCAGTGCGAGTGACCGGTGCTATCGATTCTTGTCTGACGAGCGCTCCGACGAAGAGTTTCTGATGCACGCGAGGGAGGAGCCGACGCTACGTCACGTGGTCGATCAGGCTCGCTATGACGCATTTCGACTGGCCGTGGATGATTCGCTTCTCTATGGTCGCTTCGACGCGCAAGGCTGACGTTTAGGAAAACGACCATGCCCGACTTGACTCTTACGGATGCTCTTCGGCTCGCGATCAACACGCTGCGGGACGTCGCCGAATCACACTAGATGTCCTCTGGACGACAGAACGGCAGAACTGCATGCGAACGCGGCTTGACGTGCTGGATGAATCGCTCGAGCAGTTGCACGGGCACGAATAGGAAAATTCTCGATGGACGCTGTAAAGTCGATCAACGTAGCAGGCGCGACAATCGTCGTGCAAACATGCATGCTCTTTATCGTGACGCTAGGGGTCGTATGTGCGCCGACTGTTTGGGGAAAGCGTCATCTCCGTAAGTCAACGTCGTACTTCATTACCCTGCTGCTTGCACTGATCAGTGTGTTGATCGTCGCGTTCACAAAGGATTTCTATCAGGTATGGTCGCCCATCTTGGGAGACTTGAGAATGCCAACTATGTCGAGCTCCACCGGGCTTCTTATGGTCTTCTCCTTCGACATCTTTGTCGTCGCGGTTCTCATGCTGGGAACGGGTGGATCGAAGGACAGCCCATTCACATCGATTCTATTTATGTTGCCAGCATTGGCAATATTCCTCCGCGAACCGCCGCACCGATTTTTCTCATATGCCTTCGCGGTCGTGTTGATTTATATCTTCGGTCTCCACTATGCCTGGGCCAGCCCCGACATTCTCGGCCATTCAATTGACCGGGCGTACGGCGAGCCGCCAAGGGTAGCGACCGGTGCCACGTCGAGCTTCGCGCATGGCATCGTGAATATCGCTTGCCTTGGTGTCGCCATGCTTACTGGGTACATTACACGCCCACTGCCGATCTAGGAAAACGCCGGCAGGGCCGGCGCAGGATGAAGGCGACAAATGAATCAGCGGGTGAGGGGGCAGGATGAAAAAGCTGATTGCGGCAGTTTGCTGTGGCGCGGTGGCAGCTAGTACACGCGGTGCCGGTCCCAAGCCCATCGCCATTTACCCTGGCTTTTACACGGGCAACACCTATCGTCATCTTGCAGTGCCGTCACGGCAACATTACGTGGCGGGCGTCATTGATGGCCTGCTCGCCGCGGGCCTAATGGCGGGCCAAAGCCTTCCGTCAAAAACGGACTTGCGTCTCGCAAATTGCTTGGGTCGAGAGCCGATGACCGATGAACAGGTTACCGCGATCGTCGACCAGTTCTTGACGAACAATCCTGAGGTGTGGGAGCAGTCAATGCCGTTCCTGGTGCTAAATGCAATGCTCAAGGCCTGCGCAGACCTCGGGATGAGCAAGTGATCCGCGCGAGTGCATCCTCTGATTGGAAGGGATAGGAAAACAGGAATTGGGTGGAACTCCATGGACTACTACCAAGGCGTGGTAACCGAATTCTTGCGGGCAGACCGGGCCGTCTTCTTGAACACCGAATGCTGCCTCCAGCTACATCCCGGTTCAAAGCCTGAAGTCGGGAAGCATTGGTTTTGTGATGCTGTGGCCATCAACATGCGCGAGAGGCAGGTGTTCCTGTGCGAAATCACGTACTCGAAATCCCTCGACGCGCTCTTGAAACGTCTGACCGCCTGGCGCACGAATTGGCCCGCTCTTCGAATCGCCCTTGTTCGTGACCTGTGCGTACCAGCGGAGTGGCCGGTCATCCCCTGGGTGTTCATTCCGTCCGAGCGCGAAGGCCTGCTTAAACGCAAGCTGGCCCGACTCGCGCGCCAGGAGGGCGACGCATCGAACCACATGCCAGACCCGAAAATCACCCATCTTGAGCGAGTCGCCCCATGGAACTGCAACGCATGGAACTACAACGCCTGGATCATGAAATCGGAATAGGTTGCGATGAGTTCATGCAGCATGAACAAGCTGGGTAGGCCGTGTGCGTCGTGCCCGTGGTGTTGCGAGGCAGTCGCCGGTGACATCCCGAATTTCGATCTGGATCTAGCGGAAAGCTTGGCTGCCACCTGCCCCGATCATCGAGGTATGGGACCGAACTTCGGCGCAAGCATTTTCGCGTGCCACCAATCGAAGGACGGCGATGAATTCGCTTGTGCTGGCTGGCGACAGTCGGGCATCGGCATCCTGGGGTGCGCCTGGCGGCCACGTCCAGTCGACTGGATCCGGCAGCGCTCGCGCTTGGTTCCGACTGGCCCCGGCTGCACGAGAACTACCAGCAGGTTTTGGAGAAGCTGCGCGCAACACATGCGGCGGACTAACGTAACGGAAAACCGCTTGACGAGAACGAGGTGTCCAATGGGATTGCTGAAAGACGTAGCGCATATTGCCGGCAACATTATGAAAGTCAATTCACTTTGGCATGATGTTCGCATGATCGTTATCCGCGACCGTGGCGTTGATCTCGAACGCTTGCCGAAGAACATCAAGATGCAGCTCTACGATCGCGTCAAGCAGGAATATCTGAACGGCAGCACATCCGCTGAGTCGATTGTGGCTCTGTTCACTGGGTTGCTGTCGACGCAGGACGGAAAAGCCTTTTTAGCCTCGAATGTTCACTTCTGGGGGACCTATGGGACTCTTCAAAGCGTTGAAGTCGGCGGCGTCAGCGGGTGCTATCGTTGCTCGGGGTGACAGGGTGGCCGATGAAATTCGAGTGATGATGGAGACCTTGGCGAGCGGTCCTGAGGACATGCGCATTGCGGCGATTGAACTGTTTGTCGCTCGCCGGGATGAATTGCTGCGGCAAAAGGGTGACTATGTCGTCTGAGCAGCAAAGGACCGCGGGCAAAAAGTTGTTTGAGATGGCACAGCTTGAAAGTCGGAGCGCACACGATCGTAGGGCGGAAATCCGGGCTTGCGGGGATGCACTCGCGGCTTTGTGGCTAGAGAGTGGTGGTGCGGCGTCTGAGCGCACCGCAATTGCGCACGCGACGCTTGAGGCGATCGTTCGCGGGTGATCAAGAAATAGGCAGGGCACACCGGCGCATAGGAAAAGCAGGCAATGAAAACAACCCTCCGACCGGGACCGCTCGGTCAAGGCCGAATCGTTAACGTAGTGTTTTGTCTGGGTGATGGGCCGCGTGAGACGGTTGAAACGGCACCTGATGAGGCCGTTATGGACGCGCTCGCGCGTGAGATGCAGCGTCGCGAACTCTTGCCCGTGCATCGCGTCGAAAAGAGCGACATTGCTGAGGGCCGAATTAGCTATCGCCTGCATTTCGTCGGCAGCCGTTCAATCGACATAACTGTGTTCATCTGATCGGAAAAGAGGAAATCATCGACGTGAAATCTCAGCAGCGACGGGATGCATACGAGAAGCTCGAGTCTGCGCGCGAAGCTTTCGACGCGGCGTTTAAGCTGTACATCGCCGGGGTCATCCCGAATGACAAGGCCGACGCTATTCGAGACAAACGCATCGCCGACATGGATCGCGCTCTGAGCGACCTTCACAAGGCTTTCGGTCAAGGCTAGGAATAGCCGGTATGGTCCGATGGAGGGAAAATATGAATGCAATACGGTCTTTGTGGGCGACCGCACTTTGAATGCGAGCATCGAGCCGGATGCTACCGTAATCCTCTGCGAGGATGGGCACACGGACGTGCAATATCCGGTCGCGCATGCATTCGTCGCCTTCGTGGAACGCAAGGGGCCGAATGCGGTGATTGGTTCCTCGATCCATGAACTGCTGAGAGCGCTTGTTGACAAACACGTCTCACAGTGAGCGATTGGAACGGAAAAGCAGCAACGACCAGACAAACAGAAGCGGAGAGAGATTGAAATGACAATGGAAACGCGTGATACTACCTTCGCGAATGCCTCCAGCGAGGCGATCGAAGCGCACGGCGAAGCAAAGAAGCACAGCTCGATGATGACCGGCTACGAGTGCCCTGATTGCAGCCGCGGTAAGCTGTTCGCTGATGTATTTGACGTCAACGAGAACGGTCATCGATACGAGATCGACGTTAGGTGTATTGCCGCCTGCGGCGCCGCGCAAATATTTCGGGTTTGACCGGAAAACATAATGGTGAAGATGGGTAACGGGGCGGGTCTGGTCACTAAAGTTGCGCTGCTTTCTGCGGCGGTTGTCATCGGCGGGTGTGCTAGCACCCCTCCAACGAAGATCGGCGGAGATACCTACTATTCGTCAAAGACAAATACGGCAGGTATCTTCGGGGACGTGAGCGCGGTGAGCGGAAAGTTGATGATCGAGGGCAATCAGTTTTGCGCTTCGATGGATAAAGAGTTCGAACTGGTGACGCAAACAACCACGTCCAATATTCCTGGTGTTCGGTTGGGCGGGGCGTCAATCACGTTCAGATGCGTCGTGCATGCCAACGATGTTCATATGCGCCCGGACAACGGCGTCACGACCACCACGACTCAATAGGCCGCCGCTGCGACGTTCCAGAGAGATAGGAAAACGGTGTGCCTATGAGCCATATTGCTATTGGTTTAGATCCAAATACATCGCTCGCTTATGAGGGCTCCCTGTCGCTCTACGGACGGGTTATATGGCCATCGCCGTTCATGTCCATCGCCGGGCATATTGGACGCCTACAGCACCTCGTTATACATAAGACTCGTCACCGCCTTCGTCGCGTAGCAAGCGCATTGTTTCTGCGGCGATGCGCACGTGAGTGAGTCCCTTCCAGATTGTTTCCGCACCGGGTTCGCCGTCGCTTTTGCGTGCTAGGAATCCGCCTCGGCGAGCAATCAAGCGCAGCACCTCGTTGAGTTTGGGTTGCGCTGTGCGACGGGTCTTCGTGAGAAGGTAGGCAGCGCGAATTTCATCGGGATCGAAGAACAGATGGGCGTCCAGATCGGGGCAGGTTCGGCCCAGCCGCATCAAATGAGCCACACGCCAGGCCACCACCAGAAACAGCGCCAACGCGCGTTCGAGCCGTTCAATCGTACCCAACTGCAGTTCTTCGACCTCACAGCCGTTCTTCAGAACGTTGAACAGGATCTCGATTTCCCATCTCGCCCTATACCACTCGATCAGTTCGATCGCTTCATCGAGCGTGCTCGCCCCACGATTAGTCAGCAAGCGCCATTCGATCGGTTTGACGCCGGCAGGCGCGTCGAACTCGCGCGCAACCAGGCACGTTGCAGCAATGCTTTTCCCTTTGCTGGCGGGCAACTGCACACGCTCAAGCCACAGGCGCTGGCGTACCGTGCGCGCTTTCAGGCCTTGGCGCGCGGCCATCGTAAAGGCGATTTCGCCCACCGCTTCGCCGCACGTCGTGCGCTCCCACAACTTATCGCCTTCAGGCAAGCTGCGGTTATGCGAGGCACGCACCAGCCAGTCGGCCGGGTTGCCCAATGCATCAGCGCGCTCCATCAACGCCATCAGATCCGCTTCGCGGTCCGCCACATATACCAGGCGAGTCGAGGGCATATCCGGCGCCATCTCGGCGATGCGCTCGTAGCCTTCGATCCAACGCAAACTTTCCTTCGGGCCACCGCGCTTTCCCGACTCGTCCTTCTTCTGGCGAGCCCACATCCACGCGTCCAGGATGCCCAACGGCTCGCGCTGTGGCGTCACCGCATAGGTCGGATGAACGAACATCCCGCGCTGCGCCTCATACGTCAGCGGACCCAGTCCGACCGCCTCCTGACCGTTGAAATCAAGCTCGGTGGTGTCTTGAAGACAGAGCACGACCTGATGCGCCCGCATCCGCTTTTGCGTCTGCTGCCAATGCGGCTCCAGAATCGCATGCCATTGGACCTTCTCGTTATCGAAGAAGCGGTACGCCGCTATCGTTTCGCCCCAACCATGGCATGCCTGCGGCACACTGGCCGTCGGCTCGGCCGACATTCTTTCCATCAAAAGCCTCGCTCGCTTATTCAGGCGCGCGTCGCCCAGGTCCAGTTGCTCGAATTCCGTTTGTGTCCAGGGCGTCGATTCGGTGACCAAGGCGTGCGCTCAAAAGCGCAAAGTAAACGACATCCGCCGACAGTTTACAAGCGCCGCGCTATGTCATTGAAAGTAAACAGGCTTTCTCGCCCGCTCGGCGTGACCGCGACGTTGTGTATAACGACATGCGCCTACAGAGGTGGCAACAAGGGGCGATGACGGACAGTCTCACGGGCGCGGCCATGCTTTTTCGTGAGGACTCTTTCGATCCGGTCGCTCGCGTGCGGCGAGGCCGATTGTATGTACGTGCCGACCGAAGCCCAGCCCCGTGGCGCGTCGTGCGCGACGTCGCCGACGTGCACGGCTCGATGGCGAAAGATCTGGCGACATTTCTCTCATGGCGTGCTTCGGACGCCTTCTTTCGGCACCGTAGCGATGCTGTCTTGGTGCTCGGATCGACGGTGCATACCGTTCTTGATGTGGAGCGGTTGGCAAACAGCGAAGAGCTTATAACGGTCAGAATCCGAGCAAATCTGAGTGGCTTGCCAAATCTGATCGAGTCGCTGCTTCCCGGAAATCATGAGCTTTGATCAAGGAGCAGTGCGAAAAGGCAGCAAGTTCTGCATTCCGGGATGATTCCGAAAGCGTGATTGATCGCTGTCGAGAGGCCGCCACCGCCGCGCTAAATGCTGAACGCCTTTTGATTGAAAATTCCGAAATCCAGAATGGCAAGGACCTCGTGAAGTTGGCCGAGTACTTCGAAGGTCAGAAAAGGTTTATCTTGAGCAACGCTGCTCGGACAATAGCTCTCCTACACTCTAGGGCAAAGTCTGTCGAACGGCTCAATAGAGGTACTTCTGCGCCCCACGAAGCAGACGCCGAGCTCGCCATCGCACTGCTTGGCAGCATCTATCGTGAACTGCGATGGGTCCAGTAACGCAGGAAAACAACCGCCCGGGAGCGGCCCGCAACGGCCGGTCGCCGTGGATGATGTGGAGCAAATCACTGTGGATATTACGAATAAAGAATCGTGGTTCAGCACAAGTCGATCACAAGCTATGACATGCTCGACGAATAGGTCCCACGACTCTCCCGAGCACGTTGACGGTCACGCAGGCCAACGTGAAGCGCTTTAAGACGACATAGACGTGGGGAAGGCAACGAATGAGTGATCGGATATACCTGCAACATCCAACCGACGATGACTCGGTCGCAATTCCTGTGGGATTCAGTTGGATGGCTTTCTTGTTCGGCCCAGTCTGGGCATTTTCGCGTGGGTTGCATTTGATAGGTGGAGCGATGATTATTGTCGCCATCCCAGTCACGATCTTGTCTGCGGCGCTACCGCCACTCGGTTTCCTAATAGGTATTGTTATCGCCGCGCTGTACGGAGCCAAAGCGAACGAGTGGCACAAGTTGGTCCTCCTTAGGGCAGGTTACTGGGCCCTGTAGTGCTATGCCTAACCGACTAGGAAAACGAGGAAATAGCGTGAATGTGTCGATGTCACGGCTTCTCCGGTCGAAATGGAAGATGGGCCTGCTGGTGGCGATGTTCGCGATTTGCATATCGATCGCTGCTGGGGTGCGTATTCACTTCGGCTACTTCTCAGATGACAGAGCTGCCGCAATTGCAGCAGAGAGCACAATGATCCGTCAGTACAACGCAAAGGACTTCGATGCGATCTATGACGGCGCAGCAGACGCGCTCAAGTCAGGAGTATCACGTCAGCGAGTGACCGACGCGATGAGGCTGACCTTCGACAAGTTCGGCGTAGTGATCGAGGACAAGGAGGCGGCAACCACGTGCTTTCCGAATCAAGTTCGAATGGTGCGTTGGATGAGATCAGGGAACGGGGACGAACTCACGGCATTGGTGACGTGGTTTGTACCTGATGGGAAGAATGCGAAGCTGGTTTCGGCACAGATTAGCCCAGGTCACGCTTCGTTCGACCAGGCTATCGTGCGTGCCCACTCCTGCGCCCCTCGATAGCAATTCAGCTGGGAAAGCGGAACCCGTGTTATGACCGAGCTGCGCCTCAATCTGAATGGCGAGTACTTCGATGCGATCGCCGCGGGAGAGAAAGGCGAGGAATACCGTCTCATGACGCCTTGCTGGCGACGTCGCGTCGAGGGGCGAAAATACTCTGGCATTGTGCTCAAGAACGGGTACCCGAAGCGCGGCGACACCGCTCGCACGCTCGGCAGGCCTTGGGCTGGCTTCTGTATCAAAGAGATCACGCATCCGTACTTCGGCACCGAGCCGGTGCAGGTATTCGCGATCAAAGTTAACTGACCAGGAACGCGCTGGCCGGTGCCGGCGCGACCAAAAGCAGGAAACAAAAAAGGAGCCCGACAAGTGAGCATGGCCGACGAAAAGCAAGCGTATGTCGTTGAAGCAATGACGTGCATTGTGGCCGCGATAAGTGCAGGATATCTTGCCTACCCAGATTCCCGTTGCGAGGCTGGGCGATCTGGCAGACCGCGCGTTTCAGCTTGCCGAAGCGACCTACGAACGCCTCAAACGACGATGCCGGCCCACCCCTATCGCGAGGGTTGTCCGGGCGGCGCTACACCCCAACCCCTGCCCCCCATGACCATCGAATTGACCAAAGAAGTTCGAGCAGATGCGATCGCATCTCTCCAAAAATACTTCGACAAGAATTTCGAGGAGCCGATCGGCAACATCGCCGCTGGCGCGCTCCTCGGTTTTTTTCTCGAGGAGATCGGCCCCACGATCTATAACAAGGCGGTAGCCGACGCGCAAGAACGACTCCAGCAGCGCGTCTCCGAACTCGATTTCGAGGTACACGAAGACGAGTTCCAGTACTGGAAAAAGTACGAAGGAAAACCCAAACCGCGCAAGTAACTAGACCGTGCGCGGTTTCAGAAACGTATCCCTTCAAAAAACGCAGCAACGAAGGCTTCAGCGCGGCCCCGCCACATCGGCGCTAGTCCGTAGGCCGCCATCCCGAGCTCGCCGACCAAACGAATACGACAGAATCGCCGAAACGAGCAGCGTGGCACTGACGAAATACAGCCCCAACGAATAATCCCCGCTGATATCGCGCAGCCTGCCGATCACCATCGGCCCAATGGTGCCGCCGATCAAGCTACCCATTGCGTTGATCAATGCGATTCCCGCTGCCGCCGCGGAGCCGGACAGGAACTGAGTGGGCATGCTCCACAGCGGCGGCTTGGCCGCGTTGATGCCGAAGCTCGCGATCGACAACCCGACGATCAACACGATTGCACTGTTCGTATGGCCCGACATCATCATCCCGACCCCTGCCGCAAGACAGGCGATCGCGACATGCAGACGGCGTTCATTCCTGCGATCCGAATTTCGCGCCCACAGCACCATCGTCACCACGGCGAACAGGTTCGGAATCGCATTCACGAGACCAAGCTGGAAGTAGCTGAAACCGAAGTGATGAATGATCATCGGCGCCCAGATCCCGATCGCGTACAGGCCGGTCGACGTTCCCGCATAGACGATCGCGAGCAGCAGCACGCGCGGGTCCTTGACCGCACCCCACACGCTCGACTTGCTCTGTGCCATCTTCGCGGTCCGTTCGCGCTGCATCTCTTCGCTCAGCCATTGCCGTTCGGCAGGCGCGAGCCAATGCGCGTCTTCGGGGCGGTCGGTCAGATAGAAGAACGAAACGATTCCGAGCAGCACGGTGGGCGCGCCCTCGACGAGGAACAGCCACTGCCAGCCGTGCAGATGTGCGACGCCGTTCAGATTCATCAGCGCGCCGGAGATCGGCGATCCGATCATGTTCGATAGCGGCGCCGCTGCCATGAACATCGCGGTGACGAACGCACGATGGCGCGCCGGAAACCAATAGCTCAGGTACAGGATGACGCCGGGGAAGAAGCCCGCTTCCGCTAGGCCAAGGGTGAAGCGCAGCGCGTAGAAGCTATACGGTCCGATAACGAATGCATTGGCTGCCGATAGCAGCCCCCACGCGATCATCAGCAGCGCGATCCAGCGACGCGCGCCGACTCGCTGCAGCACGAGATTCGACGGCATCCCCGCGGCGATATAACCGATGAAGAAAATCCCCGCGCCGATACCGAACATCGCCTTCGTGAGTTCAAGGTCGTGATTCATCGTGAGGCCGGCGAAGCCGACGTTCACGCGATTCAGAAAGCTCATGAAATACAGGGCGATGATGAACGGCGTGATACGCCGCGATATTTTGCGCACGACGCCGGTTTCCAGCGCGACGTCGTCCTGTGGTTGGACTGCGGCAATACTCATGACTGTCTCCATGCTGAACTGCCGTTGCGCGCGGTGTGCGAACGGTCTGGTTATGTTGACGTTTATGCCCGCGTCTGCTGCGCGGGAAGATCGATCCGGCACCACGGTTGCGTGGCCCAGTGGCGTGCTTCGAAGTCATCGATCGCGTCCGCGTCGCGCAACGTCATGCCGATCGTGTCGAGCCCTTCCATCAGCATCCGCTTCTGTCGCGCAGGCAATGAGAACGGATAGCGCTGGCCGGTCGGTGTCGATACGACTTCGTTTGCGACGTCGATCGACAGGTGCTTGTCGATGCCGGTCTCGACTTCGGCGACCAGCGCCTCGATCTGCTCCGGCGCCAACGTGACGAGCAGCAGTCGATTGTTCGCCGAGTTGAAGTAGAAGATCTCGCCGTAGCTCGGTGCGATCACCGCTTCGAAGCCCGCTTGCTGCAGACCCCACACCGCGTGTTCGCGGCTCGATCCGCAGCCGAAGTTCGAGCCGCCTAGCAGAATCTTTGCGCCGCCATACGCGGGGCGGTTCAGTACGAACTGTTCGCGCATGTGTCCGTTCGCATCGAAGCGCAGGTCGTACATGAGCCCGCGCGCGAGCCCGGACTTGTCAACGCCGAGCAAGAACTGCTTGGGCATGATCTGGTCCGTATCCAGATTGTTGATGGGCAGCGGCGCGGCGATACCCGCGATCACGAATGGTTCAGTCACGAGCGAATTCCTTGCGAACGTCGACGATACGGCCCGCGATCGCGGCGGCAGCGGCCATCGCGGGGCTCATCAAATGGGTCTTGCTGTCGCGCCCTTGGCGCCCCTCGAAATTGCGGTTCGTCGTGGATGCGCAGCGCTCGCCCGGTGCGAGTACGTCGTCGTTCATCGCGAGGCACATCGAGCAGCCCGGTTGCCGCCATTCGAAGCCGGCGTCGATCAATATCTGCGCGATGCCTTCGCGCTCCGCCTGGTCGCGCACCAGGCCCGACCCCGGCACGACCATCGCGCGCACGGTCGGCGCTACCTTGTGACCGCGCACGATTTGAGCGACTGCGCGGAGATCTTCGATTCGCGCATTCGTGCATGAACCGATGAACACGCGATCGATCGGTGTGCCTTCGATCGGCGTGCCTGCGGGCAATGCGATGTAGTCGAGCGCTTTACGCATCGTCGCGAGATCCAAGCCGGTGCCGGCGCCATCGCCGTCGGCCAAATCGGGAATGCGGCCGTCCACGGGTATGGCCTGATCCGGGCTCGTGCCCCACGTGACATAGGGTGCGACACGTGTCGCGTCGAAACGGTACTCGACGTCGAAGGGCACCTCTGTATCCGAGCGTAGTTGCGACCACGCGTGGCAGGCGGCATCGAGCGTTTCGGCGGCGAGGTCGCGCACTTTACCGCGCACGTAGTCGATCGTCGTGCGATCCGGAGCAATCAGCGCGGCACGTGCGCCGGCCTCGACCGTCATATTGCACAGTGTCATTCGGGCTTCGGCGGACAGCGCGGCGATCGCATCGCCCGCATACTCCACCGCGTATCCGCGCGCGCCTTGCGCACCGATACGCGCAATGATGTGCAGCACGAGATCCTTCGATGTCGTCCCCGGCGGCAGTACGCCATCCACGGTGATCCGCATGTCCTTCGCAACGCGATAGACGAGCGTCTGCGTGGCGAGCACATGCTCGACCTCCGACGTGCCGATGCCAAAGCCGAGTGCGCCCAGCGCGCCGTATGTGGTTGTGTGGCTATCGCCGCACAGCACCACCATGCCAGGGCGAATCAGCCCGATCTCCGGCGCTACGACGTGCTCGATACCCTGCATCGGATCGTCGATATCGAACAGATGAATGCCTTGCTCCACGCAGTTGCGCGTGAAATTGGCGGCCTGCTTCGCAGCGTCGACGATCTCGATCGTACGCATGGGTACGGGCACCGGCCGGGTCGGGATGACGTGATCGACCACGCCCATCTGCTGGCGCGGACGCCGCACGCGCAAGCCCTTGTCGCGCAGCCCCGCGAATGCCTGCGGGCTGGTGTACTCGTTCATGATGTGCAGATCGGCGTAGAGCAAGACATGCTCTGCATCGATCGTTAATACGGTGTGCGTATCAACGAGTTTTCGATAAAGCGATCGTGACGACAGGGTGCGGCGTGCGCCGTCGATGCGAGCGGGCGCGTCGGTGAAGCCTTCGAGCATGGTTATCTCCCAACAGTGCTTGCAGTCTAATTGGTGCCTTGCACGATTGGGTTTTCGAAAAGGCAATTCGGTCGTAACCTATAGGAACGAATCGAGTGATATGAGGAAATGAGGCGATGGACGGCTTCTCCGATCTGAATCTGTTCGCGTTGGTTGCGCGCAATCGCAATCTCGCCGCCGCGGCGCGCGAATTGGGCGTGACGCCACCGGCCGTCAGCAAGCGGCTGGCGCAACTCGAGCGGCGCCTCGGCGTGCGGCTGATGAACCGCACGACGCGGCGTTTGAGCCTCACGCCGGAGGGCGAACTTTATCTTGCGAACGGCTCGCGCATTCTCGATGAGCTGTCCGAATTGGAGCAACTCGTGACGCGCAGCCGTGCCGAACCAACGGGGCTGCTGCGCGTGAACGCGTCTTTCGGTTTTGGGCGGGCCCATATTGCTCCCGCTGTGTCGGAGTTCGTCGAGCGCTTTCCCGCGATGAAGATTCAGCTTCATCTAACCGACAGGCCGCTGAGTCTTCAGGAGGAGGGCTTCGACATCGGCATTCGATTCGGTGAAGTGCCGGACGTGCGGGTCAATGCGCGTTTGTTGTTGAAGAACCGGCGCATCGTGTGCGCGTCGCCGGCCTATCTGAAGCGGCATGGCAAGCCATCGGGGCCGCACGACCTCACGCGTCACGCGTGCATCGTGCTGCGCGAGAACGAATCGGCGTACGGCAGTTGGCATTTCTCGCGAGGCAAGCGAACTGAAACGATAAAAGTCGATGGCGCGCTATCGAGCAATGACGGTAGCGCCGTGCTGCGGTGGGCGCTCGATGGGCGGGGTATCGTCGTGCGCTCGCAGTGGGAGATCGCGGGCCACATCGCGCGCAAAGAATTAGTGCCTTTGCTCGTCGAATGGATGCTTCCGAACGCGGATATTCACGCGATCTATCTCGAGCGCAACAAGCTGTCGGCCAAGCTGCGCACGTTCGTGGATTTTCTAGGCGACCACTTGCGGGAGGCGTTCGGCGCAGAGGGTTAACGTTTCGGTTAAACCATCCGCCGCTAAGTTCAATAGACGGCAACCCCATGCGGCTCGATCATCACGATGCCACCTCCGCTTCCTCACTGACTGCCGATGTGGCCGCGTCTCGGTTTGCCGGTTTGGACGCGCCGCATGGAGACGTGTATGAGCAGTGGATGCAAATCCCTTCGGGGTCTCGTCAATGATTGGTTCGGAAACGGCCAGAATTTCCGTGTCGTCCGGCCGGATCGTTCGAGGAAAATGCCGTGGCGGGCGGTGAAGGTCGAAGTGGAACGGGCGTCTGGAACGTTGGCGATCGTCTTCTTTCGACACGGCGACGGCTCATGGTGCGTCTATCCGCCCTCGACGATTCAACCCGCGATGAATTGGAGTCATTGACTCTCGGTTTGTCGAGCCAGTGGTCAGTGTTTGCGCCGCAATTCGGCGCGCAGTGCTGCCAACGTCACCGCGACGCCTGATAGATCAGTAAATTCCCTACGTCGGACGCGCTTCGACTTCTCCGCAAGCGCGCGCCGAACCCATCCCCGCCCCTTCCTGCCGCCCGGAAACCCTTGCCACTCAAGGCTTCCCCGCCGTCCTTCCTTCCCGCCTAATTTTCAGCGACCACTCCATACATCGGCTGCATAACCAGAGGTATGGGTAAAGGCCAAGGAAATGTAGCGGGATGGGTCGATTTGGCTTGGTACGCTGCAATCCATGCAATAGACGACCGGCCAGTGATTCGCCATCGCCGCAATACCGCGCACATCGCGCATATCGCGTAACGCGTTGGACTAGAAAAATAGACGAGTCAAAGCACGGCCGCCTCGACCGAGGGCCGCCTGGTCGAGGTCTTCGATTTCTTGAACTTGCCCGTTGGGATGAATCAATGCCCCCGAATCTGACATTCGCACCGCAGGACGTGATCCCGCCAAGTGCAATCAATGTGGAAGCCGTCTCGCCGGTCGCAAATTCGATTGCGGTTTCCGGGACCGATATTCTGACGGTCCGGCGTTTGTCGAAAATCTTCGGTCCGAAGCCCGAGCGTGCCGCCGATCTGATCAAGCAAGGGCTTGGGCGAGACGAAGTATTCGAGCGCACGGGCAACATGGTGGCGGTGAACGACGTCAGCCTCAGCGTCAAGGCCGGCGAGATCTTCGTCATCATGGGTTTGTCGGGTTCCGGTAAGTCGACGCTCGTGCGGCTACTCAATCGGTTGATCGAGCCCACGTCCGGCCAAGTCGTGCTCGAAGGCCGCGACATCGCGCCGATGTCGACGTTGGAACTGCGCGACGTGCGCCGCAGAAAGATGGCGATGGTGTTCCAGTCATTTGCGCTGTTGCCCAATCGCACGGTGCTCGACAACATTTCATATGGCCTCGAAGTCGCCGGCATGAAAAAGACGGCGCGCTACGAAATCGCGCGCGCCGCGCTGACGCGGGTGGGCCTTGGTTCATACGAAAAGCTCTTGCCCGGCGAACTCTCTGGCGGCATGCAGCAGCGAGTCGGTCTTGCCCGCGCGCTGGCCGTGAATCCGTCGGTGCTGTTGATGGACGAAGCATTCTCCGCATTGGACCCGTTGATTCGATTCGAAATGCAGAGCGAATTGCTGCGGCTCCAGAAAGAGGAGCAGCGGACCATCGTTTTCATTTCGCACGACATCGACGAAGCGATCAAGATCGGCGGCCGGATCGGCATCATGAAGGACGGTTGCCTGATTCAAGTCGGTACGCCGGCCGAACTCATTCAGTCGCCCGCCGACGATTACGTGCGGGACTTTTTCCGCCATGTCGACGTTTCGCGCTTTCTCAAAGCCCATAGTTTGCTGACCAAGGTGGAACGAGGGCTCATATCCGGCGATATGGGCAAGCCGGCGGAGCGTTACCTCAATCAGATCATCGACAGCGGTGTGGAGTGCGGTTATGTGTGCGATCCGTCCGGCCGATACCAAGGCTGTGTCACACCGGCGTCGCTCCACAAGGCCGGTGCTCGCGCGCTGCGCGAAGCGTTGCTGAACGATGTGACGGCAGTCTCGCTGAGCACGGACCTGCATGAACTCGCCGCCATTGCCTTGAACCAACAGCACGACGTGCCGGTTCTCGATGCGGCCGGGGGGCTCGCGGGCATCGTGTCGTGCAGGACGATACTCAAGCAAGTGATGGAGCGGAGGGCAGCATGAATTCTTCGATCGTCGGCCAGTTTGCAGAGAGCGCCGTCAACTTTCTGTTCAATCATTTCCAGGGCGGCTTCAATGCGTTTTCGGCGGGGCTGGGGGCGGTGGTCAAGCTGCTCGAGAATGGCCTAGGAGCGATTCCGTTCGTCGTCATGCTCGTTGCGTTGGTGGCGCTCGCACTCTGGCGCCGAGGGATCGCGTTTGCGATTTTTGTGGGGCTCGCGCTGTTGCTCATTCATTACATGAAACTCTGGCCGCAAACGGTTTCGACGCTGGCGCTCGTGGTTGCGGCCACGGTTTTCAGTTTGATCATCGGCGTGCCGCTCGGTATCTGGGGTGCCCGCAACAATCGGGTCGAACTGATTCTGCGCTCGCTGCTCGATTTCATGCAGACGATGCCGGCGTTCGTTTATCTCATTCCGGCCGTCATCCTGTTCGGATTGGGCCGAGTGCCCGCCGTGATCGCCACGGTGGTATTCGCCATGCCGCCCGTCGTGCGCCTTACGACGCTCGGTATTCGGCAAGTGCGAGCAGAACTGCTGGAGGCTGGGCGTGCGTTCGGCAGCACCGATGCACAACTGCTCTGGAAAATTCAACTGCCGAACGCGATGCCGTCGATCATGGCCGGCGTCAATCAAACCATCATGATGTCGCTCTCGATGGTGGTGATCGCCTCGATGATCGGTGCCGGCGGACTCGGCGAGTATGTGCTGAGCGGCATCCAACGCCTCGACATCGGCATCGGCTTCGAAGGCGGGCTCGGCGTCGTGCTGCTCGCGATCGTGCTGGATCGATTGACCGAGACGTTCGGCGTGAAGTCGAAGAAGGCGCGGCCCGCTGCCAGGGCGGCGAAGTCCGGCGTAAAAAGCGACGCGGCGGCGCGTACTTGACGGCAAGGTGCAGGCGCGCGGCTCGATAGCTGAGGAAGGTGAAGGGCGGGAGACCGCAGACTCGACGTGGCAGTACCGGTGACATGGTTCAAAACCACACAAATCAAGTTAGGAGTCCTAAATGAATGGCAATGTTTTCAGATCGCTCATCGCCAAGGTTGCGATATCGGCGTTCGCTGCTTTGAGCCTTGGGGTGGGATCCGCCGCGGCAGCGGAACCGATCAAATTGGCGATCACGGATTGGGCCGATGTCCTGGCCACGGCCAACGTCGCGAAGTACGTGCTCGAAACCAAGCTCAACCAGCCGGTCAAGTTCGTCAATGCGGATATCGGCATTCAGTTCGAAGGCGTCGCACGCGGCGACCTCGACATCATGGTGGGCGGATGGCTTCCCGTCACGCATGCGGTGTACTACGCAAAGTACAAGAATGATTTGGACGACGTCGGCATCATCTATACCGGCGGTAGAAACGGATGGGCCGTGCCGGCGTACGTGCCGGAATCCGAACTGTCGTCGATCTCAGATCTGAACAAGCCGGACGTCAAGAGCAAGCTCGACGGCACGATTCAGGGAATCGGGCCGGGAGCGGGCTTGATGCAGGCGTCGGAGAAGACGATGCAGTCCTATGGCCTATCCGACTACCACCTGCAATCTTCTAGCGAAGCCGGGATGCTGGCCGCCGTATCGCGCGCCTATCAATCCAAGCAATGGGTTGTTGCCACGGTTTGGAGCCCGCATTGGCTCTGGCAAAAGTGGCATATGCGCTATTTGAAGGACCCCAAGGGCACGTTGGGCGGCGAGGAACAGATTCACGCATTCGCGTCCAAGCAGTTCGCCAGTAAGTTTCCTCGTGCGGACGTGTTCTTCAAGCATTTCAAGCTGACGCTCGCCGATGTCGAGGCCATCGAATTCGACGGCAACAGTACGAACGACTATGCGGCAGCGGCGAAGAAATTCGTCGACGCGCATCCGGACAAGCTGAAAGCTTGGTTGCAGCAGTAAATCGAACCCATGTAATCGCCTTCGGGAGTGACCAGTGAACGAACACGCGCGCTTTTTTTCTGAAACGCTCCAGGGCCGTGATCCCGTCATCGCATCGGAGATCGCACTCGAATTGCGCCGCCAGCAAACCCAGATCGAGCTGATCGCTTCCGAGAACATCGTCTCGGCTGCCGTGATGGAGGCACAAGGTACGGTACTGACCAACAAGTACGCCGAGGGATATCCGTCGAAGCGCTATTACGGCGGCTGCGAGCACGTCGACCGAATCGAGGCGCTCGCGATCGATCGCGTCAAAGCGCTCTTCGAAGCCGACTATGCGAACGTGCAACCGCATTCGGGCGCACAAGCGAACGGCGCCGTGATGCTCGCGCTGGTCAAGCCCGGCGATACCGTCATGGGAATGTCGCTGGACGCCGGTGGGCATCTCACGCATGGTGCGCGTCCCGCGCTGTCCGGCAAGTGGTTCAACGCGGTGCAGTACGGCGTGAGCCCGGAAACGTACCGGATCGATTACGACAAGCTGCGCAGGCTCGCGCAAGAGAGCCGTCCGAAGCTGATCATCGCGGGTTACTCGGCCTATCCGCGAGCGCTCGATTTCGCGGCGTTCCGGGACATCGCGGATAGCGTGGGCGCCATGCTGATGGTCGACATGGCGCATATCGCGGGCATCGTGGCGGCTGGGCGACACGAGAATCCGATCGGCTTCGCGGATGTGGTGACGTCGACGACGCACAAGACGCTTCGCGGACCGCGCGGCGGCTTCATTCTCACGAACAACGGCGACATCGCCAAGAAGATCAATTCGGCCGTGTTCCCCGGATTGCAGGGCGGGCCGCTCATGCACGTCGTCGCGGGCAAGGCCGTGGCGTTCGGCGAAGCGCTTCGGCCCGAGTTCGCGCTCTACATCGATCAAGTCCTGCGCAACGCCGAAGCGCTCGGCAACGTCCTGCAATCGGGCGGGCTGAATCTCGTGACGGGCGGCACCGACAATCATTTGCTCCTCGTCGATTTGCGCGCGAAGCGAATCACCGGAACGCAGGCCGAGAAGGCGCTCGAACGCGCGGGTATCACTTGCAACAAGAACGGCATCCCGTTCGATACGGAAAACCCGACGGTGACTTCCGGCATTCGGCTGGGCACGCCGGCCGGCACGACACGCGGATTCGGCGCGGCTCAGTTCGCGCAGGTCGGGGAAATGATTCTTGAAGTGTTGTCGGCGCTCGAGCACGAGCCCACCGGCGACGAGAAGGTGGAGCGCGCCGTGCGCAGCCGCGTAAGAGATCTCTGCAGCCAGTTCCCGATCTATTCGCATGCGGTGGATGTCGTGTGACAGGCGAATGTGAATCACGGACGCGACGAACCATGACTGGCACACGCTTCCTTCCAAATTACTTGTTTGAAGATCACTGAAGAGAGATACCGAAATGAGCTTCGAGGGCGTACATACTCCGCTGGTGACCCCGTTCAAGGCGGATGGGGAAATCGATCATGACTTGCTCGGCAAGCACGCCGCCGACCTCGCCCGTCGTGTGTCGGGCTTAGGCGTGGGCGGAACGACGGGCGAATACTACGCGTTGAGTTTCGAGGAACGCGTGAAGACGTTCGACACGGTTGCCGAGGCAGCCGGCGGCAAAACGTATTTGACCGCCGGCATCAATGCGACCACCACCCAGGAAGTGATTCGACTCGGCAAGGCGGCCAAGCGCGCCGGGATGCAGGCCCTGCTGGTTGCCGCACCGTACTACGCGCAGCCTACGCAGGAAGAGTTGCTCACCCATCTTCTGAAGGTGGACGACGCACTCGACTTACCCATCATGCTCTACAACTTCCCGGCCCGAACTGGGACGGAAATCGGCGACGGTGTTCTGGCCGCACTGCTCGAACGCCCGAACTTCATCGCCATGAAGGAGAGCACGGGGGACATCGCGCATCTGCATCATCTTGCTACTCACTTTCAAGGTCGGCTAGTGCTGAGCTGCGGCATGGACGATCAGGCGCTCGAATTTTTCGCGTGGGGCGCGCGCAGTTGGGTTGGCGGGGCCTCGAATTTCTTGCCGGAGGCGCACACCGAACTTTTCGATGCGTGTGTCGAGAAAGGCGATTTCGCGCTGGGGCGCAAGCTGATGGCGCAATTGCTGCCGGTGCTCGAGTTACTGGAGCGCAGTGGGAAGTTCATCCAGTACGTTCGCTACGGTTGTGAGTTGGCAGGCGTCCCCGTCGGCGTTGCACGCGCGCCGCTCGGCGCGCTTTCCAACGACGAGCGCAGCGCATTTGCAACGCTCGTCGAACCGATGTTGCGCAACGATCGATAATTCGCATGGCCTCGAAACTGGAATTCGCGCGGTTTCCCGCACCCGATGGCGTGAACGGATGGTGGGAAAGCTTGCCGCCGCCGGCCCCGGCACTGACGGTGTCGTCGGAGCATCGCTTCGATTGGGTCGTCATCGGCGGCGGCATGACGGGCCTCTCCGCGGCTCGCCGCTTGGCCGAGCTCGCGCCCGGCGCTTCGATTGCACTCGTGGAGGCGGACCGCATCGGACGCACGACCGCCGGGCGCAATTCCGGTTTCTTCGTGGATCTGCCGCACGATATCAGCAGCGAGAGCTATTCGCGCAGCGTTGACGCCGATAAGGCGGACGTACGGCTGCAACGTCACGGCATCGACTATGTGCGCTCGATCGTCCGTCAGCACGGCATCGATTGCGATTGGCGAGACGACGGTAAGTTTCATGCCGCGGTCAACAAGAAGGGACAGGCGGCGCTTTTGCACTTCGCGCAGGGCTTGGATCGTATCGGCGAGCGTTTCGAATGGCTCGACGAAGCCGCGATCGAAAAGGTGACCGGTACCGGCTTCTATCGTGGCGCGCTCTTTACGCCCGGTTGCAGTACGGTTCAACCGGCTGCGCTGATGCGAGGCCTTGCGGCGACGTTGCCGGCGAACGTCAAGGTCTTCGAGATGAGCGCCGTGAAGGCGATCGGGGACGGTCGCGAGGCGAAAGTGTTGACCTTCGAGCGCGGCAAGATCGTGGCGAAGCGGGTGGTGCTCTGCACGAATGCCTATGCGGCGACGTTTGGAGGGCATCCGAATGGTTTGTTGCCCGTTTATACGTTCGCGTCGTTGACGCGCGTGATGAATGCCGACGAGGTGAGCAAATTGGGGGGCACGCGATCATGGGCGCTGATTCCGGCCGATCCGATGGGCACCACCGTGCGCCGTTTGATCACGGACCGCATTTGCGTTCGCAATCACTTCGCATTCAGACCTAACCTCGAAGTGTCTCAAGCGGATCTCGCGAAAGCGAAGAGCCTGCATCGACGTTCCTTCGATCGGCGCTTTCCGATGCTCGAGAACGTGGAGTTGGAATGTACGTGGGGCGGGCCGTTGTGTCTCTCCGCCAACAACGGCGCACTTTTTGGACAGCGAGGCGATGGTGTTTTCGAAGCCGTCGGTTGCAACGGTCTCGGCTTGAGCAGAGGGTCGGCGGCGGGCAAGCTCATTGCGGAGTACGCGCTTGGGCAGTCGAACGACCTCGTGCTTCAGCTTCTGAATCAGCCGCATCCGCGTTCGCTGCCCGCCCGTCCCATTGCCGACGTGGCGGTATCGGCCGCGATCTGGGTCAAGGAATTCACGGCAGGGGCCGAGCTTTAATTTTCAAGGACGAGACGATGGCGACTCATCAGGAATGGAAGCAAAGAGCGGAAGCGCTACGGCTGGACGGTCGCGCTTTCGTTGCCGGGCAACGATGTGCGGCCGTTTCGAACGAAACGTTTAGTACGCTCAATCCGTCGACCGGCAAAGTGTTGGCCGATGTGGCCAAGTGCGATGCGAAAGATGTCGATCGCGCCGTCATCGCGGCTAGGGAAGCGTTCGAGCGTGGCGTTTGGTCGAAAGCCACGCCGGCCCAGCGCAAAGCTGTTTTGCTCCGGCTCGCGCAGTTGATCGAGGAAAACGCCGAGGAGCTTGCGCTGCTCGAAGCACTCGAAGCGGGCAAGCCGATCAGCGAATGCCTCGGATTGGACATCCCCGATTCGGCGGCATGCGTTCGCTGGCACGCGGAGGCCACCGATAAGCGCTACGACGCACTGTCGCCCTCCGGTCCGAACGTCGTCGGCATGATCACGCGGGAGCCGATCGGCGTGGTCGGCGCCGTGCTGCCGTGGAATTTCCCGGCGCTCATGCTGGCTTGGAAGATTGGCCCGGCGCTTTCCGTCGGCAATAGTGTCATCGTGAAACCTGCCGAGCAGACCTCGTTGTCGACGTTGCGTATCGCCGACCTCGCATTGGAAGCGGGGGTGCCCGCAGGCGTCTTTAGCGTCGTCACGGGTTTCGGCGAAGGCGCGGGGCAGGCGCTCGGGTGTCACGCCGATGTCGATCTCGTCGCATTCACAGGCTCCACGGAAACGGGCAAGCGCTTTCTGCGGTACTCCGCCGATACGAATCTGAAGCGTGTCGTACTCGAGTGCGGCGGTAAGAATCCTCAGGTTGTTCTGCCGGACGTGGCCAATCTCGACCCCGTTGCCGAGAACGCAGTTGCCGCTGCGTTCTGGAACATGGGCGAGAATTGCAGTGCCGGGTCACGTATCCTCGTGCCGGCGGCGATGAAGGCGCAATTGCTGCGGAAAGTTCAGGGCGTGCTCGAGGGCTGGAAGACCGGCGATCCGCTCGACCCCGCTGTGAAACTCGGTTCGTTGATCGAGCGCCAGCATTATGAAAAAGTGCTCGCGCACATCGAGAAGGCGAAGGCCGAAGGCGCGCGGTTGGTGTGCGGCGGCAAGGCTACGCTGACTGAGAGCGGCGGCTGGTTCGTCGAGCCGACCCTCTTCGATAACGTCACGCCTGAAATGACGATTGCGCGCGAAGAAGTGTTCGGTCCGGTCCTGTGCTTCATCGAATACAGCGACGTCGATGATGCCGTTCGAATCGCCAACGACACCTGCTATGGGCTGGCCGCATCATTGTGGACGGACAACGTCAATCAAGCACACAAGATTGCAGCGCGTATCCGCGCGGGGACGGTCACGGTGAATTGCTTCGGCGAGGGCGATCTGTCCACGCCGTTCGGCGGCTTCAAACAGTCGGGCTTCGGCGGCCGCGACAAATCGATTTACGCACACGATCAATATTGCGAGCTGAAAACCACCTGGCTGAAGCTGGAATGAAGGTGGTTCGCGTGATCGGCGGCCCAGCTTGGGAGGTTGGGTCGATCGTTCTTGCGGAAAGCGTTGGCAGCGTAGGTGGTAGGCGGATAGCAGCCAGCGTGTAGCGCACGGAAGCGTCACCGGCGTCGACCTTGAGTTGGCCTGGCGTTGATCTCTTGCCAGAAAGTGGGGTCGCTAGCAAACTGTTCTCGTTCCGAGTGTTCGTCGACCGATGGACGACGGCCGCCTTATCAAGGGACAATGCGACCGCTTTATACGTCTCCGACCCTCGAATCTCTCGGGTGTGCGCTTATTAGGTGGTGGCCATGCAAAAAAAGCAGTTGTTTGCTGACAGACTTCTCGCCCAGATGCCGTCGCTCAGGGCATTGAGATGCTTTGTCACGGCGGCGCGATACGAGAGCTTCACGCAGGCTGCCGAGGTGCTGTGCGTCACCCAGGCTGCGATCAGCAGGCAAATCAAAGAACTGGAGGATTCACTCGACGTCGCGCTCTTCGAGCGCTCGGGAAGACACATCGCGCTGACCGACGCCGGACGCATTCTTTACAACGCGTCGTATCTGTCGATCATGAACATCGCGGAAGCGGCCGAGGCCGTGCGGCGCACGGATAAGCACGCGCTGACGGTGTGCGTCTCCCACACGTTCTCCGCACTGTGGCTGTCGTCTAGATTGCCCATGTTCCGCAAGCGGTACCCGGATATCCGATTGCACGTGATGGTGACCGAGCATTTCATGGAGCTCGATGGGCTCATGGAACCCGACGTCATCATCACCAAAATTCCGCCGCGCGAAGCGGAGTATGAAGTGGAGCCGCTTTTTCACGACGTCGTTTATCCGGTATGCAGCCCATCGTTCTATGAGCGTCGCTTTCAGGGTAGATCGTTGAAACCGATGGACCTTCTGTTGCATCCGACGTTGAATCTTTCCCTGCTAGGGCGCGCGCAAGTTTGCGAGCATGTCGACTGGCGCGTATGGCGCAACTGGTTTCAGCAGAGCGATAGCTCCGACGTGCTGGCGGGCGATGATCATCTGGAGAGCAATGACTATCGGCTACTCGTCGCACAAGCTGAAGCGGGCGAGGGGACGCTGCTTGGCTGGCATCATCTGGTGCATCGCCAGGTGGAGCAGGGAAGCCTCGTTCGGCCGGTTCAGGACGCGCTCGTGTTTCACGACCGCCATCACTATTTGATTACGCACAAGAACGCCAAGCTCCGCCCGGAATATCTGCACTTCCGCGAGTGGCTCGCCGAAGAGGTCGGCGCGATGATGCGCGAATGGCGCGACGCTGAAGCCGGCATCGTCGAGTAAGGGCATACAGATACCGCGTTGCAGGCAGCTCCATGCGCAATTCCTCGATCGAATCCAAAACCGAACCTACTCCGAGGATTCGCTTTGGGATCGTGCTGTTGCCCAACTTTACGTTGACCGCGTTTTCCGGCTTCGTCGATCTGCTCCGCCTCGCGAGCGACGAAGGCGATATGAGCCGACCGGTTCGCTGCTCATGGACCATCGTTGCCGAGTCGATCATTCCCGTTAGAGCGAGCTGCGGCATTCAGATCACGCCTTGGACGACGTACGAAGAGGCCGGGCCGTTCGATTATGTCGTCGTCGTGGGGGGCTTGCTCCATTCGGGCTCATCGGCCAGCGAGGCCACGCTGCGATTCATTCGCGCCGCGGCCAATACGTCGGCGACGCTGGTCGGCATCTGCACAGGCGTGTTCGCCTTGATGCGAGCAGGTGTCATGGACGGATATCGCCTATGCGTGAGTTGGTTTCATTACTGGGATTTTGTCGAGCGTTTTCCGCAAGCCGATGAACGCAAGCTCGTTGCGGACCGGCTCTTCGTCATCGACGGGCGACGCATCACATGCTCCGGGGGACGGGCGTCGATCGACGTGGCTGCGGCTATTTTGCTACGGCATGTGGAAGCGACGATCGTGCGAAAGGCCCTTCGCATCCTGCTCGTGGACGACGCTCAAAAGGGGCATGCCCCCCAGCCCTATCCGCCAGGGCTCGAACCCGCCACGCATCCCAAGGTGAGGCGAGCGATCCTTCTGATGGAGCAGCATATCGGCCAACCCTTGAGCCTGGCGGAGCTTGCCCAGCGGCTCGAGGTATCGGCGCGGCAACTCGAGCGTCTCTTCACCGCCGAAACGGGGAAATCCCCGAACGCATATGGACGGCAGATTCGGATTCGGATGGCGTCTTGGCTGCTGACGAGCTCGGATAGGACGGTTGCGGATATCGCGACGTCATGCGGCTTCTCCGATGCGTCGCATCTTGGGCGTGAATTCAGAAAGGAATTCGGCGAATCGCCGCATGCGTTTCGTATGGCACGACTGCCGAATCATGCGTTGGTGTCGGCTGCCACTTGATCGGCGTGCAGGAAAGATTTCATGGATGACGCTGCATGCAAATCGACGCTTCTCTCTCTTAATTCCTAAAGGAAACGATACGAATGACTACAAACCCTATCGACGATGAACCGCATGCGCTAGCGGGATTGAAGGTGAAGGAAGGGCGGCGCTGCTATTCGATCGATGAGCGCGATTGGCGTGCAATGAAGATCGGCGATGCCGTGCTGCCCGGTTTTTTCTGGATTCCGGTGGCGAAGGACGAAAGCGGTGCGTGGAGCAGCTATTGGATGCGACTCGAGCCCGGTGCCCGCTCGTTCGAACATCGGCACGACTCGACGGAATTGATCATGATTCTCGACGGCGTGTTTACCGACGACGACGGTACCGACTTCCATCCGGGAACGACGGTGTCTTACCCTGCCGGCTCACGGCATAGCACCTCGTCCGCAACGGGATGCACGGTGCTGGTCGTGGCGCGGACTGAATCGTCGGTCGTCGATCACTGACTCCTGCATGAAAAGCAGCCCTGACGCTCAAGGCACGAGCGCACCCAATCCGATCGTAGGCGTACGCAGATACTGCGTCGCCATGATCTTCAGGTCGCGCCGCAATTCGAAGCTGAACAACTCGGGCGCATAAAGGATCGACCGATGCGTGAGCGCCTCCACGGCCGATTCGACGATGAACGCGGCGAGATGGATGTTCGGACGTTGAATCGGTTCGCCACAGCTTTGCAAGGCCTGCTCGAGCAAGTCGGTGATGGCTAGCGACACGCGGCTCAGGTGCCGCAGTTTGCTGACGCGGCCGATCTGCTCGAGCAGCGCGCGCTGAAGTGCCACGTCTTCCGCATAGGCATCGATCGTCGTATCGACCCAGGCCGCCACCGCGGCCTCGATGCCTTGACCTTCGACGGCTTTGAACGCTTGCGCGTACAGCTCCAGCAGATGGTCGCAGTGCCGCTTGATGAGTTTTGCTGCAAGCGCTTCCTTGCTCGTGAAGTACTCATAGAGCGAACCGACGCTGACGCCCGCGGCCTCGGCGATGCGCGTCGTGCTGGTGGCGTCGAACCCATCGCTCGCGAAGAGCTGACGCGCCGCTTCGAGAATCGCGTCGACCGTCATGTGCGAGCGCCCCTGGCGGGGTTTGCGCCGCACGGCAATCGGTTCGATGGGTTTGGTCTTGCTGCTGAACGTCACGATTTCACTCTCCGGATGACAGCGTGGGCGCGAGCGGCGAAGCCTCGAGCGCAAAGCGCGCAGCGCCCCGTGGCGATTGTAGCGGCGGCAAACGCGCGGCCGAAGCCGCATTAACCCTTGGCATGCGAAGGATCCGAATGACGCGTGCCAATCGGGCTGGCATGGCCCATAACCCCGCGCCGCAAGGGCTTGCGCGCGCACCGACGAAATCCGAATAGAGCCGCTTGCACGATCTGTCTATGATCGGTTCCATCAGCTTTCCATAGCAAAAGAGGGGACATGTCAGGACACATGATGCGCATGCCGCTGCGGGTGATCGACCTGCTGCGACATGCGAAGCGCAACCATCCGCGTGCGGAGATCGTCAGCCGCCGCGTCGAAGGCGACATCCATCGCTATACCTATGCGGATGCCTACGATCGCGTTTGCCGCCTGGCTCGCGCGCTGGGCCGGCTTGGCATCGGCCGAGACGCGCACGTCGGCACGCTCGCCTGGAATGGCTACCGGCATTTGGAGCTTTACTACGCGAGCGCCGGCCTCGGCGCCGTTTGCCATACGCTGAACCCGCGCTTGCTGCCGCAACAAATCGCCTGGATCGCCGCGCACGCCGGCGACGAGATCCTATTCTTCGACGCGACCTTCGTAGGCCTCGTCAAAAGCATTCGCGCTCAGTTGCCGCGCGTGCGTCATTTCGTGTTGCTCGGTGCGTCCGACAACGCTGAGATGGCCGACGCCGCGGATGATATTCCGGGCCTCTTGTTCTACGAAGACTTAATCGCCGGTGAACTCGGCGACGAGTTCGACTGGGCGAGCTTCGACGAGAACCAAGCGTGCGGCCTTTGCTACACGTCGGGCACGACGGGTGACCCGAAAGGTGTCGTCTATTCAAATCGCTCGACGATTCTGCACGCCTATGCGAGCGCGCTGCCCGATTCGCTCGGTTTGTCGGTGCGCGACACCGCACTTCCTGTCGTGCCGATGTTCCACGTCAACGCCTGGGGGTTGCCCTATTCGATGCCGATGGTCGGCGGCAAGCTCGTGTTTCCCGGCCCCGCGCTCGATGGCAAGAGTCTCTATGAACTCTGCGAAAGCGAGGGGGTGACCGTCGCCGCCGGTGTGCCGACGATCTGGCTCGGCCTGCTGGACCATGTGCGTTCGCGCGCTCTCTCGTTCAGTTCGCTGCGGCGCACGGTGTTGGGCGGCTCCGCCGCGAGTGAGGCGATGATTCGCGAATTCGAAGAGGTCTATGCCGTGCGCGTGATTCACGCATGGGGCATGACCGAAACGAGCCCGATCGGCGCGGTCAATCAATTCAAGCCGGTGCACGATGCGCTCGCGCCTGCCGAGCGCTATCGGTTGCAGGCGCGCCAGGGCAGAGCGCTGTTCGGCCTCGAGATGCGGATCGAAACCGACGAAGGCGAGGCGGCGCCGCATGATGGAGAGGCACGCGGGCGTTTGCTCGTCAAAGGTCCGTGGGTCGTCGACACCTATGCGGGCAGCGTGCGTGCCGCGCGGGGCGACGGCTGGTTCGATACCGGCGATATCGCCACGATCGACGCCGACGGATACATGAGCATCGTCGATCGTTCGAAAGACGTGATCAAGTCCGGTGGCGAATGGATCAGTTCTATCGAGTTGGAAAACGCGGCGATGGGCCATCCGTCGATTCAAGAGGCCGCGGTGATCGGTCGGCCGCATCCGCGATGGGTCGAGCGGCCCCTGATGCTATGCGTGCTGCGGCCGGGGCACGCGCTCACGTGCGAGCAATTGCGCGACTGGTTGCGCGAGCGGGTGGCCCGGTGGTGGTTGCCCGATGCCGTCGAATTTCTCGACGAACTGCCGCATGGCGCCACGGGCAAGCTGCTGAAAGCGCGTTTACGGGAGCGCTTCGCGCATTACCAATTCCAAGACACCACACAGAACTCGGAGGACCGTTCGTGAGTTCCGTTTTCAACGCGAATCTGCTCGCTGGGCAGCATGCCGTGATTACCGGCGCCGGCAGCGGCATCAACAAACGTATCGCGGAACGCTTCGCGATTCAGGGGGCGTGTATTTCGATCGTCGGCCGCAACGCTGGCAAATGCGAGGTCGCCGCGGCGGAGATTCGCGCGCTCGGCGGGACGGCGCAGGGTGTGGCGGCGGACGTGCGCGACGCCGACACGCTTGCCGATGCCTTCCATCAGGCGAGCGACGCCTTCGGTCCGATCGATATCTGCATCGCGGGCGCGGCAGGAAACTTTGTGGCCGAAGCGGCCACGATGTCGACGAACGGATTTCGCACGGTGATCGATATCGATCTGATCGGGACATTCAATACGTTTCGCGCGGCGCTGCCGTTGCTGCGCGAGAAACGCGCGAATTTGCTGGCCGTATCGGCCGTGCAGTCGGCACTGCCGACCGCGACGCAGGCACACGTCTGCGCGGCGAAAGCCGGCATCGACATGCTCGTGCGCACACTGTCGATCGAGTGGGCTGCGCGCGGTGTGCGCTGCAATGCGATCGCACCCGGGCCGGTGGCCGATACCGAAGGCATGAAGCGTCTCGCGCCGAGCGGCGAGGCGAGTTGGCGCCGTCTGTTGTCGGGCATTCCGATGCGCCGTGCGGCGGAATGCGATGAGATCGCCGATCTCGCATTGTTCCTCTGCAGTGGTGCCGCGAGCTACATCAACGGGACCGTGATCGCCATCGACGGCGGTCAATCGAATCTCGGTTCGCAACAGTTCGGCGACATGTTGCTCGATTCGCTGCGAGAGACCTGACAGGCATCGCGCTATGACATTCGCCGCGCGGATCGAAACTACTTTCTCGAGCGAGCGACGCACTCTAACGAAGCAGGAGACGCCATGACAATCAGTGAAACGGCATTCACGCTCAGCGCGCGGGACGATCACCCCATCGAAGCATTCTGCTGGCGTGGGGAGGAGGGCGCGGCGCGGGGCGTTGTGCAGATCGTGCACGGCATGGCCGAGC